>CP065000.1:2636000-2965500 GCA_016700075.1 Acidobacteriota bacterium | reverse complement strand
CGTTCACGATCAAGAACGCGGGCATGTTGAGCAATTTGCTTCCGGCGGATAATGACGAACTCGGAAAGAATGTTTCGTCCATTCGGCAATTGAACGGCAATCTCGATATGGTCCTGATAGGAGCGAAACTGAACCTATCCGCGACGACCGCAAAAGCCGAACAGGCACTCGCACTTAAAGACATGCTCGCAGGACTGCAATTTGTTGGAAACGCCATCTTCGGCAATTCCAAACGCCAAGATCAGCAGGTTTACGGCCGCATTCTAAAGGGAGCGCAAATGTCGTCGAAAGGTAATGTCGTGAACGTTTCTGTTCCGGTTCAGCAGACCGACATTGATATTCTGCTCGGCGGCCTGAAGTAGCAGCACAAGATCATTTTTGGATCAGAAGGCGGTTTTCGGAAAGTCCCGAGACCGCCTTTTAGTATTTTTTTCGGCGGCGGAAACCATTTGAGGGCTTTTTTGAGAACTTGTCGATCCCGCGGTCAAATTTGCCGGTCTCGTCGAGCAGCGGGTAAAGGTTGAGTTCGGGAGAAAGGTACGCCGCACGCAGTTCGACAGGCCGAGGCCCTGCCGAAACAACGCGGACCTTTGATCCGCGGACCTCCGCGATCCACGCCGCGAATTCATCGGCGCCGCCGACGGTTGCAGACAACAGCAAAAGCCGTATTCGCGGCGGCGACAGCATGATCGCCTCTTCCCAAACGTGGCCGCGGCTCTCGTCGCCGAGGTAATGAGCTTCATCCAGAATTACGAAATCCGCCCGCACATCAAAGCCCTCCCGCAAAGCGTCGAAAAGCTGGTTTCTGTAGATCTCCGTCGTGCCGACGATCAGCGGGGCGTCTGAGTTCTCCTTGCGGTCGCCTGTCAGAATGCCGACGTTCTCAGCACCGAATTCGTCCGAGAATTCGGTATATTTCGAGTTCGTTAGGGCTTTTAAAGGCGTCGTGTACCAAGCGCGCCGGCCCGATTCGAGAATTCTGCGTATTTCCTCACGGGCGATCCAGGTCTTTCCGCTGCCGGTCGGCGCCGTAACGAGCACGTCCTCGTGTTCGATCGCCGCAAGAGCCTCTATTTGAAACGGATCGGGCTTAAAAGGCTGCGGTTCAGGAACACCGATCCCATCAAGTAGGCGTTCGACCGCCTGCATATGCTTCAAGGTGAAATTTTCGCTGCGTTCCTGCGGCGAACTTTCGCGTGCAATATTTCGTTTGTTTCTTCGTTCAATATCCGGACGCCGAGACGGGCGTTTCGGTCTGTTGTCGCGGGAACGTCGGCGGGGCATTAACGGAATGTTATTTGTTTGTGAACGGAAAGTCTAATCTTTCCAAATGGCTGTCTGAGGTGCTAGTATCAAAGTTTGCTTCGCAACGTTTTGCGGGGCATCTGCGTCTAACTTAGGTCAGCCGTTTTGTTTGGTTTTTTGCGGCAAAACCCGATCGGACGAAAGTTATGTTTGAGCAATCGATCTATGAGCCCGAACCGGTCGTCTCTCCTCAGGAAGAAGGCGACCTGTTCTATAAGTACGAAATCAGGAGCTGGGAATTTTCCCCGCGTATCGCGAAGATACTGGCGGCGTCCTTTGTCGTCAATGTACTGGCGATAGCCATCGCGGCGCAAACCTCGCTTCTCACGATGAAAGGCTGTGACAGCCCGTTGGTTGGCCGTGTTTGCCAGGCCCTGGACGTCGTGTACGTAAGCTCACTGCTCTTCGGCACCGAACGTGATTATGTGGATGTCGCCTATGAACGCACCAAGCTGGGCGATGACGTTGAAGTGACCTTTGTTGACGTTACGGGGGCAACACCGCCGATCTCGTACCCGGAAGGCTACTTCCAGATCTCAAATCCTGAGATGTTCGCAGAATCCGTCGATGATACTGAAGGAGGCAGCCTTGCCGGCAATTTTCCGAATTTCAGCAATACTCCGTATTTGCCGCCGCCTTCGGGCCGCAGCCTGATCGACACGCCGCCGACGCCTCCGCGATCAAATCCCAACGTAATTGAAGGCGATCTGCCGACATTCGGCAATTCAGGCAACACACCGCCGCCCGCTACGACGGGCCGCAAACGAACGCCCGGCGGACGGGTCACACGCCCACAGCCGCTGCCTTCGCCTGTTGAGAATGGCGAGGAAGACGAGAACGGCACCGTTGCCGTGAACCCGAGCCCGGATCCGACGCCGCTATCGACCGATGCTCTTACTTCGATCGAGATAAACCGAAAGCCGCTGACGGATTTTGCGGACGATATAGCGTCGAAATGGGCCGCGAAGGAGATCGACCTCAACGAGCCTTTTGTCGTTGTTTTGAACGGAGTGCTGACAAAGGACGGCAAACTTGACCGCGAAAAGTCAAAGTTTGACGTTACCAAACAGCAAGGCAACCCGGAAATGATAGACGTTGCCAAGTTGGCGATCGAAGCGGTCGGCGACAGCGGATTCTTGACGTATCTGAGAAGCCTCGACGTCGAAAAGCTCACGTTAACGCTGGTACAGAACGACGAACAGATCATCGCGAGGATCGTCGCCGAGCAGAAGACCGTTGAAAGGGCCCGCCTCGTTCAGAGCGGCCTCAACGGCTATATAATGTTCGGTAAGGGTGCAGTGAAGAATCCCAGCGACGAGAAGACGCTGCTCGACGGTGCGCAGGTCGTGGCCGAGGGCAAGAACTTTGTACTCAATTTCGCCTTGCCAAAACCCGTCGCACAAGAGATGATTAATCGCCGGCTTACAGAAGCCCAAGCGAAAAAGCTGCAGGAAAAGCAGCCGAGTTCGAACGTAGAGACACGCGAAGAATCGAACGACGCCCGCAAATAAGAGAAAACTTGCTCAGATAGGCTTTGACGAAACAGTCCTCGCAAAATTCAATTATTTTTCTCGCCGCACTCGGCGTGTACCTTGGACTGATCGTTTCGGGAGCTTCGCCCGGCGTCATTTCACAGCAGGCCGCTCTTACCCGTAGCTTCGACATCTCTGAGGAGATCGAGACCACCGACGACCTTGACAAAGATCCCGAGGTAACAGAATCTGTCGAGTCGCCTGGATCAGAGGACCGGTCTGTCCTTTTCACGTTCGACAGTTTTTTCAGCAGCCTTTATACCGCTGCAGCCAACTCCATACAGCTGCCGGATACCGTTGAGTTTGCGCTGAATGCGCCGAATCATACTTCGACGCGGCATACGGCAGCAGAATCGCTGACGGCAAAGATCACTGTCCTGAAACTCGCCCGAGCGGGCATCTAGCCCTTTCTTCCTTTACTGCACCATCAATGCGGCCCGGCCGATGCCCGCCGCGCAACTAAATCAAACATTTCACGCGGTTTCCCTTTGCGGAACGATCAGGCAAGTTAGGTCATCAAGCCTCATTTGCCTTGAACGAGCAGAGAGCGGCCGCACCATAGAGGAATCATGGCAGTTAACAGTTTTGCAGATAAGTTAGTTAAGAAGATCTTCGGAACGAGCAGTGACCTGTTCCTGAAGAACGTAAAACCCACGATCCAGGCGATAAACGATTGGGAAGCCCGCATTGAAAAGCTTTCAGACGCCGAGCTTGCGGCACAGACCGCGAAGTTCAAACAGATCGTCGCCGACGCCGTAGACGGCATCGACGACAAGACCGAACGCCGCAAGGCAGAGCAAGAAGCCCTGAACCGGATACTTCCCGAAGCATTCGCGACGGTCCGCGAAGGTTCGCGCCGATCCACCGGAATGCGGCATTTCGACGTGCAGATGATCGGCGGCGTCGCCCTGCATCAGGGCCGTATTTCGGAGATGCGAACGGGTGAAGGTAAAACGCTCGTCGCGACTCTTCCGTCGTATCTGAACGCACTCACGGGCCGCGGCGTCCACGTCATCACGGTCAACGACTACCTCGCCTCTCGCGACGCCGAGTGGATGGGCAAGATCCATCGATTTCTCGGGCTCAAGGTCGGCTGCATCCAGAACGACATGGATGATGTCGAACGCAAAGAGGCTTATGCGTGTGACATCACTTACGGTACGAACAACGAATTCGGATTCGATTATCTTCGCGACAATATGAAGTTCGACGTCGAGTCGCTCGTCCAACGCGATCATTACTTCGCGATCGTTGACGAGGTTGACTCGATCCTGATCGACGAGGCTCGTACGCCGCTCATCATTTCAGGTGCTTCGGACGAGGCAACGGACAAATACTACACCGCGAACGAGATCATTCCGCGGCTGGAAAAAGGCCATAAGGACGAAGAGACAAAGGTCACGACGGGCGACTACCTCGTTGATGAAAAGAATCACTCTGCAGTATTGACCGAACAGGGCGTTGCAAAGGCCGAGCGTCTGCTGGGCGTGTCCAATCTTTACGATCCGTCGAACATGGACCTGCTGCACTGCGTCGAGCAGGCTCTCAAAGCACACACGCTCTACAAACGCGACCATCATTACGTCGTGCAGGAAGGTGAGGTCATCATCGTTGACGATTTCACCGGCCGCCTGATGCAGGGCCGCCGCTGGTCCGACGGCCTCCATCAGGCAGTCGAGGCGAAAGAGGGCGTTAAGATCGAACGCGAAAATCAGACGCTCGCAACCATCACACTGCAGAATTATTTCCGCATGTACGAAAAGCTTGCGGGCATGACCGGTACAGCAGAGACCGAGGCAGAAGAATTTCAGACGGTTTACGGCCTCGATGTCGTGCAGATACCGACCAACATGCCGATGATCCGAAAGGACACATCGGACGTCATTTACCGCACGCTGCCGGAAAAATGGGATGCCGTGGTCGAAGAGATCAAAGAACTTCACGGACGTGGCCAGCCGGTGCTAGTCGGTACGGTTTCGGTCGAGAATTCCGAACTGGTCGCGGCAAAGCTCAAAGCCATAGGCGTACCGCACAACGTCCTCAACGCAAAGTATCACGAACGCGAGGCCGAGATCATCGCTCAGGCGGGCCGCAAAGGCTCCGTCACGATCGCGACGAACATGGCCGGCCGCGGTACGGACATCTTGCTCGGCGGCAACCCGGAATTCCTTGCCCGCGAATATCTGAAACGGATGGAGATCAATCCGGACGAGGCTTCGGAAGAACAGTTCGCGGAGCAGCTCCGCAAGGCGAAAGCCGTCGTCGCTGAAGAGGCGAAGGCGGTGCAGGCTGTCGGCGGGCTGCACATTTTGGGTACGGAACGCCACGAATCCCGCCGCATCGACAATCAGCTTCGCGGACGTGCGGGACGTCAAGGCGATCCGGGCTCGTCGCGGTTCGTACTTTCGCTGGAAGACGATCTGATGCGTATCTTTGCTGGGGACAAGGTCCGCTCGATGATGGAATGGCTGGGCATGGAAAAAGGCGTCGCCATCGAATCAAAGACCGTTTCGAAGCAGATCGAACGTGCCCAAAAAGCCGTCGAGGCACGCAACTTTGAAACGCGTAAGCACGTCCTCAAATATGACGATGTGATGAACAAACAGCGTGAGACCATTTACGGCCTCAGGCGGCAGCTGATGTTCGAGCCCGAGCACCGCGAATACCTGCTCGGCGACAACGGCGTAGCACGCGACCTGCTTCACGACCTGACGGATTCGATGCTGAGCCTGACCATTTCGCCGGATCAGTGGGACATCAATACCTACGCCGCTGAGATCGAGAGCATTTACGATATCGATCCGGCACGCGATGCGGGCGTCGATTTCAAGAGGATGAACCCGGACGAGATCCAGGAGCTTATCTGGGAGAAAGCGAAGAAGAAATACGAAGAGAAAGAAAAGCTGGCCGGTGCCGAAAGTCTGCGTGCGTATGAACGCTACATCATGCTCAACATTATCGACAGCCAGTGGAAAGACCACCTGCTGTCGATCGACCACGTAAAACAGGGTATCGGGCTCGTCGGTTACGGTCAAAAAGATCCGTTGGTCGAATACAAGAAGATGTCGTTCGATATGTTCCAGGACATGCTCGACCGCATCGACACGAACACGACAAAAGCACTGTTCAATCTGCAGGTCGTCTCGCAGGACGAACAGGAAGAACGCGAACGCCTCGCACGCCTCGAAATGCAGCGTGCACGCCGACAGGCCGCCGGAATGGCTTTCACCGGTGCGATGGGAACCGCCGAAGCCGCCGGTGCCGAGGCCGCACGCCACACACCGTTCGTCCGCGATACACCAAAGGTAAAACCGAACGAACCCTGCTACTGCGGCTCCGGCAAAAAATTCAAAAAATGCCACGGCGCCGGCGCCTAGGCCAGAACCGTCTGCGTAAGCGGGCGGCCGTCATCATAACTTAGGCAGGCATTACAAAAATGTCGAAACGAACTTAAAAAGGCGGCCATCGGGCCGCCTTTTCATTCAACCTTGGAGTTGGTTTATTTCTTGAACTTCACCAAACTGCCGTCGGCTGAGACTCGCGTGCCGCGGGCAAGTCGTTCGGCTTGTTCCATCGCGCGGAGCATATTACCGCCGAGAACCATCAGAATTTCCTTTTCAGTGTAGCCGCGGCGCAGCATCTCGTAGGTCACAAGCGGCAGGTCCTCGACGCCTTTCATCGGCGGATTGAGGTACGGCACGCCGTCGTAATCCGAGCCAAGCCCGACGTGTTCGATGCCCGCGACGCGTTTTATGTGGTCGATGTGATCGACGATGCGTTTATAGTCGGCGATGTAGATCGGATTTTCCGCGTACAGCTTGTCACGGGCGGCGAAAAACGCCGCGTCGTCATTCTTGTATTGTTCGCGCAATGCAGCGAGCTGATCGCGCAGACGTGCCGAGCGTTCGCTCTGCTCCTTTGCCGTGCGTTCGTCTAGGAAAGCGGGATAGAAAACCACCATGATCACGCCGCCGTTCTTCGGAAGGCGTTTAAGAACGTCGTCCGGGACATTTCGCGTATGATTCGCAACGCCGCGAGCCCCCGAATGCGACGCGATCAGCGGTGCTTTGGAAACGTCGAGCACATCATGCATCACCTTTTCGGAAACGTGCGAGATATCGACGAGAATTCCGAGCCGGTTCATCTCACGAACGACCTCCTTTCCGAAATCGGACAGACCGTTATTTCGTTTTTCGTCGTTGTGAGCGTCCGCCCAATCATGCGTGACGTTGTGAGTCAGCGTCATATAGCGGATGCCGAGGCGGTAGAAATTGCGGAGAGCATACAGCGAGTTTTCGATCGCATAACCGCCCTCAATGCCCATCAGCAGACAGATCTTGTTCTGCTTTTTTGCCTGACGGATCTCGGCGGCGGTCGTACATTTGACCAGATCGCCGTGACGCTCGATCTCACGGTTGGTTACGTCGATCAGCTCCATTGCACGCCGCATCGATCCACCCGTACGAAGCGTGTTGCCGGAAACATAGATCGACATGAACTGCCCGGTCATGCCGCCTCTTTTCCAGCGTGCGATATCGGTATGCATCGGATCGCCGCCGGACTGCAGCCGCCCGGTCGAATCATCGGCAAGGTTGAAGTCCATATCCATCATCGGGCCGGTGATGTCGTTGTGGCCGTCAATGATTATGGCTTTTTTGTGGATCTTCAGCGCCTGAGCCCACAGTTTCGAGTCTCCGTCCGGCGGCATCGTCTGAGCCCCGACTGAAATGGAGTAGCAAAGACAGATAAATAGTGCGATCGTTCTTTTCATTCGTATTTCCTATTTGGTGTCACGCGGCTTCGCGTTCTTAACGTATTTGTCGAACCAATTCAGCATCTCGTAAAGCGTGTGTTCTGTTGATTCGCGTGCGACATAGCCGTGCGATTCGAGCGGTAGCATCACTAGGCGTGCCGTGCCGCCGTTGCCGGCGATCGCCGCGTACATACGTTCAGACTGCATCGGGAATGTGCCCGTGTTGTTGTCCGCATCGCCATGGATGAACAGTATGGGATCCTTTATCTTGTTGGCATAAAAGAACGGCGAAAGCTTCGAATAAACCTCCGGAGCTTCCCAGAAAGTTCGGCGTTCGGATTGGAATCCGAAAGGCGTGAGAGTCCTGTTGTAGGCACCGCTGCGAGCGAGGCCGGCACGGAAAATACGGCTGTGTGCCATCAGGTTTGCGGTCATGAACGCACCATAGCTGTGTCCGCCGACGCCGACACGGTCGGGATCGACCACGCCGAGTTCAACGCCTTTATCGACGGCTGCCTGTGCCGAATCGACGATCTGTTTCACGAAAGTGTCGTTAACCGTCAGCGGGTCGCCGACGATCGGCATAGTTGCATTGTCGAGTACGGCATAACCCTGCAAAAGGAAAAACAGATGGGACGTGCCGCCAAACTGCGTAAAACGATTTGTCGATCCGGAAACCTGCCCTGCGGTCGAGCCGTCTGTAAATTCGAGCGGATATGCCCAAACGAGCGTCGGCAGCCGAGTTCCCTCTTTGTAACCCGGCGGCAGATACAACGTGAACGAAAGATCGACGCCGTCAGCCCGTTTGTATGTGACGAGCCGTTTTGTGATGCCGCGAAGCTGCGGTGAAGGGTCTTTGAACTCTGTGATCTGGCGATATGCCAACGCGGTACAGGTCTTTCCAGGCGGGCAGACCTGGCGAAGGTAAAGATTCGACGGTTCGGTCAGCGACTCCTTTCGAGTAAAGAACTGAAAGCCCTCGTCATCGATCATTCCGGCAAAGGACTCGTATTCTTCCGTTCCCGAACGCCAGATCTCCGTGACTTCCCTGGTCTTCAGGTTCATTTTGCGAAAGAACGGCCGGTCGCCCTGCGGAGAGGCACCGATACCGCTCCAAAAGATCTCATCGCCGTTCTGACGAACAACGGTCGTTCCGTCAATTCGGGTCTTCGTAACGGGCTGTCCGGGATCATTGTAGCGGTCGTTTACGTTAAGGTCGGACAGCATCGTGATGTTCGCCGGGTCGCGATAGTCAGTCATGAACATACGGCGGCGACGCGTATCGCGGTCAAAATCGTAAAAGAACATCGTTCCCTGCTTTTCGCCGAACGCTCGGCCCTGAAGCCGTTTTTCGACCTTCAGCATCTCCGCCGGCGAACCCGAAAACGGCGAAGCGTGCTTCATCAGCTTGTCGCGGTGTGCGGCTTTGGTATTCGGGTCGCCCCCATCCAATGCCTCGGCCCAAACAAGCGTTGCCGGCTCGGTCGGGATCCAGTTGACCTGACGCGGGCCGGTCGGAACGCCTTGTGCAGGCAGATTGTCCTGAAGCGGGATGTTTGCCACACGGCTGACCACACGGCCTTCAAGGTCCCAGACCTCGACCACTTTTGGAAATCGCGAGAACGGGAACTGATACGAAAAAGGACGCTGGATACGCGAAACAAGGATATATTTGGCGTCAGGCGACATTCCCATACTGTCATAAAGCCCGACCGGCCCAACCTCTTTGACCTTTCCGTTAGCCTCGATCAGAGCGATCTGCGACGAGCAGTAATATTCGAACAAACGCTCGTCATTCGGGCTCTTGAGCAGGTCTTGAAACGTCTGGATAACGCCGGTCCGCCCGGAAGTCTCCTGAATGTTCGGCTCGGTCGGTGTAATGTCGCGGTAAGGCGGGGCAGGCCCGCGTTTCTTCGGGACCAAATTTGCGGAAAGCGTGTTTGCGTCTTCCCAGCTAAAGCCGCCGAATGCGGTGTTTATGAAAACGTCCTTGACCTTGTTGGCTCTAGCGGTCGCAGTGTCGATGATCCAAAGTTCGACGCCGGCAGGCGTAATGTTTCCCGCAGCAATGTACTTGCCGTCAGGCGACCACGCCGGCGATACGATCTGTGCTCCCGCCGGCAATGCGACAGGCGTTTCCTTGCCGTCTGCGACGTTCTTGAGCGTCACCTTAACAGAATACGGCTGCCTGTGCTGTGCGTTTGTGAGCGGATTGATCCTCAAACCCGCGATACGCAGCATCGGCTGGGCCAATTCAGATATCGGCGGATAACGCAGCGGTTCAAGCAGAACGATCCTGTCCCTCGCCGGCGAAATGCTGGAAGCCGGTATTGCCGGAGCATTCAGAAGATCCAGCACCTCTTTGGGAGGCTTTTGATAACTGCCTTGGGCAGTCACCAGGAAAGGCAATAGGAGAACCCACGAAACGACAAGAGCCTTAGTTTTCATACTGTATTGATACGGAGATCCAGTGAATTTGTTTTGATGATAGCTTTTGGGGCCGCTTCGCCGCAAGCCTGCCGGAGAATGAACACAAACCATCATTTAATAGCGTAAAAAACGATGGCAATCAGAGCACAACTATGTTAATCTTTTATTGCGTTCGTATATCGAGCGCCCATTTCCTAAGCCGTTCGATGATGTAAATCGCTCAACATTTCGCGGCGTATCCCTACGATCATAGTCATTCAAGTCCCGTAAAATAGGGCGTTTGGTTCAAAGCATATTCCCTTCCGACAGTCGGCCTATGTCCTTTTCCGATCAGATCAAGATCCCGGCAAACGGAGTTCCGGTAACTCCGTCGGATCCGCTTTTTCGCATTTTCGTCGAAAATCTGCCCGTGATGTTCTATGCGATCAAGCCGACACCGCCGCACAAGCCGCTGTACATAAGCCCGTCATTCGAAAGATTCGGGTATCCGATCGAAGAGTGGCTGACCGATGCTAACATCTGGGACCGCGTGATCCACGAGGACGACAAAGAGAGGGTCCTGACCGCTACCCGAAGCGCGATGCGCGAGGGCAGGAGCATCGATTTCGAATACCGCGTTCACTGCAAGAATGGATCCGTGATGTGGGTCCGCGACCGCAGCTGTCTTATCGCGAACAGGGATGGCTCCCCACTCTGCTGGCAGGGCGTCATTCTGGACATCACCGAAAGAAAGAAGGCGGAACACGAACTTGCAATACGTGAAAAGCTCTACCGCACTCTCGCACGTTCAATCCCAAAGACGGCGGTACTTCTGTTTGATCGTGAGCACAGATACACTCTCGCCGAAGGAGAACAGCTTGCCAAGCACGATTGGAAGACCGCGATGTTCGAAGACAGAACACTTGAGGATGTTTTTCCGGAAGAGATCGTTGCTGAATGGAGTGGATACTACGACCGTGCCTTGGCCGGAGAGGATATTACCTTTGAGACCGAAGACGACGGCAATTACTATCTGATCAATATCCGTCCTGTCCGCGACGAGAAGGGCGAGATCTTTGCCGGCATGGTGATGTGGAAAGACATCTCCGAACGCCGACGAGCTGAACTTGCTGTCGCCGAAAGCGAGGCAAGATTCAGAGAACTGTTCGACAACGCCAACGACATCATTTACGTTCACGACCTGGAAGGAAATTACATATCGATAAACAAAGCAGGCGAACGCATATTCGGCTATACGAGTGAAGAGGCCCTGGCCCTCAATATGTCGGAGGTAGTGGCTCCGGAACATTTGAATCGTGTTCGCAAATATCTGCGGGACAAGATCGATGGCAAGAAGACGCAAACGACCTATGAGGTCGAATGTATCAAGAAAGACGGCTCGCGTGCGGTATTGGAGATCAACAGCAGCGTCATCAGAAGCGACGGCAAGCCTATCGCAGTTCAGGGGATCGCCCGCGACATTACCGATCGCAAGCTCGCCGAGGACGCCATCAGCAAGAGCGAAGAACGCTATCGAGACCTTTTCGAGAATGCGAACGACCTGATCTACACGCATGATATGAGCGGCAATTTTACGTCGCTGAACCGCGCAGGCGAGATAATTACGGGCTATTCCCGCGAGGAAGCTCTAAAGATGAACATCGGTCAGGTCGTGGCACCGGAATTCCTCGAACTCGCACAAACGATGACCGCCCGAAAGGTCGAGGAGGAGCTTCCTACGACCTATGAGCTTGAGATCATTGCCAGATCCGGCAAACGCGTGACATTGGAACTCAGCACTCGGCTGATCGTGTCGCCCGGCGGATCGCCGATAGGCGTCCAAGGCATCGCACGCGACATAACCGACCGGCGACGGACCGAGATAGATCTGCATAACACGATTTCGCTCTTTGCATCGACCTTTGAATCCACGGCTGACGGCATTGTCGTGATGAGCCTTGACCGCGAGATAGTTACCTGCAACCGAAAATTCCGTGAGATGTGGGACGTCCATCCTCAGATAATCGAGAAGAAGGACGGCGCGAAATTGGTTGACCTTGTACTGAGCAAGATCAAGAATCCGGAAGAATTTAATCGCAGTTTGGACCGCGTCTATGCAGATCCGCTGGCAACGGCATCGGACATCATCGAGCTGACCGACGGACGGGTTTTCGAGCGGTATTCGCAGCCGCAGATGATGGAAGGCCGGCCGGTCGGCCGGGTCGCCTGCTTTCGCGACATAACCGAACGGACGCGGGCCGAAGAAAAGATCCGCTACTACGCCGTTCACGACACGCTGACAAACCTGCCGAATCGTGTTGAATTCATGAACCAGCTCCGCCAAGCCGTGAAGCGTGGCGAGGGCAATGAATTCGCAAAATTTGCAGTTCTTTTCCTCGATCTCGACAGGTTCAAAGTCATAAACGACAGCCTCGGCCATGCTGTCGGCGATAAATTGCTCATTGCGATCGCCGAGCGGCTGACCGAATGCGTTCGTCCGGGCGACATCGTCGCGAGGCTGGGCGGCGATGAGTTCACTATTCTCCTAAATCGCAGCGGCGACGCCCACGATGTTGCGCGTGTCGCTGAGCGTTTGCAGGCAAAGATCTCCGAGCCCTTCAAGATCGACAACTACGAGGTCTTTACGACGGCGAGCATCGGCATAGTGATCGCAAGTCCCATGAAGCGAAGCGCCGAGGACTTTTTACGCGATGCGGATGCCGCGATGTATCGAGCCAAAGAGGCCGGCAAGGCACGTTACGAGATCTTTGACCAGGAAATGCATGTTCGAAATATGAACTTGCTTCAGGTCGAGAACGATCTGCGGCGGGCGGTCGAGCGGCATGAATTCGAGGTGCTTTATCAGCCGATAGTTGAGTTGGCGACAGGCCGCGTGTGCGAATTCGAAGCTCTGATAAGGTGGCGGCATCCTGTACACGGCCTGGTCGCGCCGAACGAATTTGTCCACGTTGCCGAGGAAACAGGATTGATAATCCCGATCGGCCGATGGATCCTAGAGGAATCGTGCCGGCAGATCGGCGATTGGCAGAGGCGATTCAAGGTCCCGCTTGCCGTGAGCGTGAACCTTTCGGCAAAACAGTTGATGCATCCTAACCTGACGACACAGGTTCAGCTCATTCTCGAAGACTCAGCGATCAAGGCCGAGCAGTTGAAGTTGGAAGTGACTGAAAGCACCGTCATGGAACACAGCGAAAAGTCGCTAAAGGTCCTGCAGGAACTCGACAGGCTCGGCGTCGCACTTTCCACTGATGACTTTGGGACCGGCTACTCAAGCCTCAGTTATCTGCAGAAATTCCCGTTTGAACGCCTGAAGATCGACCGTTCATTCATACATCTGATGGACAAGGATGAGAAGAGCGGTGCCATCGTCAAGACGATCCTGATGCTAGGGGAAAATCTGGGTATTGAAGTCGTGGCTGAGGGTGTCGAAACTGCGTCGCAACTTGAAAAACTTCGTTCGCTCGGATGCAAGGCCGGCCAAGGGTACCTTTTCTCTCGCCCGGTCGACCGTGAAACAGCAGAACAGTTCCTTTTGTCCGGGGCAAACGCCTACAAGGACAATCCGGCACTCACATTTCGCCCCGAAAATTCAGTTATCGAAGTTGCAGACGTTCAATAGCTGCTATTTTTTGAGTTCCTGAAATATTCTCCAAGCTATCGCGGGAACGAGTTCCCGATCTTTGGCAACACCTTCCGTGAATATCGCGATGGCATATTGCCGGCCGTTCTCTGTTCGCAGGAATGCGGCATCATGTCTGGCACGGCTCGTCCAGCCTGCCTTGGACCAAATGCTCAAATCGTGCAGGTGGTTGTCCGCAAGCATTTTACCTATGAATCCGTGATCCTGACTGTCCGGATCTTTGACAGCTGAGAATGGGTCCCGCTGCAGCAGTTTCATCATTCGTGTAGTGCGTTCGGGCGTGTTGAGGCGTCCAAGAACTATCTCGGCAATGGCTCGTGCCGTGGCATTGGTCGTGAGCATGTTGCGGTTCTGGCCGGCGTAATTGCGCGATTGCTGCTCGATCCCGTAGGCATCTTCGCAATAGATCTTTTGATTGATATTGATATTCTTATAACCCATCGCGGCAAAATAGCGGTTCATCCTATTTCGCTTGTATTGCCATTTCTCGAACTCCTTCTGCGGCAGTTCCGAACCACTCGCCGTGTCGGTCAGGACATCGACGATATATTGTGTGGCGTCATTCGATGAATCGACGATCATGTCCTTCATTCCGCGATCCAGTTCTTTCGTCAAAGCGACCTTGCCGTCCTCAAGCTGCCGCTCGACCGCGGCCATGTAGAACATCTTCGGAACGGATGCAGGATAATATTTCTCTTCGCCCCGAAATGCACCCCATTTCCAGCTATTAGCGTCAGTAACGTCGATCACCGTCGCCGAGACCTGCTCCTGCTTTACCTCGCCCTTTCGCGCATCGAGTTCGGCCATTACTGCCGCACGCACGATCTCATTCATCGAAGTCACCTCGCTCATGACAGGCGGCTTGTATCCTTTTTGAGGTAAGATCTCGCCGCCTTTGGACTTTTGAGCCGCTAGCGGCATTGTGAATAAAACTGCGATCAGGAACTTTGCGGCAAGTTTGTGAGTTAAGTTCATAGCATTCAATGTGATATCGTTTTAGCGAATTATATCCGATTCGACCATTTAAGAAATAATGAGTGAAGAAAAACTCGTTCGAGGCATCGGCCGTTGGGACCTGGCAGCGATCTTTATCAATACCGTCATCGGCGCGGGTATCTTTGGCCTGCCCGCCAAAGTTCACGGGTTGATCGGCACGTGGAGCCTTGTCGCGTTTGCTGCATGTGCGGTCGTTGTCGGCTTTATAGTGCTTTGCTACGCAGAGGTGGCAAGCCGTTTCACAGGTACAGGCGGGCCGTACCTTTACGCACGTGAAGCGTTCGGGCCTGTCGTCGGGTTCGAGGTCGGCTGGCTGTACTGGATCGTTCGTGTCACGTCGTTTGCAGCAAACTGCAATCTGTTGATCACTTATTTCGGGTTTTTCGTTCCTGATGCGGGTGAGGGCAGTTTTCGGATAATGGTGATCAGCCTGATCATTCTTACGATATTTGCAGTAAATCTGGTCGGTGTAAAACAGACGACGATCCTGACAAATATATTCACCGCGGGCAAACTGATCCCTCTGATCATCTTTGTCGCGGTCGGAATATTTTTCATACAGCCCGGAAATTTCACTATCGATGCGGTGCCCGAATACGGAGCGTTCTCAAGCGCGGTTCTGCTGCTGATATATGCTTTCGTAGGCTTCGAGGTCGGCGTGATCATGGGCGGAGAAACGAAGGACCCGCAGCGAAATATACCAATTGCGCTTTTCGTTGCTCTTTCGGTCATAGCTGTTCTTTACATTCTGATACAGGTAGTCAGCATCGGGACGCTGCCCGGACTCGCGGCCTCCGAACGTCCGCTCGCTGACGCCGGTGCAGTATTCCTGGGAACATACGGCGCCGCGTTCATCACGGTCGGAGCGCTTGTTTCGATACTCGGCAATTTAAACGTCGGCTTTCTCGGCAGCACGCGGCTGCTTTTTGCGATGTCCGACAACGGCGAGCTGCCCGCAAAGCTGTCCGAAACGCACGACAAATTCAAAACACCGTGGCTTTCGATCACGCTGACCGCTTTAGTGATATTTGTCTTGACCGTTTATTCAACGTTCCTGACCGCTCTCGCTATCGCAACGATCACACGTCTCTTGGTTTACGCGACAACCTGCCTGGCACTTCCCGTCTTTCGCCGCAGAGGCGACGCCCCTGAGGCGAAATTCAGTGCTCCGCTCGGCGTGGTCGCGGCGGTTCTGTCGCTGATCCTGATCGGCTGGCTGCTGACGCGTGTAGATCTGGTAAAGGAAGGCTTGCCTATACTGATCGCCGCCGGAGTTGGGCTGGTGATACTCGGACTGAATCGAGCTCTAAGCAAGCGGAATGAAGTTTCTACCTAAAAACGCCGCCGCCCAACATATTCTCGCGAATATAGCTGATGGTGTCGTTAAGCGTTTCCTGCGGATCGCGCGGCGAGAAACCCAGCTCTTCTTCGGCTTTAGCTGACGAGAAATACCAGAAATGCTCTGCCTGCTCGACCTCACTGGTTGCTACGGGCGAAGTGCGTCCCCAATTTTTGAATACCGATTCGACCATCGCCGAGCCGGCCATAGCGAGCTTTTTCGGGACCTTCAACGCCGGTGCCCGCACACCCGAGAGCCTTTCGAGACGCCCGAAAAACTCCTCGAATGTCAGGTTCACTGCACCAAGCAGATACTTTTCCTGATGCCGCCCTTTTTCCACAGAATTGATGAATGCGGCAGCGACGTCGCGAGTATCGACGATATTCAGGCCGCCCGAAGGGCAATACGGGACCTTGCGTCCGAGGAAATCAAGTACGACCTTTGTCGAGCTCAGGCGTTCGTCGCCGGGGCCGAGAAGCAGCGTCGGGTTGAGTATCACAAGCTTGCGGCCTTTGCCGTCGAATTCGGCGAGAGCGGTGCGTTCCTGAAAATATTTCGACGCGTAATACGCCCATTGCGAAATTATCTCGACCGGCGGCGGATAGGTCTCGTCGAGAACTTCCTCATCTCTACTGACAGCGATCGTACCGCTGGACGAAGCAAGGATCATGGTCGAAACGCCGGCGACTGCGGCGGCCTGTGACAATATTCGCGTGCCCTCTACGTGGACCCTGTTCATCGACGCAGCGTCATCATTGTCACGCGACACCTTCCCCGCGAGATGAAATACCGCCGAGACGCCTTTCAGGGCCTTGGCGACCGCAGCGGTGTCGGTCACGGAACCGATGAACGGCTCCACGCCGGAGTCGGTCATCCACGCAGGAACGCTCGACGCCATTACACGGAGGTTCTTTTCGCCTGCATCAATGAACTGCCGTACGATCTCAGCACCGAGGAAGCCGGTCCCTCCGGTGATGAGTATCTTCTTTTCGACCTTTGCTAACGCTTTCTTCTTTGCCATAACAGGGCCTGATCGCAACAATCGCTAGTTCTTTGGGTTCAGCAAGATCGGATCACCAAAGCCGAGATCCTTGAGACGCGGCATCTGCGTGGCGGCATCGCCCACGACCAGCCAGTACATGCGCCCGCTGTTCAGGTATTTGCCTGAAAGCTCGCGGATGCGGTCGACCGTCATCGCCTTCACGATCTGCTCGCGTTGTCGCACATAATCCGGACGCCAGCCGTAAGTGCTGATGTTGCTCAGCATATTCAGCTTTGCTCCGGATGTTTCGAACGCGCGTGCGTTGCTCTTGATCAAAAAGCTCTTTGTCGTCGCCAGGTCGTCGTTGGTGAACGTCCTGCCGTAATCATCGACAATACTCTTGATAAGCTGAAGCGATTCGAGCGTTACGTTCGCGCGCACACCGCTGAAAATGCCGAATTGCCCCGACGTGCGCGTACCGGAAAATGACGAGTTTATGCCGTAGGTGTAGCCCTTGGTCTCGCGAAGCTCCTGCGTCAGCCTCGACGCAAAACCGCCTCCGCCGAGAATGTAGTTCATCACGACAGCCGGATATTGGTCGGGGTCGTTCATTCCCATGGCCGGATAGCCGACGCGAACGACCGATTGAACGGCATTGGGCACGTTGTAGAAATAAACCTGCGACCGTTCAGGCTTTGCCGGGGCGCGTAGAACAGGAAGCTGGACCGGTTTTGCCTTCCACTTTGAATTGAGGCTCTTTAAAGTATCCATCGTCGTCTTCTTGTCGATGCTGCCGACGATGTGCATTCGGGCGACAGAAGGCGATAAGTTCTTTGCGTAGTATGCTTTGAGGTCGTCCATCGTGATGGCATTGACCGATTCGATGGTGCCGAGCGGGTTCTTTGATCGGATGTCGTTGTCGCCGTAGATGAGTTTGTTGAACTCGTTCTGAGCGATCGAATTCGGCAGAGCCTCCTGCTGTCGTATAGACGCGACAGTTCGCTGCTTGATCAGTTCGAATTCTTTGGCGTCCCACCTAGGTTCGAGCAGCATTTCCTCGACAAGTGCGACGGTCGGGGCAAAGTTCCTTGCGAGCGTGTTGACCGAAACGATGAACCGGTCGCTTGCGGAGCCGATCCTGATAGAGGCACCAAGCTGTTGGATCGCCTCCTCGAGCTCAGCCGGCGTCCGCTTGGCGGTTCCCTGCGTCATCATCTGCCCTAGAAAATTGGCGACCCCGACCTTGTTGATGTCATCAAGCAGCTGCCCGCCGTCCATAACGATCTCAAAATCGACGAGCGGCACTTCATCATGACGGATGCCGTAAACTTGAATGCCGTTCTTTAGCCTGTCCTGCCAAACTGCCGGTATCTTTACCATCGGCTCAGGGCCGTAGGGCGGTTCGACCGAGCGGTCAAAGCTGGACGGCGTACGTTCATATTTCGCTTCGATGTTCGGATCTACGTCATCCTCGGCACCTTGAACGATCGGTTCTTCGACCACCTCCGCTTTCTTTGATCCTGACAAAGCGAGTTCCGCTTTGCCCTTCGGCACGAATGATGTCGCGACGAAATTTTTGCCTTTCAGATATTTCTCATATACCCGAACTACGTCAGCGGTGGTCACAGCCTGAATTCCTTCGATCTCCTTCGAGACGAATCCCGGATCGCCGGCAAAGATATTGCCTTGAGCGAGTTCGACGCCCTTGCCCAAAACGCTCGACAGCGAATTGTAGAACGATGTCTCCTGGCCCGCCTTGATACGGTTCAGGTCGCGTTCAGAAATGCCATCCTTTTCAAACTTTGCAAACGCTTCGGTGATGGCCGCTGCGACGTCGTCCAGCTTTTTGTCAGCAAATGCACGAACCGAAAGCTGCATCTGCCCTGCAACTTCGGACTGATAATTGAACATCCTCAGATTCGCCGCAAGTTTCTTGTCCTCAACAATTACCGTATAAAGCGGAGCCTTTTTTCCGGACGCAAGATAAGAAGTCAGTACATCGAGCGCGTACGAATCCGGATGGTACTGCTCAACGGTCGGCCATGCCATTGTAAGTTCGGGCAGGCGTGCAAAATTATCTTCGTGGAAGAGTTTGACGGTCTCCCTGACAACGCCGGGACGTTTGGGAAGACGCTCTACATTTTCTCCGCGTTTTATCTCGGCAAAATATCTTTCAACCCACTTTTTCGCCTGAACCGGATCAAAATCACCTGCGACGACAAGCGTCACATTGTTCGGTACATACCAACGGCGGAAGAAGTCTTTCACATCGTCGAGCGTCGCCGACTGCAGATCTTCTAGTGAGCCGATCACCTGCCAGTTATACGGATGATCCGCGGGATAGAGAGCTTTGTCGATCACGTACTGCGTGTGTCCATAAGGATTGTTGTCAACGCTCTGCCGCTTCTCATTCTTTACGACCTGCTTTTCCTTTTCGAGAACCTGCTCGGTAACGGTGTTGATGAACCAGCCGAGTTTGTCGGCCTCTGCCCAGAGCATTTTCTCAAGAGCATCGTTCGGAACCGTCTGCAAATAATTTGTACGGTCGCGGCTGGTCGAACCGTTCGCTCCCGATCCGCCGATGCGGGCGCTGAGCTTATCGAGCCCGCCTTTTCCCAGGTTTTCCGATTCCAGAAAAAGAAGATGCTCGAACATATGAGCAAAGCCCGTACGTCCCGGCTTTTCACGAGCAGAACCCACATGTGCCGTCAGCGACACGGCCACGACCGGATCTGACCGGTCGATATGAAAGATCACGTCAAGCCCATTCGGCAGCGTGAATTTTTCGTACGAGATCGTGAACTTCTGCTGCGAACCGGCACGCTGTGCTGCCATCGGCAGGAAAAGCGCAAAAACAAGTGATGTTACGGCAATTGCTCTAAATAATTTCATAGATATTTTTACGGTCAGGCCGCCCCTACGGTTTCGTTAATCGTCGATCACAGGCTCCTGTTTTCGGGTCTTTCGACGCTCGGCTTTCCACTGTTTTCGTACTGCGGCGACATCGAACGCATCTCGCTTGCCGTCGCGCATATTCTCTACCTCGTGCTGCACACGGGCCGCGATAAGCCTGTATGCTTCGGTATTCGGAACGCCCGCGGTCATGTCGCGAAGCTCTTCATACGAAAGGAATCTGCCGATCTTTGCTCCGATCTTTGCCCCGATGCTGTCGCGTTTCGGGATGGTCATTCCCTTCGGATATGCCTCGAAGGTGCCCCACAAACATATCGGCAAAATTCCGACCTTTTGGTTCAGCGCAAGATAGCCGATTACGGGCTTGAACTCGGCGATCTCCCCTGTCAGCGAACGCGTGCCTTCAGGGAAGATCAAGGCGTTGTAGCCCTCGTTTAAGATGCGTGTGACGTGGCGTAGCGATTGCCGCAAACTGCCCGTCCGCTCGATCGGAACGAGCGTCGTAAAGTTGTTCATATACGCCCGCTTGTATTTCGTATCGAACCAGTAATCCGCGGCTGCGACGGCAACGGTCTGTTCGGCAACATCTTTGCCAAGTGCCTGTTTTACGAGGCCGGTGTCTATATGAGAGGCGTGATTCGGCGCGACGATAAAATTGACGTGCATCGGAACATTCGACTGGCCCTCGATGGTCGTTTTCAAAACCTTTGAATAAAGCGTTTCCTGGGCAAGGTCGACCGCGGCATTGCCGATCCGCCTGACCAGAGACGGTATGAAGATGTCCTCGTCGTCCTTCTTTTCCTCGGCCTTAGGCTCGTCAACGAGACGTTTCGATCTATCGACACGCTGTACGGCGGTCAGCAGCTCGCGAACGGTCTGAACCTCATTAAGAGTGTCCGGCGACAATACGCGTCCTCCGGCGTCCTCGACAGCCGCCTGCAGTTCGACGAACATCAGCGAATCAAACCCGAGATCGGCAAGCTTGTCCTCCACGGCGACGTCCGACAACGGCCTGTTCGAAACACTCGCGACGACCTTTCGGATCCAGAGCATGTTGTCGTCGCCTTTTGATTCCACAATGGTACGCGTCTTGGTTTTAGCACGGTCTTCCAGGTCGCGAAGCAATTCGACGACCTCAGGCCGCTTGACCTTCCGCGTAGCGGTACGCGGCAATTCGAATGGCGTTACGTGCATCAGTTTGACGCGTTTGAAGAACGGCAGCCCCGCCGAAACCTCTCGAAAATGCTCCTCGATCTTCCTGTTCACGTCCGAACGCGAGAGTGCGATGTCATATTCGTAATCGGGAACAACGAGGGCAGCGATCTTTTCGCCGCCATCGTCGTCGGGCAATCCGACCACACTTAACTCTTTGATAAAAGACGACTTGCTGTAATGGTCCTCGATCTCGTCCGGATAGATATTTTTGCCGTTCGAATCGATGATGACGTCCTTTGAACGCCCGACGATATAGAGATTGCCGTCATCGTCTATTCGGCCGAGGTCACCCGTGCGCAGCCAGCGGTCGTGCATTACAGCTTCGGTGGCTTCCTCGTTGTTATAGTAGCCGAGCATCACGTTCTGGCCGCGCGCAAGCACCTCGCCGACGCCGTTCTCATCAGGCGATTCGATCTTGACCTCGACGCCCGGCAGCGGCTTGCCGACGCTTCCCTTTAGCAGCTTGTTGCCGGGCCGCGCGACCGTGAGAACGGGCGACGATTCGGTAAGGCCGTAGCCTTCGAGCACGGTGAAGCCGAGCCCGTGAAGGTCTTTTTGCACTTTTTCTGACAACGCCGAACCGCCTGAAATGAGATATCGCATCTTGCCGCCCATTCCCTGATGTATCGGGAAAAAGACGATCGGACCCAGGTTGAAAGGCGTATTGTCGCGGAGCCATGCATTAAATTCGATCATGCTCTCGGCCGCATCCGCGATCCAATCACCGCGTTCGCGCAAGCGGGTCTTGATACGGCGATGCAGCATCTCCCACAATGCCGGCACGCCGACCATGCCCGTAACATGGCCCTTTTCGATAGCACGAGCGAGCTCTTCGGAGTTCAACTCGTCGAGATAGGTGATCTGCGTTCCGTTCGAGAAAGGTGTCAGGAATCCGGCGGAAAATTCGAACGTATGATGCATGGGCAGCACTGAAAGAACGCCATCCGTCAGGTCCATCTCGAGCACAGAAGTGAGCATCGAGATCATGTTCGTAAAATTCTTGTGCGAGAGCATTACTGCCTTTGGAATGCCGGTCGTGCCTGAGGTGAAGATAAGAGAAGCAACGGCATTGCCGAGGACTTTCGGCGGCAGCAGAGCGAGCCGCTTTGCCTCTTCCACCTCATCGGGCATTTCAAAGACCTCATCGAATGTCCATACCGTGGGCACACGCAACTCATTCTCAGTCTTAGATCTAGTCGATCGCTTTCCTTTCTTGGGCGGGCCGAAAGCCTCTTTCAAGCGCTCTCTCAGTCCGGGATTTTCGGCGTCGAGTTTCGGCGAGATCATTATCCCTGAGACCTCGGCGGCTTTCGCAAAATTGACGATCTCGTCGATCGAACTAGCGGGGTCGATCGGCACGGCGGTCGCTCCGGCTTTGAGAATGCCGAAATACGATATGCCCCATTCGGGCATGTTGTTCGAGAACAGAATGACGCGGTCAGACGGCTGAATGCCTTTGTGTGCCAAAAAGCCCGCGGCACGCAGCGTCAGTTCGCGAACGTCGTCATAGGTGTACTGCTCACGGCGGCCGGTGCGTTCGATACGCATAGCGACGCGTGTCGGGAAACGCTTTGTCGCCGTATCGAACAGATCCAAAAGGTCTTTGTACGTGTGCGAACGGCGTTCCTGCAGCTTTAATTCTTCCTCGAGCGTCGGGAGCACCCATTTCCTCATGCCGGGGAAATGGACGTTCAGCCAGTAGTCATACCAATCCAGCCTTTCCGGATACCAAGGCAGCAGATGTTTTTCCTTGTCTTTGATCTCTGCCATCAATGCACGCACGTTGTCCGACCGATAGAGATATTCGTTATCGATCATGAACGGCTTGAACATGGCGAACGCGTGCATCGTTTCGCTGGTGGTGCGTTTGAATTCCTCGGTAGATTTCTTGAGGTCGGAAATGATGTTGCCAATGCGGCCGCCGCCCCAACGCGGAGTGGCACGGTCCATTAGATCGTCCGCACGCTTGGCGAGCTTATTCAGCATCGGTGCCGAGGTGAGTTCATAGGTACGCTGTTTTACGGGCGTTGCCTCGATCATGCCGGCGAACTTGTTGACCAGCTTGTTGCCGGTCTCTTTTTCGTCAAAATGCTGCCGCTTGTACAAACCGACCAGCCCGACGATGCGTTTCATGTCGTTCGGGTTAGAATCGCCCGATGACGCCTGAAACACGAGCGGCGGGTTGTCATCGACCAGCACTTTCATAGCTGCGCCGAGGATGACGCCCGCTACCATATCTACGGGAATGATATCGAGGATCAGCTTCTCGTTCACCGGTATTATCGGCTGACCTTTAAGCGCGATCAGGATCAGCGGGGCAGTCGTCGTGAATCCTTCGTTCCAGCCCGGGAAAGGATACGACTGCGATGATTCTACGATCGATGGGCGAACGAGTATTTTCACGATGTCGTCCTGCGAAGCGATGATCTGTTCCGCAAGCGATTTCGAGTACGTATAGATATTTGTCCAGCCCCAATACTCCGCACGCTCCGCACCGAGCTCGGTCGTGCGTTCGCGGATCCACATCTTACGCTCGCGAAAGATGGCGGATTTCAGCTCGGATTCGTCATCCGGGTCACGGCCTTCTTCGATAAAACGGTTTCGTGCCTGCTCGCGAAACTTCGCTGCCTGAACGGCGTCGTCGGCTTCCTGGCGTGCCTGTTCGCTGAGACGCGCACAATCTTCGACCTCACGGTTCACATCGAAGGTCGTGCCGATAAGTTCGTTCTTTCGCGGGAAATACCCAACGACCGGTTCGTTCTCCCAGATCGCACCGCTCCGCTTGCCCGCGACAAAACACGTAGAAACATGAACGACGCGCGGTTTTTTCATCATCCGTGCGAGCTTGATGATGTTGTTCGAACCGACGACGTTCGTCCGCAGTGCCGATTCCAGCGGCGGATTGAAGGTAACATTCCCTGCACCGTTGATAATGATATCGGTATCCTTCATTATCTTGGCCGCCTGCTCTTCGCTCATTCCGAGGTATTCGTTCCCGACGTCACCATTGACAGGCACGACCTTCTCGCGGATGAAATCCTCGAACTTGTCGCCGTATTTCTCGCGCAGCGGATCGAACGTCGGGCTCGTAACGATGCTCGTCCAAAACCGCGTCCTCGACTCATTCTCATCCCGCGCCCGCACCGTCGCATACACCTTTCCGACATCCGGAAAATTATGCAGCAGCATCGACAACGTAACCTTACCCACAAAGCCCGTTCCGCCGATAAAGAAGATCCTCTTTCCCTTGAAAATTTCTGTTGGTGATAATTTCATTCCACTTGATCAAACACTTACTGATTAGGGCTTGGTGCAGGCTCTTCGCCTTCCGTGACGGGCACAGTCTCGACGACACTTATCGTCCGATCGCCGAGAAGCACGCGCGCTCTTTCACGTATCCGATTGATCAACCCCGGCCTCGCCGGTTTTTCGAGCTCTGGACGAAACGTGACCTCCAAAGTCGTTGGTGCAGCCGGCACCTCGCCCTCAGCTTCGGGGGCTTTCCAATCGATGCTCACAAGGTCGGGAAATAACTGTTTCGTGTCCTCCAGGAACCGCCTTCGCGGGTCCGAGATCATGCTCATCGAATGGAGATCGCCTAGGAGTTCGGTAATGGTCGCATCCTGATCATCCACGCGTGCCTGCAAGAGCTTCATACTTTCCGCAAGGTTCGTCTCGACGTCCAGATTCAAACGTTTGAACTCGTCCGGCGAGACATTCAATTGGACCGGTCGGAACGTCAGGTCACCGGGTGGATAGGTATTGAGCACCTGCTGCAGCCGTTGCCGTTCGGAATCTTCAACCTTCCGCCCAACGATATAAACCTTCAGGAATTTCGATCCATCCGTCTCGTCCAGAGCCCATTGAAGCACTTGCCTCTCATCGGTGCGGCACTCGGTATCGATGAACCTTTCGACGGATTTTCGGATCCTGACGTCCTGGATCACCTTTGCGAAAATGAAAGCGCTTGGGATCATCGTCAAAACTACAAAGCCCACGACGAAACGTTTTACCTGGGCATCGGTCTGCCCATCCGGGGTCTCGACCCGTGGAAATCGAAGGAGCATCGAAACCAGATAAGTCGCAAGCGAGATGAAAACAGCGTTGATGAAGAACAGATAAAACGCCCCGAAAAATACGGGCGAGTTCAGGTTGGCAATTCCAAATCCAGTTGTACAAAGCGGCGGCATCAACGCGGTCGCGATCGCAACGCCCGGGATCGCATTCGTCTTGTTTCGCCTCGAACCCGCGACGATACCGGCAACCCCGCCGAAAAACGCGACACCGACATCGAGAAGAGTCGGCATTGTCCTCGCATTCAGTTCAGGCGTCAGCTGGCTGAAGGGTGAGATCCAAAAGTAGATAGCACTGGTCGCAAGCCCCAATAAGACCGCGATCGAGAGATTCTTCAGCGAATTTCGAAGCAGCCGCCGGTCAAAGATCGCTATGGAAAGGCCGACCCCGAGAATAGGTGACATCAGGGGCGAAATAAGCATCGCCCCGATGATGACTGCAACTGAATTCACATCGAGCCCGATCGAGGCCAGGATCGCCGAGCAGACGAGCATCCAGACGTTCGCCCCGCGAAGCCGAACCCCCTCTTTGATCTCGTCGATCGTCCCTTCAACGTCGGTCCCACGCCAGAGGCCGAACAAACGTATCAACGACCTATTTGTGCTCGAAATTGAACTCATTGATCGCTCATCAACTCCGTCCTGAAAAGACCAATGTTCCCGTTTCTGACCGTCTCGCCGATAAAGAATATCTTCTTGCCCTTAAATAATTCTGTTGGTGAAAGTTTCATTGAACTAAAAACTGGTCAACTTCTTCAATCAATGGCGGCTCTTGGGCGGCAACGTCGATGATGAAATCGAGCCCGGCGATTTGATAATGGGTGTACTTCATATCGGGTTGTTCCTGATACCAGTCAATGATCAAATGAGAGTCGATATGGTCGAGGAATCTTGACTTGGCAAAAGTTCTATACAGTCCGCCGTCGAATACCTCGGCATCGTCCCAGGCGATACAACTCTCCTCCACTACTTGATAAATCAGGAACCGCTTAAATGTAGCCCGGTATTTTTGGCACGTTTCATCGGTGACGATCGGGTTCAGACCAGTTAGAGCTACTTCGTGTTCCGTTCCCTCATTAAATTTCATTTCCTCAGTCTTATCTTTATCCACGCGCGCCTCGCTGAAAAAGACGACTAACTCCTGGTCGCCAACCTGAGCTATGTGGCTGACATACAGTCCGTAATGCTGATTAATTCGATCTATTACGCTCATCCTGCTCGTTTCTAGTCCGTCACGTTACATAACCCGATCACCGGTTGATGAAGCATCGTTATCTCGGCGTTTCGGCCCATATACGAGCGGGCCATTGCGATCGCTTCGGTCAAATTATCCGCGCGTTCCCAGCCGAGCATTTCCGGCACGTGGGCGTTTTCGGCTCCGGCGACTATCACCTTGCCGACGTGCTGGCGGCCGTTTTCGCCCCAGTACCACATAAAGAAAGGATGAGCACCATGGTAAGCATTGCCGCGGCGATACATCTCGACGTATGCCGGATTGGTCGCAAATTCGCGTTCGTATTTCTCGCGAAGGTAAAACGCGTCGCGCGATTCGGGCAGCAGCCGATGGAAAAACTCGATATACGACGGGTGGAAATTGTGGTCAAATTCGTCAAAGCACGGATGCGTTATCACCATCACGCCGCCTTTTCTCAGCAGCGGCTTGTTGCGGTACATATTGAAGTGATAGCCAAGCGCCATCACCTGCACAAGCAGCGGATTGAGTGCCGAATAGACGTTATAGGGCGAGATGTCCGGGATGCCCGTGATCATGATGTCGCACTGGCCCTTTACCGGTATTTCATATTGCCGATAGTTGAGTTCGAGTATCTTGTCGTGCACCGGTTCGGTCCGCCCCGCGTAGCAGCCGATCAGCTCATACGCCGCCGGTATCGCGTGGAGCATTTTTCGCCGAGCCGATCGCGGCAGCGGCGAAAATGTCCGGGCCATCGCCTCCCATTTCATCCGGTCCATGAACGAGAACTCATCTTCGTTCCGCGTCAGGATGTCGTAGCCTTCGGGGAACATCCGATTGTTGAGCGCGGTTTCGATGTGAAACACCTTGCAGTTTTCATCCACCAATTTGCCGAGCCTTACAACCTTGTGGTTCAGCTCCGAGGCCGGCGGGTCCATATAAGAATGTGAATCGCGGATGGTCTGCGGTTCGTGATGAGCTCGAAGCGATTTATAATCGCAAAGGCCGACCGCCACCGACTTATGCCCGCCGTCCATCGGCACCAGATTGATGTTTAGATAGATCAATACATCGCTCTCGATAGCGCGTTTGTTCACCCGCAGCGGTTCGTTGTGCCGCGTGTGGCCGATAGTGACGAGATTGTCGTCA
Organism: Acidobacteriota bacterium; assembly: GCA_016700075.1. Taxonomy (NCBI): domain Bacteria; kingdom Pseudomonadati; phylum Acidobacteriota; species Acidobacteriota bacterium. Next base: position 2,937,981 of record CP065000.1, on the reverse strand, counting down.
TCCTCTGCGTCGTGGTTGTAGTAGCGGTCAGGATAAAATTCATCGTGTATCTTCTGTCCTACCATCCGCTTCATTTCCCACTCGGTCATCTTTCGGTGGAGCGAATTCGCGATGATCAGATGCACGTCATCGACGCCGTTCGCACCGCACATATCGAGTACGACCTCGAGCATCGTCTGCCGCAGGTCGGGCGTCGCCATCGGCGGCAGCGGCAGCGAAATGTCGTCCATCGCTATCGTTACCCGCATTCCCGGCTCGAGCAGCGCGTAAAGCGGCTCCATATCGATCGGGTGGTTCACCGCGTAACGGATCGCCGCCTCGCGGTTCGGCAAGCCCTTGATCGGCGGATTCGGATAAATGACCCGCGTCCCGACCGGTATGTCCTCAAGGATAAAATCCTCGCCAAACGGCATGATCCGCGGCGCCGAGTCCTTGTCAATGTACACGATGGATTCGTGCGTTTTGCGTCGTAATTGCAATGCCATAGCTATTTAAGGTCCAATACCGCCCAATCGTGCTGTCTCGCTGTCTGCTTCAATCTAAAGTCGGGGCAGACGGCGACCGGATGCCCGACGATCGATAACATCGGCAGGTCGGAAATGCTGTCCGAATAGGCGTATGATTCGCTCAGGTTGATGTTGTTCTTCTCGGCATATTCGCGTATCCATTTTGCCTTTGTGGCGGACGCCATAACGGGCGGCAGGACGCGGCCGGTCGCGTAGCCGTTGACGAATTCGAGCCGATTCGCGACGTAATCATCGATGCCGAGATGCTGCATCAATTTGTCGATGGTGAAATCGAGAGCTCCCGTCAGCACGACCTGTCGCTGGCCGATCTTTTTGCCTTGAGCAATGAGGTCATACGTACCCGGAAACACAGCAGGCTTAAGCACATCCTCAAAAAGCTCCTCCGAGAAATAACGCAGCCGGTCCTGCGACCAGCCTTCGTAACTGCGGAAAAACACTTCGTTAAAGACGTTTCGCGAATAAAGGTCGGTCACGCCGAAGAACGGCAGCTTTGCCAGCGTGCTGACGCTCGCTTTCGCCGTCTGCCAAAGCCCCTGCTGCCGCGTCGAATAAAACGCCAGCGTGTGGACGAGGTTCGTGCTGACCAGCGTACCCTCGAGATCGTAAAATGCCGCGGCTTGTCCGTTTTTGTTCATATCACGCGTGTGCTATGCTTTTCTCGCCGAAATTCATCGTCGTATTTTTCGCACGATGGACAAGATTCTAGCACCGAAAGCGATCTAATTACAGCCGAAAAGCAAGCAGCTGGCAAACTTTTCGCAAATTGTAATTACATTGTATCTACACAATATGCGTCGCGCGATATTCCCAGGCTCATTTGACCCGCTGACGAACGGACATTTGGACATCATCCGCCGTTCGGCACCGCTTTTTGATGAGATGATCGTCGCCGTGCTGAATAATCCGGAAAAGAAGCCGATGTTCACCGTCGAAGAGCGATGCGAAATGATCCGCGAAGTGCTGCCGACGGTAAATACAGCGGGCTGCACGATGTTGGTCGAAAGTTTTTCAGGACTGACCGCGGAATTTGCAAAGAGCAGAAATGCGACGGCGATAGTACGCGGTATTCGTGCCGTTGCCGACTACGAATACGAACTCCGAATGGCCCTGATGAACCGCCGTTTGGAACCGACCATCGAAACGGTCTTCCTTATGGCCGGCGAAGAATTCAGCTACGTCTCATCGACGCTGATGAAGCAGGTATTCGAACTCGGCGGCCGCGTCGACGGACTGATCCCGGAACTCGTTGAATCCAGAATGAGATCGAAATCAAACGGACGATGAAAACCTGAAGATCCGTAACTTCTTTCAGTTTGCGGGATCTCGTCTCTGTGCTCTCTGGGCTCTCTGTGCTCTCTGTGGCAAAATCTTCCTATGACCTTCCCGGTTTCCAAACACGTCGCCGCAATGAAGGGCTCGTCCACGCTTATCGCCGCACAGATGGCGGCTGAGATGCGTGCAAGTGGTGTTGACGTTATCGATCTGTCGGTCGGCGAACCGGACTTTGATACGCCGGATTTTATAAAGGCCTATGCATCTGAGGGCCTTGCAAAAGGATTAACGAAATACACCGCGACCGCGGGGCTTGCTGAGTTCAGGAATGCGATCGTTGATTTCTATACGGCAAGATTCGGCTCGCAATTGAGCCAAACCGAGATCGCCGCGGCGTGCGGAGGCAAACAGGCTCTTTTCAACGCGGCGTGCACGCTGCTCGATCCGGGCGACGAGGTTCTGATCCCGAAACCATATTGGGTCACTTTTCCTGAGATCACCGCATTCTGCGAAGCAAAAAGCGTTTTTATTGAAACAGAGGAAACCGGATTTGTTCTGACCGCCGAACAGGTACGGAATTCTATCTCCGCACGGACCAAGCTGCTGATCATCAACTCGCCGAATAACCCTTCGGGCCGCGTCATACCGCCGGGCGAAATGAAAAAGATCCTCGAGGTCTGCGCCGAAAGCGGCGTTTATGTGCTGACGGATGAATGTTATCTATTCTTCGCGTATCCGCCGGCGGAACCATTCTCGCTCGCATGCCTTCCGCCGGAATTGCGAAATTTCGTCTGCGTCGCAGGGAGTTTTTCAAAAACGTACGCGATGACCGGTTGGCGCATCGGCTACACCATCGCCAATGAAGAATGGACGAAAGCGATGGTCAAATTGCAGAGCCACTCTGCAACGCACCCGACGTCGTTCGTCCAATACGCATGTGCCAAAGCTCTGCAGAACTCAGACGCGACCATCGCCGCCGTCAACGCTATGACGAGCGAATATGAAAGCCGCCGCAACTGGTTCGTTCCCGCACTTAACGGCGTTCGCGGCTTCAAATGCCCGATGCCTGAAGGCGCGTTCTATGCTTTCGTAGATGTCCGTGAATTGCTCAGTGATAGATTTGCAGATTCCTCGGCAGTCGCCGAAGCATTGCTGAAAGAGGCTCATATCGTCGTTACCGACGGAGCAGGTTTCGGAGCGGACGGCTGGCTGCGGTTCTCGTATGCTACGTCGATGGAGAATCTCCACCGTGCTGTCGCAGCGATGAAGAGCATCTTCGGCGAAAACTAACCGCCGGTCATCATCAGGCCGATCTCTTCGGCGGATGTTACTTTCGGGTCGACCTCACCGACGATCTCGCCTTCGCGGATAACGAGCAGCCGGTCGGCGAGGGCAGTCACCTCTTCCAACTCAGCAGATACAAGCAAAACAGCCGCACCGCTGTCGCGAAGTTCAATGAGCTTTCGATGTATGAATTCGATAGCGCCGATATCGACGCCGCGTGTCGGCTGGGAAACAAGAAGGAGTTTTGGGTTTAGTTCAAATTCCCTACCGATGATCAGCTTTTGCTGATTGCCGCCTGAGAGCGATCTCGCAGCAAGTGTTGGATCCGGCGGACGAACGTCAAAATTATCAATTATCCCGCCGACGCGTTTTTCAACCGCTGCAGTATTTATAACGCCGGCTGCCGACGCCATCGGCGGGCGGTAATGAACGCCTAGAATGGCATTTTCTGCCAGATCGGAATTGAGCAGCAGGCCGCGGCGATGCCGGTCCTCAGGAATATGGGCGACGCCGAGTTCTTTCAGTTCGCGTGCGGATGCTCGTGTTACGTCCTTGCCGTTCAGCGAGATCGTGCCCGACGCGGGACGCGTCAAACCCGCAAGGGCCTCGACGAGTTCCGTTTGGCCGTTGCCTTCGATCCCGGCAACGCCGACGATCTCTCCGGCACGAACCGAGAACGACACATTCTTGACCGCAAGGCCAAACTTCCCTCTCACATCCAGCCCGCTCACCGTTAATACATCAGCCGCCGGAACTGCATCGGTTTTCTCGACGCGAAGCAGGACATCACGCCCGACGATCATTCGTGCGAGTTCTTTGGCGTTCGTCTCGCTCGTCTTCACATTGCCTACCGTTTTTCCATCGCGCATCACGGTTACTTCGTCCGATATAGCCAATACTTCGTCCAGCTTGTGCGTGATGATGACGATGGTCTTGCCCTGATCTTTCATTCGGCGAAGTATGCCGAAAAACTCTTCGACCTCCTGCGGTGAAAGTACAGCCGTAGGCTCGTCAAGAATGAGCAGGTCAGCATTGCGGTAGAGAGCTTTCAGCAATTCAACACGCTGCTGCTGGCCGACCGAAAGGTCCTCGATCACAGCTCGAGGATCGATCTCGAGCTTCAGTTCGTCGGAGAGCTTCTTGATATCTACGTTGGCTTTTTCAAGATCGAGACTTGCGGTGGTGCCGGTCTCGGCGCCGAGAATGATGTTCTCAGCGACCGTCATAGTATCGACGAGCATAAAATGCTGATGCACCATGCCGATACCTAGAGCGATGGCGTCGTGCGGATTGCGGATGATCACTCGCTGCCCGTCCAAAAATATCTCGCCCGAATCCGCCGTGTAAAAACCATACACGATCTTCATCGCGGTAGATTTGCCGGCACCGTTCTCGCCCACAATGGCGTGGATAGTGCCTTTGTGCACCGTTATCGACACATTGTCATTAGCAACCGTGTCGCCGAAAGTCTTTCTGATATTCTTGATTTCCAGCATGCTTAATTCGCCATTGCGTCGGTCACCTTGATCTCGCCGGCGATGATCTTGGTTCGGGCAGCCTCTGTTTTCTCAATTACGTCTGCCGGGATCAGGCCGTCATTGTGTTCATCCATCGCATAGGCGACGCCGTCCTTGTCGAGGCCGAAGACGTGAAAACCGCCCTGAAAACGCCCTTCGAGCACCTCTTTGACGACGTCGTAAACTGCATTATCGACGCGCTTGACCATTGAGGTCAGCACGAATCCGGGTTTTACAGCATTCTGATTTGAGTCAACGCCGATAACGAATTTATTCGCCTCGCCCTGAGCGTTTCGGCCGTATTGCTCGACCGCATCAAATGCCCCCAGGCCCGAATTCCCCGCCGCGGTGAAGATAATATCGGCTCCTTTTTCGATCTGTGCTAGGGAAAGTTCTTTGCCCTTGCCGGGATTGTTCCAAGCATGATCCGTTACGCCGACGTAGTTGATTATCACCTTCGCGTTCGGATTTACGGACTTCGCCCCTTCTTCGTAGCCTTTTGCAAAACGGTGGATCAATGGAATATCCATGCCGCCGATAAAGCCGAGCGTCCCGGTCTTTGACTTGGAGGCTGCGATCATTCCGACCAGATAAGAGCCTTCGTGCTCGTGGAAAACAAGCGATGCGACGTTCTGCAGCGGCGTTTTGCCGTCTTTATCGAAAATTACGCCGTCAACGATGGCGAATCTGATGTTCGGATAATCGACGGCCACCTTTTGCATGATCGGGCCTTGGGCAAAGCCGACGCCGATGATGAGATCAAAATTCTTTTCGGCAAATGCACGCATCGCCGGCTCGATGGACGTCGGATTGCCGGGCTCAACGTCATAAAGGCAGATCGGCAGATCGCGTTCAGCACGCTGCACGCCTTCCCACGCCGCGGCGTTGAAAGAACGGTCGTTCTTTCCGCCGATGTCAAAGACGATGCCAACGCGAATACTGCAGCCGTCGCGGCGGGCGTCGGTCCTTTCAGCACACGAAGAAAGCAGCAATGACGCGGCCGCGGCAAAGATCAAAATTATCGAAGCACGAAATTTCATAGGACCTTAGACCCGCGCTCTGATGAGCTTCGGAATTCGAGGAGGCGTTTTCGATATCTTATACGCATTTCTGAGTTTTTCGCTAATCAGATCGGCCTGCTCTTTTGTGCGACAGTAGATAACGCCTATCTCGCCGCCGCGTTTGACGGCGTCGCCGATCTTCAGTTCTGATTCGAAACCGACCGCGTGATCGACGCCGTCCTCTGCCTTGACTCGTCCGCCGCCAATGTCGCAGACAGCTCTGCCAACTGAGAACGTATCGACCTCGGCAAGATAACCGGATTCTCTTGCAGTAACCTGGATCTTTTTCAACTTTGCGTTTATCAGGCCTTCAGGACGGTCGCATATCCGCGGATCGCCGTCCTGCAATTCAATGTTTCGGCGGAACAGATCTAGAGCTCTGCCTGAATTCAGTGTTTCCTGCAGCATCCTTTCTGCATCTCGCCGTTTTGCCGCAATGCCGCACTGTACCAGCATATTCGCCGACAATTGCATCGAGAGATCTAACGTCGGATGCATTGCTTCATCCGCCTCGCCTCGCAGGATCTTCACACATTCGTAAACCTCAAGAGCATTACCCACAAACCGGCCGAGCGGCTGGCCCATGTCCGTGATGATGGCCTCTGTGTTCACGCCGAATGAACGGCCTGTCTCGCAGAGAGCGGCCGCAAGTTTCACCGAATCTTTATATTCGCGAATGAACGCCCCGGAGCCGGTCTTTACGTCAAGCACCAAAGCGTCGAGTCCCTCGGCAAGCTTTTTCGACATGATCGAGGCCACTATCAGCGGAATGTAAGGCACTGTCGCAGTCGCGTCGCGAAGAGCATAGAGTTTTTTGTCCGCGGGAGCGATCTGCTTTGTCTGACCAATAAGGCCGAAACCGCAATCCTTCATCACGCGTTTGAGCCGCGAAAAAGAGAGATTGACGTTATAACCGGGAATTGATTCGAGTTTGTCCAGCGTCCCGCCTGTATGGCCGAGCCCGCGTCCCGAGACCATGGGCACCGCTGCGCCGCACGCCGCAACAAGCGGTGCGATGACGAGCGATGTCTTGTCGCCGACGCCGCCCGTTGAGTGTTTGTCGGCCTTCGGTTTCTCGATCTCGGATAGGTCCATGACCTCACCGGAATACAGCATCGCACGCGTGATAGAGTTCTGTTCCGACACACTCAGCCCACGCGTGAACATCGCCATAACAAGCGCAGTGATCTGATAGTCCGCCCACGCACCTGTGGTTACGCCGGCGATGAAGCTCTCGATCTGGGCGTCGTTCAACTCGCTGCCGTCGCGTTTTACTGCAATTATCTCTTGTGGACGCATTTGGTTGACTTCAGTAAATAGTGATAAGTGAAAAATCGACTGTTCACTTGTCACTTGTCACCTAATTCCCTGTTACAAGCACTACTGCCTGTGCTCTTATCGCTCGCCGTTCACCGACTGCATCAACCTTTTCGCCGGTCTTTGCTTTGATGCTGACGCCGTCGATATCAATATCGAGAGCCGCCGCGATATTTCCGCGCATCTGTTCGATGTGCGGGCGAAGCTTTGGCGATTCGAGGTCGATGACGCAGTCGAGATTTACGACCAAGTATCCATTTTCACTTATCAATTTGTTCGCGTGCCGCAAAAAGGTCAGGCTGTCTGCTCCTTTCCATCTTTCGTCGCTATCAGGAAAATGCTGCCCGATGTCGCCGAGAGCGAGCGAGCCGAGAACCGCGTCAGTTATCGCGTGAAGCAGCACATCGGCATCAGAATGCCCCACCGCCCCAACATCTGACTGTATCTCGACGCCGCCGATGATCAGCGGCCGGCCGGCTTCGAGCCTGTGAATGTCCGTTCCGAATCCGATCCTGATCATATTGTGCCTGAAGTGAGGACAGCCTCGGCAAAGAGAATGTCCTCAGGATGCGTGACCTTGATATTCCGCGAACTGCCTTCGACTATCGTGATCGGATGGCCGAGCTTTTCGACCAGATAGCATTCGTCGGTAACACGATCATCGAGTTCGATGTTCTCAAACGCTTTTCGCAATACCTCAACGTGAAAAGCCTGCGGCGTAAGCGCCCTACGAAGCTGCGTCCTGTTCAAAGTCGCTGTTATCTCGTTGCCGCGGATCGATTTTATCGTATCGGACACGGCCGCGACGAGGCATGCTGCCCCGGTTCGCTCTGCGGCCCTTACCGTTTTTGCGATCTCGTCAACCGTTACCAAAGGGCGTGCTCCGTCGTGAACTGCAACGACCCGAGATGCCGCGTCGACGGCGTCCAGGCCATTTCGAACTGATCGAGCACGGGTTTCGCCGCCGTGGACGATCTTTAAGCCCGGAAGATCCAACGGCATTTCGGCAAAAACCCGTTCGCCGTCTTCCGAAAGCACAAGCACGATCTCATCGATCGCATCACATTCTGTGAAACGCTCTAACGTGCGCGCTATCAATGGTTTTCCGAGGATCGGGACGAACTGTTTTGGTATTTCTGAGCCGAATCTTTGGCCTGAGCCTGCGGCGACGATGATCGCAGAATTCATTACATTCAGCAGTTGTTGTTGCTAATCGATCTCTTCGATGATCGTTGCCTGCCGGAGTTCCCGCGTCGCCCGCCGAAAGCCGACAGAGCGGGAATCATGAATGGAAAATGTGGATTCGGTATTGCCGTTCGCTTCCTCTTTGTCTTCCCACAGCTTGCCGAAGATCATCTTGCCCGCGGTCGTCTGGAGCACGCTGGTTACGGCGATATCGGCAGTTTTTCCGATCAAACGGCGAGCGTCGTCAACCACGACCATCGTTCCGTCGTCCAGATAAGCCACGCCTTGGTTGAATTCCTTTCCCTCTTTCAAGATATAGACCCGCATCGCCTCGCCGGGCAGAACGACCGGTTTCAATGCATTGGCGAGTTCGTTGATATTGAGAACATCGACACCGCGAAGCTGGGCTACCTTGTTCAGATTGAAATCATTGGTAACAATAACGGCGTCAAGCTGCTGACCGAGTTCGATAAGCTTTAGATCGACCTCTTTAACCGCCGGAAAGTCTGTCTCAACGATCTGAATATCGAGTTTGGTGTTATTCCGGAGCCGCTGCAGCATATCGAGACCGCGTCGGCCGCGTTGGCGTTTTGAGGAATCGGCAGAATCAGCGACCTGCTGAAGTTCAGTCAGGATGAAATTCGGGATTATTATCGAACCGCCCAAAAATCCTGTTTCCGCGACATCGGCTATGCGGCCGTCGATAATGACCGAGGTATCAAGCAGCTTGTAGTCGCGTTTTAGATTCTTGTCACTGAAAACACCGCCGAGAGCCGAAAGGTCGATATAGTCGCCTTTTGCGGCACCGACCATCAGCCCGACGTAGCCCATGAAAAAAGCCAGAGCGATGGTCAAGAACGTCTGCATCTCAGCAGAAACGGCAGCTTCCTTTTGAATTGAGATCAAAACGCCGATCAAAAACGCCCCGACGATACCGAGAATGGAGCCGACCGCGGCTCCGATCAGCGTCTTGAGGCTCGCACGGCGAACACGCATCTCAAAGCCTATGATCAGCATTCCGACGACGAAACCGAGTATTGCAGAAAGGATCCTCCGCGTCTCATCGTTCGTGATCGCCTCCATCCCGAAACGATGCGTCCGCTCGAACGGATTGAGCAAATAGCCGAGCAGAACCAGCAGCCCGACAAATGCTATCCGAAGTATGAGAACATCAACCTTCATGCCTCGCAAATTCTAGCATGAAAACGGATTTTCGGGTTAATGCTCTTTAAAGAGCGCCGGCAGTGCAGAAAACCGCGGCAGTGTTGTATGCTTTTTGCTGTCAATGGCAAAACAGCCCTCAACTATTTTTGCGTGTCAAAACTGCGGCGCACAGTCACGGAAATGGCTCGGTCAATGTACCGAATGCGGCGAGTGGAATACGCTCGTCGAAGAGACGTACCGGCCGCCGTCCAAACTGGCTTTGCCGCCGGGAATCGCCCCGTTTGCGGCGTCTCCCGTGTCATATTCTGACGTCGAACCGCAGGACGACAGCCGCGTATCATCGGGGATCGACGAATTTGACCGCGTTCTCGGCGGCGGCATCGTCGCAGGCTCGCTCGTGCTGATAGGCGGTGCTCCGGGAATCGGAAAATCCACTATCGTAATGCAAATGGCGGACAAACTTGGCCGCAACGGCACACGAGTTCTTTACGTTACAGGCGAAGAAAGCGAAAAACAGGTGAAAATGCGAGGCGAAAGGCTCGGTGTCGAGGCGTCGAACCTGTTCTTGCTTCCGGAAACAAACCTGAATGCGATCCTTGCCGAGACCGACAAACTTAAGCCGGATTTCCTCATAATTGACTCGATCCAAACGGTTTACAGCGACCAGATCGAATCGTCGCCCGGCAGCGTATCTCAGGTTCGCGATGCCGCGGCAAAGATGATGATGTTCGCCAAACGCACCGCGACGCCGGTCTTTTTGACAGGCCACGTCACGAAAGAAGGCTCGATCGCCGGGCCGAAAACACTCGAGCATATAGTCGATACGGTGCTTTATTTCGAAGGCGACCGCCATCACAATCACCGCGTGATCCGCGCCGCGAAGAACCGCTTTGGCGCAGCGAATGAGATAGGCGTTTTTGAGATGACGGGAACAGGACTGAAACCGGTTGCCAATCCGTCAGAGATGTTCCTGCAGGAGCGGCCGGAAAATGCCACGGGCTCGGTCGTAACTGCCTGTATGGAGGGCACGCGTCCGCTTCTCGTTGAGGTTCAGGCACTCGTAAGCAGTACGAAATTCGGCTCGGGGCGACGCATGGCGCAGGGGTTTGATCAGAACCGCACATCGCTCCTGATCGCGGTTCTTGAGAAAAAGCTCGGATTGCACCTTTCCGGCGAGGATGTTTTCATCAACGTCGCGGGCGGAATTGAGATAGACGAGCCCGCAGCAGACCTTGGAGTGGCGGCGGCGATAATGTCGAGCTTTCGCAATCAGCCTGTTCCCGCTGACACCGTGGTTTTTGGCGAGATCGGGCTGACCGGTGAGGTTCGCGGCGTCCTTCAGGCAGAAGCACGCGCCCGCGAAGCTCAGGCCCTTGGGTTCAAGAAGCTAATTCTTCCCGAATCAAACAAAAAAGGCCTGGAGAAACTCCTCGGCCTGCGCGTAATCGGCGTTCGTAGTCTTGATGACGCCGTCTCCGAGTTATTCTAGTGGTCAATCAGCCGACATTATCCTTTCGAGTATCAGGTCACGTTTGCGGCGGATCTCTGTAATACGGGGCGTTGGATCGTCTCCGACGAATGTCGGCGGCACGGTGAAAGGATCGATCTGTAGCGGAACGCCTTCTGCGTCGAGCTTTGATTCGATGATCTTTGATATCAATTCTTGCTCGAAACGCGTCACGTCGAGGAATTTGACCCCGATGCCTGCGTGTTCGAATCGATAAAGTGCCTTGCACCACAGCGGCAGAAAATTCTTGTTTGGCAGTTCGATCTCTATGCGGAACTCGTCGCCGACATAGATATTCTCTTCCCAGCCTGTAAAGCAGCCGCCGATGCTGATCTGTTCCAGGCGCGTCGGCTGGCGAACACCCGACTGAAACTGAATGACAGCCGGAATGTCGAGCGAGAACCTGATATGGCGACGCTGATTTATTGACATTGATCTAAACTGCGCAAGAATGCGGCCGAAGGCTTTTCCGATTCTAACGGCAAAAGGCCTTCGACCGCAATAGAATTATTCTCAATATCGGTTAGTTCGCCGCTGCGTCCGCGTTCGAACAATGCTCATTGAAAGCCGCAACGAGCGATTCTGCGACCGTTGCGGGCATACGGCCTTCGAGGTCGCGGCGTTCAAACATCTTGACAAGCTGGCCGTCCTTCAACAATGCGATCGCCGGCGAAGACGGAGCATAGCCCGTGAAATATTCGCGAGCTTTTTCGGTGGCGTCGATATCGGCGCCCGCGAATACCGTTACGCATCGGCTCGGCTTAGCATTTGCCTGCTGCAGGGCCATCGCGATGCCGGGGCGAACACCGCCCGCGGCGCAGCCGCAGACCGAATTTACCACGACCATCAGCGTGCCATCGGTGTTCTTCACCGCTTCATCTACTTGTTCCGGTGTGCGAGTCTCCTCAACTCCGAGCTGAACAAGCTCCTGTCGCATCCCGTGTATCATCATTTCCGGATAAGGCATATTTTATTTCCCCTGTTTGTTAAAAAATGTAAGTGCAAAAGGCCGTGTTGAAACCTGACCTTTTTTTCAAGTATTAAATATTGGAAAAGTTTAGTCAATTTCGGCGAGTCGTCCGACATTGTGTTTGCCCTATCCGATGTCTTTAATTAGAATCTCAGTTGGATAACCGAAAAAGCATTAAATGGCGGTCGAAATAGAAAAAAAATATCGTATCGACAAGCGAAAACTTGTCGAGCTGACCGCGAAACTCGAGGAACTCGGAGCAGAGTTCGACTACGAGAATTTTGAGGAAAATTATCTGCACCGCGGCGGCGTACTGGATGAACGCGGTGCAGTTCTACGCCTGAGAAAGACCAACCGCCGCACGACTCTCACTTATAAGGAGAAGCTCGGCTTCGAAAAGGATTTCAAACATCAGATCGAATTCGAGACCGATATTACGGACGTTGATGCTACCGAGAGCATAATTCAAAAGCTGGGCTACAAACTTGCCATCGTTTACGAAAAGCACCGAAAGGCATGGCGTTTGGGACAGGTTGAGGTCGTTCTGGACGAACTTCCTTTCGGCTATTACATGGAGATCGAAGGCGAAATGGACGAGATCACAAAAGCTGAAAAATTGCTCGATGCCGAAGATCTGCAGACCGAAGCCCGCGGTTATCCGCGGTTGACGGCAAAATACGGAAAAGAAAAGAACGGTGTGTTCGAATCGCGTTTCGTAAAGAAGAACGTAACGTCAGGATAGATCATCATCGCCTACAAAAAATATCTGCGAATTCGGTTTTCTCGAAGTGCGTGCCGCGACCTTTGTGTAGCTCCCGTCTGAATGCAGCAAGCTGCAGTTGACGGCGTCTTTCAGATACGCATCAAGGAACTTATCACGAATATAGGCCTTGATGTCGGCGTCGAGCACCGGTGCCATCACTTCCACTCGTCGGTCGTAGCTGCGGTTCATCATGTCGGCACTGGAGATATAAACCTCATCATTCGCTCCGCCCCCGTTCGCAAAATAGAAAACGCGGCTGTGTTCCAGAAACCTGCCAACGATCGACCTCACGCGTATATTTTCTGATAGACCCGCGATGCCCGGCCGCAGCGAACAGATGCCGCGAATTATCATATCGATCTCGACGCCTGCCTTTGACGCTTCATATAATTCGTTGATCACTTCGACGTCGGTGATCGCGTTCGCTTTGATTATGATGCGGGCTTCCTTCTTTGCAAGCTTGTTTTTCTTTTCGCGACGGATCAGTGCGATCAGCCGTTCGCGGAGATTCAGAGGCGCCACAACTAGACGTTTATAGTTGTTCTGCTGCGAATAGCCGGTGAGGAAATTGAACAGACTTGTCGCATCTTCGCCGATCTCATCCTCAGAGGTAAGCAATCCCAGATCGGTATAGAGCTTCGCGGTGGTCGGATTGTAGTTGCCCGTCGCGACGTGAACGTATCGCACAAGACGGTCCTTCTCTTTTCGGACGACAAGGAGTACTTTCGAATGCGTTTTTAGGGTGCTGATACCGTAAACGACGTGGACGCCCTCCTTTTCGAGACGGCGTGCCCACTCAATATTGTTCTCTTCGTCAAAGCGGGCCTTCAATTCGACCAATGCCGTTACCTGTTTTCCTCGTCGGCTTGCGTCCATCAGCGAGGCGACGATCGGCGAATCCTTGCCCGTACGGTAAAGACAGATCTTGATGGCTTGGACATCCGGATCTTCGGCTGCTTCCGAAATAAAATCAGTGACCGTTGAGAACGACGTATAAGGATGATGCAGCAGGACGTCCTGTTTTCGAACGACGTCGAAAATACTTTCGCTCTTTTGGAACGGGGCCGGAATGACGGGATGTATCGGCCTGTCCTTCAGCCGCGGCCTTCGAAGCGAATAAAGCTGCATCAGGTCGGGAATATCCACAAACCCTTCGACCTTTTCCACGTCTGCATTTGCCAATCCTATGCCCGAAGTCAATAGCCGCACCATTTTGTCCGGCATCTTCGCCTCGACCTCAAGCCTTACAGGAAAACGGTCGCGACGTCGCTGCAGTTCGCGTTCGAGCGTTCGCAACAGATCGCCTGCCTCGTCTTCTCGAAGCTCAATATCAGCATCACGCGTTACACGGAAAAGGAACGCGTCGCTGACCTTCATATTCGGGAAAAGCTCTTTTGCGTTTGCGGCTATGACCTCATCGATCAATGCATAACGACCCCGCTTTTCGTTGATCGGTATCAGACGGGGTGCTGACGGCGGCAGCTTGATGCGAGTAAAGCGACGCTGTCGGAAAAGATGGCGGAGATTTGCCTGAGTCGATGCGCGGTCGGGCTCAACGTAAAGTCCGATATTGAGGCTCAAATTTGAGATGTAAGGGAACGGATGACTCGAATCGACCGATTGCGGCGTCAGTATCGGGAAAAGATTGTTGTGAAAATACTTATCGAGGAGCTTCTTTTCCTTTACAGGCAGCGAAGCATACGACTCGATGGTTATGCCTTCATCGGCAAGCTGAGGTAGTATCTCGTCGTTCAGCAAAGCCGTTTGGCGCTTACGCATCGGCCGCAGCTTTTTGTAGATCTGATCCAACTGCTCCGACGCCGTCAGCCCGTCGGGCGACAGATCGTCAACACCTTCGGCGATCTGCTCCTTCAAGCCCGAAACACGTATCATGAAGAATTCGTCAAGATTCGTTGAAAAGATAGAGAGGAATTTCAGACGTTCAAGCAGCGGATTACTCTTGTCCGCAGCCTCGTCCAAAACGCGGCGGTTGAATTCCAACCAGCTAAGCTCACGGTTGAAGTAAAGCGGCCCGGGATCGGCCGGAACCGGCCTGGCGGCTATTTCAGCCGTAGCCGCGGTCTTGCCATTTCGTGAACCGGAAAGCGTCATATCGAACTTTCAAGTATAGAAAATGGCAAATTCGCGGCAAAGTTTTTCGATGTTAACTTTTTTCCGTGCGTATGGTGACGGTGCGCGGATCGTCTCCATCGCCGGAGATAGAGATATCAAGAACCTGACGTCTCGGGCTGAATGAACCGAGCTTTTCCGCCCACTCGATGATGACGACGGCATCTTCATTCTCTAATATTTCCTCGAGCCCGACCACATCTGCGGCGCCGTTTTCGAGCCGCCACAGATCTATGTGGTAAACAGCGAACCGATCAGTCTCGTAGAGATTTACCAGCGTGAAACTTGGACTCGAAACCTCATCAACGTCGTAGCCGAGTCCGCTCAGAATTCCCTTCGTCAGCAGCGTCTTGCCGGCGCCGAGTCCGCCATGCAGATAGATGACCTCGCCGCCGCTCAGCGCATTGCCCAGTTCCTCGCCGAATGAAAACGTTTCCTCCGGCGTTCGGCATATTTTTTCCGTATTCGTTTTTTCTTCGGCCGCCGTCATTCGAATTGTGCAAATACATCAACAAGGCATTCGCGAACGTCGGACGCTGTCATCACGCGTTTGCCGAATTTCTTTTCCGCGACGTCACCGGCCATTCCTGCGATGTAAACCGCCGCGATTATCGTTTCGAATATATCTATTTTCATTCTCACCGCCTGAGCAACAAATCCGGCCACTATTCCTGCAAGCGTATCGCCGTTCCCCGCCTTTCCAAGGCCTGAATTCCCTGTCGGATTGACTACGACTCGTCCATCCGGCGAGCCGATCAGAACACGCTCGCCTTTCAAAACGAGTATCACACCGTTTTTGCTCGCAAAGTCGCGCACCGCTGACACCCGATCCCTTATCTCGTCTCTATCATCTGTCCCGAGCAGCCGTAGGAACTCACCCTCATGCGGCGTCAGGATCAGGTCAGGACCGCCTGCGTCAGCGGGCGGCAATTTTGCCGACGCGGGCGACAACATAGTCAGCGCACTCGCATCAACTATCGTCGGCTTTGTCCTATTTTCGATCAACCCGCAGATGATCTCACCGACCGCCGCATCTTCAGTGTCCAAACCGCAGCCGACCGCGACCGCATCCGAACGCTCGATATGCGCCGCAAATTCGTCCGGGTCGACCGTCGTCAATATCACCTCCGGCAGCAGCCGCGATGCGATCTCAGCCTTGGCATCCGCGGGAGACGCGAGTGTTACCATTCCGGCTCCCGACCGCATCGCCGCATTCGCCGCCAAAACAGCCGCACCCGAATAATCCGGCGACCCCGCAACGATCAGCGAATGTCCGCGTTTGTTCTTGTATGAATCCGCGGAGAACTCCGTCCGCTTGAGCCAATTCGCCGCGTCGCTTTGTTCCGCCAAATAAAGCTGCGATGGCTGCTCATCAATTAGTTCTTGCGGGGAACCGATATTTTCAACAAAAAGCTCACCATTTAGGCGGAACGCCGTCGGCAGGATATTCGCAGGTTTTGGAGCAGTGAACGAGACGGTCACATCGGCGGCAAAGCTTTCGCCGATCGGTTCAGACGAATCAGAATCCAAGCCGCTTGGAATGTCGATGGAAACAAACAGCGGACGATCTTCATCGGTCAAGAGGTTCTTGTATTGTTTCGCGAGCACCGCCAGCTCGCCTTCCAGCGGCCGCGTTAATCCGGTGCCGAAGACCGCATCGACGACCACGTCCGGGCCAAGAAAAGGATCTAGCCTGTCAAAGAATGCGCGATGGGTTCCGACCTCTGCAAAGCAGACGGTCGGGACGAACGGCTCGGATCGGTTTTCGTGCAGCCTTCGTAGCAAGCGCAGATTCTCCGCTGCATCACCGCGAACCTCGTCATCCGGAAACATCATGCAGACCGTAACGTTTGCCCCTTGATTCCAAAGGATCCTCGAAAGTGCAAAGCCATCGCCGCCGTTGTTGCCTTTGCCGCAGAGCACAAGGATCGATCTCCCTTCCACCGAGCCGCAGAGCTTGTCGGTGATTACGCGTGCGACGGCGTGGGCGGCGTTTTCCATCAGGATGATGGACGGGATGCCGTAGCGTTCGGTCGTCAGCCGATCGGCCTCGCGCATCTCTGCCGCTGTCAGCACTTTCTGCATCTCTTCAATTTATCACAAGAATTTGCCGGCCAAATACACAGAAGCCGGGGCTTTCACCCCGGCTAAATGTTTGCCACTGTGCTCTATCGCGCTTTTCTTCCGTTCATTATAGGAAACGGCAATTGCAGCCCTGCTTCCACAAATAAGATGGTGATCCCGGCTGGATTCTAACCAGCGACCTTCCGCTTAGGAGGCGGACGCTCTATACAGCTGAGCTACGGGACCATTCGAATTCGGATTTTGAGTTTCAGATCGCGGATTGTCAAGGCCTAGCTGTCGTAATGGAGCAGCGATCTGATATCGTAGCCTTCGAATTTATTGCGTCCGTTCAAGAAGTCGAGTTCGACCGCAAAACGCAATCCTGCGACAGTACCGCCTACGCTTTCTACCAGGTCGCAAACCGCACGTGCGGTACCGCCTGTCGCCAGCAGATCATCAACGATCAGCACACGATGGCCTTCGCCGACGGCATCCTTGTGCATCTCGAGCGTGTCCTGGCCGTATTCGAGATCGTACGAGACCGAGACCTTTTCTGCCGGCAATTTCTTCGGCTTGCGGACCGGAATGAAACCCAAACCCATCTTATACGCAAGCGGCACGCCGAAGATAAATCCACGCGATTCGATACCGATGATGGTGTCGATACCAAGGCCCTCGCAGCTTTCGTGCAAGGCGTCGATCGCCTGACGCAGCCCGTCCGGGTCGAGGAGCAGCGTCGTAATGTCGTAGAAATTAATGCCCGGCTTCGGAAAATCGGGAACTTCCCTGATGAGTGCTTTCAAATTGTCCATATCTATCGTTCGATCCTAAATGTTGAAAATAAACCGGTTGGCTCGACCACAACCTCTTCGATGCCGTCCACCCGCGAATGGGACGGTCCCGCTGCGAGGTCCATTTTGAACTTTTCGACAAGTTCTGCGGGACCTTCGGCAAGAGCTTCGACGCGTCCGTCAGCGAGGTTTCTGACGTAGCCTTTGACCTGATAACGTGCCGATGCCCGCTGGGCGAAATACCGAAAACCGACTCCCTGTACAAGTCCGCTGATCAGGAAACGGCGGGCGGTGATCTTCGGTTCGAAAATTGCAGGCAGCATTTTGTTACTCACAAGATTTTGCAGTCTCAGCCGCGATTCTGCAAATCTGACCCGCTTTTCGATTTACAAACTCACGGACTAGTGCCAATATTACTGTGATGTCGAGACTGGTTTTGATCGTCGGGCTTCTGTTGAGCGTTGCCGTTTCGGCGAGTTCGCAGCAGCGTCCGCTTTTAACAGACGATATCGACATCACACCGCCTGGTTCATTGGAAATATCTGCCGGCGTCGACTTCTTTCAAAGGTCCAAATTTCCCCTTTCCGGCATCAACGGCGATCTGACACGTGTGGGCGACATCCGCGTGAAAACAGGTCTCGCACCTAACGTCGAGATACAGATCGAGGGCACGCTGCAGAATTTCGTGTCGATCAATTCCATGGGGCCGTCGGCGATACCGCTCACCGTGACCGGAAACTCAACGAACGACTGGGATGATTTTGTCATCTCCGCAAAGGTCAAACTTCGCAATGAGACGCGTTACGTTCCCGCTATCGGCATGAAATTCGGCTATCAAATGCCAAACACCGACCAGGCAAAGGGCATCGGTACCAATCAGATCAACATCTTCTCCAAGATCATTCTGCAAAAGCGTTTCGCCCGACGCGCGAACTATTCGCGTTTTACCTTGTTCGGCAACGTGGGCCTCGGCATCATGACCGCACCGCTCGAACGGTTTACGCAGAACGACGTGTTTTTGTACGGCGTCGCCGGAAACTATCGCGTCAACGACCGCGTCAGTATCGTCGGTGAGGTCAACGGCCGGGCAAATATGCGAAGCGGAGGGGCACCTTTAGGCACGGAAAGCCTCAGCCAATTGCGTATCGGCACTCAGATACGGGCGTCGGGATTGCGGTTTGATACGGCGGGAATTATCGGCTTGACCAAGCAAAGTCCGCAGTCGGGTTTCACATTCGGTGTGACCTATGTAACGCCCGTCATCCTGAAGCCCGCTAACTAGATCAAATTCCGATCGGTGAATGTCCATGCCCCAGCATCGGGGCATCTTTTATTGCGTTCGTAACGAACTCTTTCGCGGTCCTGACGGCATCTTCGACAGAATGCCCCAACGCCAAATTCGCCGTGATGGCGGCAGAAAGCACACAACCCGTTCCGTGAGTTGCAGTGGTTTCGATGAATTCAGCATCGAAGGCCTGTGTTCCGGCTTGTGAGAATAAATGATCACGTGCAACGCCGCTGTCGACATCCCTTTTGATGCGATGGCCGCCTTTGATCAGCACGTATGGAACGCCCGTTTCCAGCAACGCGGCAGCTGCACGATCAAGGTCGGATGCGGTCTCGATGCTCATTCCAGTGATGCGTTCCGCCTCTGCAAGATTCGGCGTAGCAATTAGCGCCAAAGGGAATAGCTCAGCTACAAGTGCCCGCAACGCCTCGTCGCCGATCAGATCGAAGCCTGAGGTCGAGCGGACGACAGGATCGATCACGAAATTCTTAACATTTCTCCGTCTGACCAGATCCGCGACCGTGTTGATGATCTCAGCCGTCGGCAGCATACCGGTCTTCATAGCGGCAATTTCGTAATCGTCAAAAACCGCATCGGCCTGTTGCCGAACGCTTTCAGCGGACAGGTTTTCTGCACCAAAAACGCCGGTTGTGTTCTGAAACGTCACTGACGTGATGACCATCGACGGAAAACAGCCGAACCGCGAGAATGCACGCACATCAGCTACGACGCCCGCACCCCCTGACGGATCGAGTCCCGCAATGGTCATGCAAACCGGAGGTTTTCCAACTATCTGGCTCATTACCTTAATACTTCAACGACGCGTGCTATGTTCTCTGCTGTCGAAAAACATCTGATCCCGGCAACGCCTGCAGCGCCGGCTTCGGTCGCATCTTTTGCGTTCGATATATCGATCCCGCCCAGAGCGATGACCGGAAAGCCCGACGCTTTTTCGCACGCTTCCTTCAATTTTTCGATGCCTGCTGTCGTCTTCCCCGGCGTATCAAAAACAGGGCCGAATACAACAAGGTCAGCTCCCTGCTCGTCGGCTCGCAGCACCTCATCGATACTATGCGTCGAAACCGCGATCAGCAGTTCGCCGCCGAAAGCTTCGCGAACATCGGCCGCGGAGAATGATCGCGACGTCAAATGCACGCCGTCCGCACCCGCGGCGACAGCAATGTCAGCACGCTCATTGACCAGGACCTTTAGGCCGGAGCCTGCGACAACCCGGACGGCATCCCTTACGAGTTCAAGGAGCCTCGCTGCGGACAATTGCTTCTCGCGGATCTGAAAGTGCGTGGCACCGTTCGACGCTGCTGCTGCGGCATGTTCGAGTATTCGATGTCGGTGAGGTCCAAACTCGGCATCGCAAGCTGTACCGTCAGTAATAACGTAGATGTATCGGTTCGAAGACATCAATTACCGCGTTCGAGCATTTCCACGCTTTCACGGAACTTGATTATCTCGCGGACGGCTATGAACACGTTGAAGATACCGAGCCCCGTTACTCCGCCGCGGAACCATGTTGAGGTCACGGCACGCTGCACCTCGGGAACCCCGATCAGATCGGTAAGAAATATCAAAATGTAGTTATTCGCCCAACTGCCGAAAAGTATGTCCCACGGTGCAAGGATCAGAAACGACCCCAACAGCAGACAAAGGATAATAAAAAAAATGACGGTCAGGCGTTCAACCATACCGTCAGAGTATAGAACTTTACTTTTACCGCAAACAACTGCGGATCAATGAGTCACCAACAACTTCTTGACCCTTTCTCCAACATCGCGGAAATCAACATTCTCGGCATAGATCATGTCGAAGTACTTGGCAGCGTTCTCGATATCATCACACGCCTCGTACGCGGTCCCCAGTTCGTACCAAAGACCGTGGTATTCGTCGGCGGTTATCTCAGGCGTCTCAAGCGCACGGGTAAGCCATTTGATCGCATGACGCGGCATCTCGGTGGAAACGAAACAATGTCCCAAGAGCGTCGCACAGGAATAGAATCGCTTCGTGCCGTCATCGGGCTTTACCAGAGCTATCGCATCCTGGTATTCGCGTATGGAATCCTCAAAGAGGCCCATCTCCTGATATGCGACGGCCATTTGATAATGCGTCTCAAAATCACCGCCGTCCGGCTCTTCCGCGTCATCGATGCCAAGTTCGGAGCGCATCTCGTTTATTCCGATCGCACTTGCTTCGACGTGCGGCTCAACGATGACGGAGGCCGGCACCTCTTCCTCATGCAGCTCTGACGGGTATCCGATCTTTAACCGCAGCTCCTCGATCTCAGGCCGTTTTCCGAATTCGGCTTCGAGTTCGCCAATAGATTTCTTCGCGAGATCGTAATAATCGTTGTCGATGTAGAACGCAACGCTTTCAAGCTCCTTTTCGAGCCTTTCGGCAGCTGCTAACGAAAGAGGCGATGCATCAATGTGCGGCATCAATGCCTGGACGGAAACGGCATCGGCTGCAAGCTCGCCGTAGGCTTCATGCCCATTTGTTTCATGGCCGTTACGCTCTATCCGTATCTCGAAGGAAGCGGTAGCTGTTGACCCGACGCCGGATGCATGCCCCTCCGTTGCCTCTTCTGAGGTTTCGTCGTCATCACCATATTCTAGGCGAATCTCGTTGAGACGATCGCGATACCGCGTTTCATGGGGCTTGATGTGAACTAGCTGCGAAAGAGCGAACCGCTCATCGTCAACCGCACCTTCACTGGAGGCTGCCGAATAGAGGCGTTCCAATGCCAGACGCTTTCCATTCTCGTCGTTGAGCCAGGAATTGTAGCGTACCAGCAGCCGTAGCCCGGCAAGCTGAAGCGGCTCGCGTTCAAGGATCTCGCTTATCCACTTTCCGCATTCGTCAGCCTGGCCGCCTGCCAGCAGATATTCCGCAGACATCGTAAGGATCCGTGCTGCAGAGCCCGGATCGTTCAAATTCAAATAAATGCGGATAAGATCGAGGAATTTCGGATAGTTAGCGGGCTCTATCTCGACGAGCTTTACAACGGCATTCTCGGCACCTGCCGCATTCTGCGATTCAAGACAGCATTCGATCAGGAGATACAGCACATCGCGGTTATAAGGGTCGCTTTCGATGATCTCTTCCAGGAGCGAGATGGCCTTAGCTGCCCGCCCAAGAGCTGTCTGTGCCTTGACCAATCCGTCGAGCACTCTGAGATCGGCGGCATTAAGGTCGTAGCCTTTCATCAAAGCACGGATGGCCTCTTCGTGCCGGTTCTGGCGGCTGAGCCTTATACCTGCTTCGGCAAACGCTTCAATAGCCTCTTCGCGTTGGCCTTCGCTCAAGTACGATTCAGCGAGCCGCAGGCATACTTCTGTATTGTTAGGGTCCAACAGGGCGATCTGCTTGTACATCGCCAATGCCTCGAGGCGGCGGCCGTTCTTTTTATAGTGTTCCGCCAAAGACAGATAATGTGATCGAGCCTCCGAAAGCGAACCCTTCGACCGATGGAGTTCAGCCAGCTTTGCCGTCACGTCCGGCGAATCGGGCTGTATCTTTGTGACCTTGTTATAAACGGCGATTGCCTTTTGTGCGAAACCCTGAGTGCTGTAATATTCCGCAACCTGCATATAGCAGTTCACTGCGTCACGCTTATCGCCGTTCTTTGCATACAGGTCGCCCAGCATGTTCAGCGTGGACACGTCGCGATGATCGTTGTCGACGACCGAACGGTATTCCGAGATGGCCGCACGAAGTTTGCCTTGAGCAACGAAACGCTCAGCATTTCGCATGGCTTTTGCTTTATCGAAACTCATTTATTACAGGCCTAATATTGACGCCGAAAATAACAACTAAACGGACCGCAGGGCAAAATTCCGGAAGGATAACACAGGAGGGACTTGGGTCGCACCTGTTTTACAAATCTATCATTTAGAATGATTAACTGTCAACATGATTTAATGTTCATAAACATTTTTTGTCACTTTTGGGTCCTAAATGCGGTGAAATTTCTGCAACAGGATCGATTGCGTTAGAATCAAGACCGTATGCAGGCACTCATTCTTGCAGGCGGCAGAGGAACGCGGCTTCGGCCGTTGACCGTATATACGCCCAAGCCGATAGTCCCTATGCTGAATCGCCCCTTCGTTCTGTATCAGATCGAAATGCTGCGTGAGGCAGGCATCTACGACATCACACTTTCCCTCAGCTATCAGCCTGACAAGATCGAACTTTTGCTCGGCAACGGTGCCGAACACGGTGTCAGTTTGCGGTATATCACCGAACCTATGCCTATGGGCACCGGCGGCGCCTACAAGTTCGCTGCGGGCGGTTTTCGTGAGACGACCATAGTCCTGAACGGCGACATTTTGACCGACCTCGATCTAAAGAAAATGGTACGCTCACACGCTGGAAAAAAGGCGGATGCAACGATCGCCGTCCACAAGGTCGAGGATCCCACGCGATACGGGCTAGTAAAGACAGATGAGGACGGAAAGGTCGTTGGATTCATTGAGAAACCCGACACCGATATAGGCATAAACACCATAAATGCAGGCATTTACATACTTGAGCCTACTATTCTGGATCTGATCGCAAAGGACGAGAATCTTTCGTTCGAATACGATGTGTTTCCGGAAATTTTAAAAAAGCGACTGGCCTTTTACGCATTCTTCTTTAAGAAGGAATATTGGAAGGATATCGGCACGCCGGAAAGTTATTGGCGTGCACATATGGATATGCTTGAGGGCAAGCTGGCGAGGCTTCGCGAAGACGACGCCGGCCCTGACGCACCTGACGTTGCAACGCACGCCTCGGTCGATAAGGCATCAGTTATCGGAAAGAACTGCACCGTTAAGCCGGGAGCGGTCGTCGTCAACTCTGTTCTCGGCGAGGGAGTCCTTGTCGAAGAACGGGCTGTCGTCGAAAACGCAGTTATCTGGCCGTATACGCGGATCTCTGTCGCGGCTGAAATCCGTGACTCGGTCATCGGGAAAAGTTGTCACGTAGGCCGCAATGCCTCTGTCAGCTCCGGGTCCGTGATCGGCGATAAGTCAACGCTCACAGACTACACAAGAGTTTAGAAACACACTCATATCGGAGGTATTATGAAACCCGGAAAATTGGCCGCAGCCTTTTCGGCATTGGCCATATTGTTTTTACTGCAGATCGACGTTTTGGCGTGTGCCTGCTGTGTTGACCGCGGATTTCGCTTTGAAGGAACCCAACGGACCGACAATTTTTTCCGCGACCTGCTCGGGGAGGTCAAATTTGCGGACAAAGCGGACCTCTATGTGGATGCGGCGGGTTTTGACATGCTCCGCGGCCTGAACGACCTGAAGGCGGAATTCAGCGGGGCCGAGGTTCCACGGCTTACCTCCGAAACATTGCTTGGCAACAACCGCTGGACGTTCGATCTAAGATCGCCGGCCGGAAAAACAGGCACTTTGACGTTTGCCGTGCCTGCAACGGTCGGGCGATTCATGGTGGACACCTTCGATTCGCCGCCTGAGTCTGTTGAACTCTATAAGGAAATGCGTTTCAGCGGCCCGGTATCACGCGGCACCGGCGTTTTCCGAAACGCTGCGGCAAAAGGCACGCGGTTCTCGCTGGTTTTAGCGGGAAAAGGCAACGGTTGCGACGACGCATCGCAATTTGCGAATTGGCGGCTCAATATCAAAGGCCCGAAAGCGGAATTCTCGCTTTTCGGAAAGCTCGGCGACCGTTAGGTGCTTGACACTTTCGGGGCAAAGTTCCATTATCTTTTGTAACAACGTGGTGAGTTAAAGCGACTTGCGGCCACGGAAAATAAACCGCTAAACAGCTGCCCGAAAGATCGAATTTCTCGAACAAAGGCTTCGCTGTTTTGCGAGGCCATTTTTTATGAAAGATTTTAGGGAATTGCTCTCCTCCGAAGGCATCTTCGTTTTCGACGGTGCCATGGGCACTCGGCTCTACGACAAAGGCATCTACATCAACCGCAGCTACGACGAGCTGAACATTACCAATCCGGAGCTTGTATTAGAAGTTCACGAGGAATACGTCGCTGCGGGCGCCGACATTATAGAGACGAATACGTTCGGTGCGACGCGGCCCAAATTGCAGCCCTACGGCCTTGAGAACAAGCTTCGCGAGATCAATATCGCCGCCGTCAATCTTGCACGTCAGGCAGCCGCGGGAAAGGCATGTGTCGCAGGCTCGGTCGGCCCGCTCGGGCTACGGATCGAGCCTTTCGGCCCGACATCATTTGAAGAAGCAAGAGAGCTTTACCGCGAACAGGCAGAGGCACTTTTCGAAGGCGGCGTAGATCTTTTCCTGCTCGAGACATTTTCCGATCTTTCGGTCATCGAGCAGGCGATACTGGCGATCCGAGACGTCACCGATCTGCCGATCGTGGCACAAATGACCATTCAGGCGGATCTGAAAACCACATTTGGAACGCCTGCCGAAGTTTTTGTCCCTTGCCTGGAAGAGCTGGGTGCCGACGTGATCGGATTGAATTGCGGCATGGGCCCGACACACGTGCTGAGCGCTTTGGAGCTGATGCGTGAGCTTACCGACAGGCCGCTTTCTGCACAGCCGAACGCAGGCCTGCCGCGTGACGTTCAGGGGCGGCAGTTCTACATGGGCTCGCCCGAATATATGGCGACGTTCGCCAAGCGTTTTGTGCAGGCGGGAGCGAAATTCGTCGGCGGCTGCTGCGGGACGACACCGACACATATCAAACTCATCGCAGACGCCATTCGGTCCATCAGCCCGCGTCAGGCCATCAGCGAGGCCAGAAAACACGCGGTCAACGTCCGCGAACTAAAGCCCGTGGATGTCGAGGTCGTGCCTCAGGCAGAACGCAGCAAATGGTCGCGCAAGATCGCGACGGGCGCATTTGTGACGTCGGTTGAGGTTCTGCCTCCAAAAGGCTGCGATGCGGCGGCGACGCTCGATTCGATACGCTTGCTGAAAGATGCAGGCGTTGACGGCGTGAACATTCCAGACGGACCGCGTGCGCAGACCCGCATGTCCGCTCAGGCCACCGCCGTTCTGGTCGAACGCGAGATCGGGATCGAAGCCGTTTTGCACTATTGCTGCCGCGACCGCAATTTGCTCGGCATGATGAGCGACCTGCTCGGAGCAGCTGCTCTCGGACTTCACAATCTGCTCATCATCACAGGTGATCCACCAAAAATGGGGCCGTATCCTGACGCCACCGCGGTTTTTGACATCGACGCCATCGGCCTGACGAACATGGCTAACAAGCTGAATCACGGCCTCGACCTCGGCAATAACCCCATCGGCAAGCCGACCGCGTTTTCGATCGGCGTCGGCGTGAATCCGGGGGCTGTGAATCTGGAAGAAGAGATACGCCGTTTTGAATGGAAGGTCGAGGCAGGAGCGGAGTACGCCATCACGCAGCCGGTTTTCGACACCGAACAGCTCCGCACATTTCTCGATCGCATCGAGCACGTTCGAATTCCGATCGTTGCGGGTATTTGGCCGTTGGTCAGCTATCGAAACGCCGAATTTATGCACAACGAAGTTCCGGGCGTGAACGTAACACCCGAAATTCTTGAACGCATGCGCATCGCCTCGGACAAGAGCAAGGAACACGCACGCGAGGAAGGCATCGCCATCGCCCGCGAATCGCTGCTGGAGGTCCGCGATGTCATCGCCGGCGTCCAGGTCTCGGCACCTTTCGGCAACGTGAAGTATGCTCTGCAGGTCTTCGACGTGCTCTCATGAGTGAAGAAGAATCAAGAAGATGTCTCAGGCGGCTTCCGGCCGGCTATGGTGATCGCGATCCCGCCTAGGATGAGCAAGCCTGCCGTCAGCAGATGCAGCGTCGGTTTTTCGTCCAATATCACCACGGCGAGGGCAGCCGCGATGACCGGCACCGAAAGCTGAAACACGGCAGCACGCGTGGAGGTAAGGCCTTTCAATGCCGCGTACCAAACGGCATAGCCAACGCCGGACGCCGCGGCGCCGGAGATCACTGCAAGCAGCACTCCGAACGCTGATATCTGCAGTTGGGGCAGATAGATCAACAGAGCGATCGCGGCAAAAGGCAGCGACCGCACAAAATTTCCGGTGGTATCGCTGAGCGGGTCACCCTCGCCTTTTCCGCGAAGCGTATAGCCGCCCCAAGCGGCTCCTGCGGCGGCCATCAGCAGTGAACTCGTGAGCGGCGGCGATTCAAGTCCCGGCAGAACAAGATAGACCAGTCCGCAGACCGCGACCGCCAATCCTAACCATTCCGTCAGGCTCGGCCGATCTCCTCTGGCGAGCGAGACCGCGATCATCGTCAGTTGTACCGACCCAAATAATATCAACGCCCCGGTCGCCGCAGTCAGGCCCAGATACGCCAGCGAAAAACATATCGCGTAGGCAAACAGTAAAAAGGCCGACAGCCAATGTCCGCTTTTCGCCGCGGCTTTCGTCTTACCAAATACGGAGGCGATCAGAACGAGTGCCGCGGCTCCGGAAGCGAGCCTGACAGCGGTAAAGCCGGCCGCATCGGCCTCGCCGCCCGCAAGAGCGAGGCGGCACAATATTGAATTGAACGCGAAGGCCAGGAGGGCAAGAGCAGTAAAAAGGACGATCTTCAAACCTGTTGGACTTCCTCTGTGCTTTCGGTTTCCTCTGTGGTGAACTGCTTTTCCGGACGCATATGCGGGAAGAGTATCACGTCTCGGATCGAGTGCCTGTTCGTCAACAGCATTGTCAGGCGGTCGATGCCGATGCCGATGCCTGCGGCGGGCGGCATTCCGTAAGACAAGGCACGGACGTAATCTTCGTCAAGTACCATCGCCTCTTCGTCGCCTTTCTCACGCTGGGCCATCTGATCGACAAAGCGGTCGTATTGCTCTTTCGGATCGTTCAGTTCCGAAAATCCATTCGCGACCTCCATGCCGTTGATGAACAGCTCAAAACGTTCCGCGATCTGCGGATTGTCAGGCGAAGCCTTGGAAAGCGGTGAGATCGATTTCGGAAAGTCGATGATGAATGTTGGTTGGATTAGGTTTGCCTCAGCATACCGTTCAAACAACGTTGCAATGGTAAGTGCAATATTCGATTCAGAAAGCATCTCGTCCCCCAGCGCAAATCGGAACACACTGGAGGTACCCTGACCGAATCCATTTGCTATTAGTTGGTTTTCGCTGGGAAATGTAACTTCAAATAACCTCGTCTTCTCCCAAATCTCACCTTTTACCGATTCATCGAGCTTGTAGTAGGGATTCGCTTGCCCCTCTGCGATGTTCAGTTGGTACATGTTTCCAAGCTCCAGCTGAACTGTTTGAAAAACCTTCATTCGGCGCAAGAATCGCCAGTCAATTAGGTGCTTAACTGTAAGGGACGAAACATCTGCTCCTGGAAAGTGTCGTACGATTGCCTCGCGCATTGATATCCGCTCAAACTCGCTGAAATCTATCTGCTTCCCTTTGTAATCCACCGTTAAACCGCCTGTCGCCTTCAGGACGGACTGCCGGAGCAGTTCCTCGCAGAAGTCCATCATGCCGTTGACGTCCATATAGGCACAGTAGAATTCGAGCATCGTGAATTCGGGATTGTGCTTATACGAGATGCCTTCGTTGCGGAAGTTGCGGTTGAGTTCGTAAACCTTTTCGAAACCGCCGACGACGAGACGCTTTAGATAGAGCTCCGGCGCTATGCGTGCGTAAAGGTCGATGTCGAGTGCATTGTGATGCGTTTTGAAAGGCTTCGCCGCGGCACCGGTCGCCTTTGGCGTGAGCATAGGAGTTTCGACCTCGATGTAGCCGTGGTCCTCGAGGTAATGCCGAATCGACGAGATCAGCTTTGCACGGCGTTCAAAGACCTCACGCGTCGTAAGACCGTCGTGTTCGACAGCCAGCGATGAGCCGATCAGATCGATGTAACGCCGACGCTGCTTTATCTCGGGGTCTTCGATGCCGTGCATTTTGTCCGGCATCGGGAGCATTGCCTTCGCCAGGAACTGCAGCTTTTCGATGTGAACGGAAACCTCGCCGGTATTTGTGACGAACAGATATCCTTCGACGCCGATGAAGTCGCCGTGATCCAGCAGTTGCCACGCGGTCCAGCCGTTTTCTTCGTCGAGCGTGCCTTCGCCGTCGTTCTTTATTACAGCGAGCGGGCCTTTTTTGTTGGCATAGACCTGCAGCTTTGAGATGCCGTCCGTCAAATGAACGAAATTCCCACGCGGCGGCGTCGTCAATCGCCCGGCGATGCGGACCGTGCCGACGGCCTTCAGGCTCTCGTTGAACTCATCCTTTTTCTCGGCGGGCGGGCGTTCGCCTTCTTTCAATTCGGCCTTGATCGCGGCCATCTGTGCTTCGATCTCGACCACCGGCCCGAACGCTTTGATCGCCGAAATGGTGTCTTCGCCGCCGCTCAGCCGCGAGCGCTCGAACTTGTTCGGATAGACATTGCCTACAAGTTCACGCAGCCTGTCGAGGTGCTCGGCACGGGCCGCCGTCTGGTCGTTCTGCTCAATGATCTGTTCAAAGTCAGGAATGCTCATAAGGAACTCGCTATGAAATAATGATTAGAACAGACTAGCGCCGCCTCGCGCAAAACAGCATACCGCCGGGCCATTCCTGACAAGGCCTCATGATGTCGATCTACTAGGAAAAGAATGGAATTGGGAAAATCCGCATCAAAGCGATAAACTTGTCTCATTCGATGCAAACCTTTCGCGAAGATTATCTCAACCCTGTCTTTGAGGTGCTCAATTACAACCTCTTCAATTTGGGCAACGCGAAGATCTCTCCGTTGATCATTCTATATTTCATTCTGGTCTCGGCAGTTCTTCTTTACCTGTCGCGAAGGCTGCGGCGCCTATTGATCGATCAACTCGCAAAGAGGACAAAACTCGACATCGGTGCCCAGCAGGCGGTCGGCACTGTCACTCGCTATATCTTTCTTTTCGTCGGTTTTCTGATCATTATCCAAACGGCCGGGATCGACCTGACAACGCTTAACGTCCTGGCCGGTGCGGTGGGCATCGGTATCGGTTTCGGTCTCCAGAACATCGCGAACAACTTTATAAGCGGTCTGATAATACTTTTTGAGCGGCCGATCAAGGTTGGCGACCGTATTGAGGTTGGCGGCGTTCACGGACGGGTCGTGAATATCGCCGCCCGAAGCACGAGCATTCGCACCAATGACAACATTACGATCATCGTTCCAAACAGCAAGTTCATATCTGAGAACGTGGTCAACTGGAGTTTTGGCGACGAAAAGATCCGCTTCAAGGTCCCCGTCGGGGTCGGCTACGACTCCGATGTTGACCTCGTCGAAAAGCTGCTTCTTGAGGCTGCGAACGAGAATGATGACGTCTTGAAAGAACCGCCGCCCTCGGTTCGCTTTATCGAATTCGGCGACCACGCTCTCAACTTTGAACTCCGTGCATGGAGCCATGCACGGCTTCATCGCCCCGGGCTGTTCAAGAGCAATCTGAACTTTGCGATCATCCGCAAATTTCGAGACCACGGCATCGAGATACCTAATCAGCAGCACGACATTCATCTCCGCACCGGCCGCCTAAAAGGCGCCGAAACATGGGAAATTGACAACCCCGCGTTCCCGTGGGCAGTCAAAAAGTCCGACTAACTTTCCTGCCGGGCTTTGTCTGTGCAACAATCACTTTCAGCAAGCGGAGAACAGTGTCCTACGACGGCGTTCCCTGCGTGGAAGTGTGTTTGTGAGCAGACAAATTGAACAAATTTCCAATTTATTAGGTCGCGGGGAACGCATCGTCAGCGTCAGCGGGCTGACTTCCTCGTCGGCAAAAGCGTTTGTTCTGGCAAGACTTTTTTCTGTTGCAAAGCGTAAATTTGCGGTCATCGTCGATTCAAATGCTGAGCTTGACCGGTTGGCCGCTGATATCGATGTTTGGCTGACCGACCCGGCCGATGCGGCGACCGGTCCCAAAGGTCCGAGGTTAGTAACACTGCCGTCGTTTGATACAGATCCTTACTCGGGTGTATCGCCGCACGCCGAGACGCAGGAGCGCCGTGCACTTGCTCTGTGGCAGATCGCAAACGGTGACGCGGATATTGTGATATTGACCGCACGCTCCTTGGTTCAAAAGATCCCGTCAAAAAAGAGCATTTTGGAGCTTGGTGTAAAAGTAGTTCGAGACGAGGACTACCCGATCGAAAAGGTTTCCGAAAAGCTCTTCGCAGCAGGCTACATTCGCGAAGAACCCATCTATGGACCCGGCCAATTCTCTGTTCGCGGCGGTATCATGGATGTTTGGCCGCCCGATCTCGCGGATCCCGTCCGCATTGAGTTTTTTGGCGACACAGTTGATTCGATCCGCACTTTCGATCCCGACACGCAGCTTTCGGTCGAACAACTCCGCGAGGCGGACATCGCTCCGATGCGCGAATTTGCAGCGACGCCTCAGGATCTGCGCGACTGGGCGTTCTTTGCGGAGCAAGAGTTCGCAGACGAGAACTTCTCGCGGAATTTGCGTGACCGCACTGAGATCGCTGCCGAAGGCGCAACATTCTCGGGCTGGGAATTTCTGATACCGCTTGTGAAACCGCTCGACGGCAGTGTTTTCGATCATCTGTCCGACTTCACACTCATCGCTGACGAACCGGCATTTCTTGAGGATCTGCTGTCCTCATTCTATGAAACTCAGCTGCTTCATCATTCTCAAACCGTTGAATCGGGCGATATCGGCCTCGAACCGTCCCGGCTATTCGTTGAACAGAAGGATCTTCAGAAATGGATCGAGAAACTGCCGCGAATAGAGCTGCGGTCGCTGGGCCGAGCGGCGGCCGGGACAGACGAAGAGTTCCAGCAGGATTCCTCGCCGCTTTTTCTGTTCCCCTCAGTCGATAAAGCCGAAGAAATAGAGATACTCTCTCGGGCCACACGAAGGTTTCGCGGTGATGTACCTGCGTTCGTAGGCGAATTTGACCCGCGGGGACAGATCGTCGTCAGCACGCCCGGAATGGCGGATCGTCTGACTGAGATATTGCGGGAGTACGACATTTACCTGCCTGTCGACTCTATTAAGGTCGGCGGACTGTCGAGCGGATTTGAGCTTCCGTCCGAGGATGTTCTGTTCTACACAGAGAGCGACATCTTTGGTGAAACCGAAGAGATCCAAAGGCCTAACGCCGGTAACCGCCGGCCGAAATCCCGTCTTGGTGCCTTTATCTCGGATTTTCGCGACCTAAAGCCGGGTGACTATGTAGTTCACGTCGACCACGGTATCGGACGATTTGATGGGTTGCAGACCATCGCTTCTCAGGGCTCCGAGCGCGAGTTCATGCTGCTCATTTACGCCGACAATGCAAAGCTTTTCGTGCCGGTGGAGCGTATGGATCTCGTCTCTCGATATTCAAGCGGCGAAAGCACGCAGCCCTCGCTCGACCGTCTCGGCGGCATAGGCTGGCAAAAGACCAAGGCGAAGGCCAAACGTGCGATGCGCGATATGGCGGACGAGCTCTTGAAGCTCTACGCCGAACGCAAGCTCGTCCGCGGTCACGCATTTCCGCCGGACGCTCCGTGGCAGCATGAATTTGAGGACGCTTTTCCGTACAAACTAACCGTTGACCAGGCATCAGCGATAGAGGACGTCAAGAGCGATATGGAAGCGCCTGTCCCGATGGACCGGCTGATCATCGGCGACGTGGGCTACGGAAAAACCGAGGTCGCGATGCGTGCCGCATTTAAGGCCGTGATGGACGGAAAGCAGGCAGTGGTGCTGACGCCGACGACGGTCCTCGCATATCAGCATTACGAGACGTTCAAAAAACGATTCGCTGCCTTTCCGGTAAGCATTGAGCTTATGTCGCGTTTCCGCACGACAAAAGAGCAAAAGTCGGTCGCGGAAACAGCCGCGAAAGGCGAGGTTGACGTTTTGATCGGCACCCATCGAGTCCTTTCGAACGACATAAAGCTGCCGAAGTTAGGCTTGGTGATAGTCGACGAAGAGCAGCGATTCGGCGTCGGCCACAAGGAAAAGCTGAAGCATCTGAAGAAGAAAGTTGATGTTCTGACGCTGTCGGCTACGCCTATCCCGCGAACGCTCAACATGTCGCTCCTTGGCATGCGCGATATGTCGGTCATCGAAACTCCGCCGCGCGACCGCCTTGCGATCAATACGCAGGTCGTGCAGTTTTCCGAAGGCGTCATTCGTTCGGCTATAGAGTTGGAGATGTCTCGCAACGGCCAGGTGTTTTTCATTCACAACCGCGTCGAGTCGATACAGGCCATCGCGGCCCTGATCCAAAAGATAGTCCCCGATGCGCGCGTCGCCATCGGCCACGGACAAATGAATGAGAAGGAAATGGAGCAGGTGATGCTCGATTTCATCGACTACAAATACGATATACTTGTTGCAACGACGATAATCGAGAACGGCATCGACATCCCGCGTGCAAACACCATCATCATCAACCGCGCCGACAACTACGGCCTCTCGCAGCTTTATCAACTCCGCGGCCGCGTTGGGCGGTCGAACCGTCGGGCGTACGCGTACCTATTGATCCCGAGCGAGTTAGAGCTGACGCCGATCGCACGTCGGCGGTTGAGTGCAATACGCGAATTTTCAGATCTCGGTGCGGGATTCCGCCTTGCGGCGCTCGATCTGGAACTTCGAGGGGCAGGAAACATACTCGGCGGACAACAATCTGGCCACCTCGATGCGCTGGGCTTTGACCTGTACACAAAAATGCTGGAGCGTACCATAGCCGAGATCCGCGGTGACGCGATCGCGGACGAGATCAGCGTTTCGATAAATCTCGGTGTGGATGTCTCGATCCCGAAAGACTACATCGTAGAAGCGGCCCAGCGGCTGCGAACCTACAAACGGATTGCGTCAGCCGAAACCGATGCAGAGCTGGCGGCGATACACGACGAGATCGCCGACCGCTACGGCCGCATTCCGCATTCCGTCGAACGGCTTTTCGATTACGGACGCCTGCGGAAGCTCGCCGAAAAGATCGGGATCGTTTCCGTTGACAAAACCGCGGACGGCGTCGCGATCAAGCTCGGTGAATCGGCCCGCGTATCGCCCGACAAACTTATGTCGCTGCTCGGCGAGGTAACCGGAGCGGCATTTTCGCCGGGCGGCATACTTCGCCTTCCCGTGCTGACCGCTGATCCTATTAAGACCGCTTTCGACGCTCTGCGGGCGATCGCTGAGGATCATTCTGTGCAGTCGTAATATTCTTTGCCGTGACAGTTAAAAAGATGCGGAGCGTATTCTCTCGTCTGCGAACGCACGTTCATCCATACGGGCGATGCAAAATAGTCTCGGCGTGTCCACCCCAGCTGCTCGCGGTTCAGCCAAACGTATTCATATGCCTCTGCTTCGTTCATTCCCAAAAGATGGCGAGCTTCGTGTAGGAGTATTGCTGCACGCTCGATGTCGTCCTTAGGGTAGGCAAAAAAGTCGGGATACAGCGTCATTATCTGAAACGGAAAATTTGTCGCCGCAAAGGCATTCTCTTTCGGGACCGATGCGTTGAGCCAATGGTCGTCCGAGCGGAAAGACGTGAAACGCTCCAGCATCGATACTTCGCGTGTAAAGCCCTTTTCTCGCAGAACGTTAATGGCACGCCGGACTATATGTTTTTCCTCGATCGACAGCGAATTTGACGAGGCCAGCAGCGAAACGTAGAACGAAAGTACGGCCGCAACGCACACGACCGCACAAATAGCGGATCGGATCACAACGCGCCGAAGAGGACGTTCAGGCTTTGCGGTCAATGGAAATTCGCTCCTGCAGCGAACGCAAACGCTCGCCGCAGATGGGCTGTTGAGACCGCATTTTTCGCACCTTTTGAGCATCGCGTTTGGTGAATCGGGCGCAGAAACCTGCTAACATAAGAAAATTGCGAATCCGCGCACTTTCCCGCTTTCTCTGAGGCCGGGACGCCGCGACAAACTCACGGGGCCGCAAACGCATCAAAGCTTCGACGCTTTTTTTGATCTTTACGGCTTTGGCGGATCTTTTTGTATGAAACTTTTTAGGCATCATTTTACGGTTCTGACGTGCTCTCTGGTTCTATTGTTCGGCGCTGCCCTTTCGACATCGGCTCAGGAAACTGAGGTCCGGGTCATTGATGAGGTGATCGCGCAGGTCAACGACGGCGTAATTACCCTTTCGCGCGTCAAACGCGAACTTAGAATGATCGTTGACAGCTACGTCGCCGAGGGCAAAACACGTGAGGAAGCACAACGCTTGGTCGATGAAAAGCAGGGTGAATTGATCGCCAATCTGATAAACGAAGAACTTTTGATCCAACGCTCGAAAGAACTTGGTATCGAGAACGAGATCGAGGCAAACCTGAACCAGCGGTTTCTCGAGATCATGAAGCAATATGGCCTAAGGACCGTCGAGGCACTCTACGCGGAGATGGAAAAGAGCAATATTGATCCGAAAGACCTCCGTGAAACGTGGCGAAAGCAGGCGACCAGGGACCGCGTTATCCAGCGTGAGGTGACCATGAAACTCTACTGGCAGCCAAGCGCAAAGGATATCCGCGATTATTTCGAAAAGAACAAATCCCGCTTCACTAAGCCTGAAATGGTATCTGTCAGTGAACTGTTCCTCGGCTATGCGGGACGAAACGAAGCTGATGTCAAGACCAAGGCTCGTCAGATAATGGAGCAGTTGAAGAACGGCGGAGATTTCGACAAGATCGCAAAAGAGTCAGGCGATCCCGGCCTTTTGACGCAAGGCAGCGGAAAGGCAGAGCGTTTGCCAGTGAGCGAGTTGATGGAAGTTGTGGCAACGCCGTTAAAGGGCGTAAAGATCGGGAGCTACACTGAACCTTTCGAGGTCGATAAGATGGGGCTCGTCATTCTCCGCGTTGACGGCCGCGAGGAAGCCAGCAGCGAGTCGTTTTTCGATGAGAACGCCGTACGCATGGCGATGATGAACGAAAAGGCCCCGGAAGAGCAGAAGAAGTTCATGGCAAAACTCCGCGAAGACGCCTACATCAAGATCAGCGACACATATCGTCCTACAGTTTCGCCGATACTTTTCGCTGACGAACGAAAAACAAAAGAAGGAAACTGAAATCTTTGGAAATTGCTTTTGTAAAGCCGCTCTCGCCGGGCGGCTTTTTTATTTGAGTATTTCCTTGACGGCGGCATCGAAAGCATCAAGGCGTCGCTTTGCTCGTTTTACTTCGGGGTGCTCTGCGGCATAGGCACGCGACAAGCGGGCAAGGTCCGCTTCCAATGCCGCTTGCTTGAGGATCAGTTTTCCCAGAGCTTGAGTGAGTCTTGCGGTATCTGCCGGCGGCACCGCGAAAACACGGAGTAGTAGCCGATCGATGGCGGCAAGTTCATTTCGCAGGTCGAGTATTCGCGGATTCGTGTCCGTGTAATCGGGCGCAACCGCAGCGATCTCAGACATCAGTTCAGTCTTGCGAAGCAGTATCTCGGCGTAGGCGGGCGAAGATTTGATCGGTCCGGGCTCGCCGGTTTGAGCATCGGCTTCCAGGGCTGCAAATGCGAAAATAGCTAACACCACCGCCGTTGAAAAAATAAACCTCATATTACTTCAAACAGATGCCGTTTCGATCAGTTCGGGTGCCTCACAGGATGTGAACTCGAGATCTGCATCTGCCTCTACAACGCCGTCCCCGAATGTCGAGCGTTGATCCAGCGTATCGAAATAGGTTTGAATATTGTCGAGTATTTCTTCGGCAGAATGTGAATGGTAAAGAGTTTGGCGAAACTGCGCACCGCCAACGAGCCCTTTCGTGAACTGCCCCGCGAGCTGCTTCATTTTGCCCAAAGCTACGATCTCCGGCATTTCCTCGCGGCACATTGAGAAAAACTCAAGTAGAACGTCCTTCTTTTCGATAACATCGGGCTGATACGGTTCGCGGCCCGCTAACACGTCCTCGAACTGGCGAAATATCCACGGATTCTGCATCGCACCGCGGCCGATCAAGATGCCGTCAACACCCGATTCACGCCATTTCTGCATGCCGTATTCGATGGTCGTAATGTCACCATTTCCCGACACCGGAATACTCACTGCTTCTTTGACCTGCCGTATAACATCCCAATTGGCGAGCCCCTTATAGCCCTGTTCGCGCGTTCGCCCGTGAACCTGTATGTGTTCGACGCCGCACTGCTCTGCCATTTTCGCAACATCGACAACGTTGATGGTCGATTCCGTATAGCCGGTCCGCAGCTTGAGCGTCAGCGGTATAGTGATGGACCTTTTGATCTCTTTGAGTATCGTCTCGAGAAGCTGCGGCTCGCGCAGCAGGCCTGAACCGCCGCCGTTCTTGACCACCTTTGGAGCCGGGCAGCCGCAGTTGACGTCCAAAATATCGGCACCGACCTCCTGCGCCATTTCGGCGCCCATCGCCATTCGCTCGGGCCGTCCGCCGAAGATCTGAACCGCAAAAGGCCGTTCTTCTTCGTCGAAACGCATCTGGCGTTTCGATTTCGGATTGTTGCGTGTAAGGCCCTCAACGGAGATGAATTCGGACACGACAAGACCGACACCGCCTCGACGCTTGATCAACCGGCGAAAGGTATAGTCGGTCACGCCGGCCATCGGTGAAAGGATCAGAGGCGGGTCGATTTGAATATCTCGGATGAAGAATGATCTCATCAGAAAATGCGGCGTCTAGGCCCGAACGTCTAATATAGCGAAATCACAGCGGCTTTTCATCACCGGGATGATTTGCACAAACTGAAAAGGCCGGTGCTGTGCATCCGGCCCCTTTCAAAGGTCGATCTCAACAGCTTACTCAAAAACCGTTCTATCTCGAGCGGACGAGATCATGTTGTGCCATTCCGCGCTGATGTTGTTTCGGTATAACCGTATCTCAAATACCTGAGAAATGCGCTCGCTGCCGCCGATATCATTTATACGTTCGCGATAGACGGCAGTCACGTTGAACGACACGGAATTTACGGTATGCCAAACAAATTTGGGTTCTTCGGAGAGCCCGATCGACTCGACCTCACCAATAACACGGCTATGGTAGGCATTGCCCATGAACTTTGGGAGGCCGAATTTCTCGATCAGGGAATTAACATCGTCAGAAGTTGGGTTTGGTATCCCCTCGAATTCATTTGAGGAAATGAACGTTCGCCAAAACTGGTAACGGCCGCCAACTATGTCGTACGCAGCAGACCCCCTAATGATGATATTCACCTTTGGATCATCTGTTCGCTCCTTAGCAGTAAAGCTTCGCGACCAAATATACTTCTTGTAAGTTGTACTCCATTCCCTTTTGCCCGGTCCGCCCAGCGTTACAGAGACCGTCTTCGGCCCTGATAGCTCACGTTTAATTTGCGCATCCGTAGGTTGGGCATTTGCGGTTCCCGCTGCGGCCGAGCCCACGATGAACAGAATTGAAAGTCTGACTAACGTTCTGGTAATGATCACTAAATCCTCCTTTTTGTGTTTTTCTACTATTTAGTTTTTCTTGTTGCGTTGGATGATGAGAACGATCACTGCGACGATCACCATCAACCCCGAAAACATTAAAACCAACAGGCCCGGAACTATCCCGAGGGCTGCCTCCTCCCAACTCACGCGTCCGCTGGTGAGTTCCGGGAGCAATGCGGACACGGCAGTGACCGCTATGCCAAGCAAGACGCCGAGTATGCCGATAACAATGGCTGCTTTGACCAACATGGTGGTGTTCCTCTATATCGAAGTGTGGAAAAGGATTAACGCAAATGGGAGAAGCAAATTTCTGCTAATTTACCATACATTGCACAGCCACCTCCAATTGATGCCGTGCACGAGAAAAAAGGCCGGCACACATAATGAGGCCGGACCTTTCCTTGAATTTAAAATGAAACTACTTCGATTTCGTCAACACGACGCCAGTGGCGTCAAATTTGACCTCGGTCACCGAGCCGTCTGCGTTGATCTTTTCAAACTTTGCACCGTCGTCGTTCATCAGGTGATCGACCTTGTCTTTAGGCAGCACGTTCGTTTTGAAAACGCCCTGTGCACGTACCTTCAAGCCGGCAGCATTGAGCGGAATGAAGAATGCGTGATCACCAAAAGTAACACGTACAGACTTGCCGCCTTCTTTGTCTGCCATTTCCATCCAGCAGCCTTCGGTCTTGCACGAACGAACGATCACGCCGCTGACCTCGACGGTCTTGCCCTCGAACTTTGACGGATCAGCCAGGGCCTTTTCAACCGAAGCCTTCTTCACACCGTTGGCAAGTGCCGCACCGCGGGTGATCTTTTCTCCCGATCTCAGGTCAACCGGAGCGTTTTGACTGCTCTTGTGAACCGGCTCACCTTTGCTGTTGAGTTCAGGCTTTACTGAATCGGCGGACTGTGCGAACGATGCCGAGAATCCGGCCAAAAGAAATATTGCAACGAACAAGAATGATGTTTTTTTCATAAGCATTAAAATATGGCGCCAATTTCTAAATTATAGCAGAAAACCTTAAGGCCGCACGGCTCTGCAACAACTTCCTATCTGGACTGAAATACGACCCTTCCGTTGACGACCGTTAACACGATCCGCACGTCGCGTATCCGGCCGCGGTCAATGGTAAAAATATCCTCGGAAAGCATAACGAGATCAGCAAGTCTGCCCTCGGCAAGCGTCCCTTTTGCGTTCTCGGCAAATTCTGCGTACGAGCTGCCCACAGTATATGCTCTCACGGCCTCTTCCACAGAAATGGAACGTCCTCCGCTGTTTACAGCCGCGTGTATCCCGAGCATCGGATTCAGATCGATCATCGACGCGTCGGAGCCAAATGCAAAACGAACACCCGCGGCTGACATCGCGGAATAGTCATCGCCATATTCCGGACCGCCGTAAAATAAGAAGGGCTGCATCGACGCGATGAAATTACCGCGTGCGAACCGCGGAATATCGGCATTTCGAAAGCGTGCGGCATGCTCCACGCGAAAACGCCGGTCACGCGGGCCGTTCGCCTTTGCGGCATTCTCGAATATCGTCAGTGCTCCGGCGACGGATCTGCCGCCGATAGCGTGAAGTGCGACCTGAATGCCAGCCTTATCGGCCGCGATGACGATCGGCGTCAGTTCATCAATATCGTCCGTATCGCCCTCCGTCATTCCTTTTATGCAGCCTCCGCGAACCATCGAATTTCCGTCCCCGGCCTTCATCCCTCGGTCAATTGCATCGCGATATTTCTCAATACCGATACAGTCGTAGATCCGCGTTTTAAGTTTGCCCTGCCGATCAAGAGCGTTCATCAGTTCGGCCAGGTCGTCGGAATGCACATCCTGAACCGTAGTCACGCCGAGCGTTGCAGCAAGATTCGAAGCGGTCTCGGCAATTTCTGCCCAGTTCGTCGCGTGATCGCGTGGAGCTGCATTGCGGACCCACGTCATTTCATCGTCTGCGACGACTGCTTTTTCATTGTTGAGTCGAGCGGCCTTCAGTGCCAAGGCATTGACCGCCGCACGCTTCGGGATGGAGTAGTAAAGCAGAACAGGGTTGTCGGGCGATGCCGCGTCCAGGAGGCCTGTATCTTCGAATTGAATATTTTCGGTAATGCCTGCACCGATGATCCACCGTCCGCGAGGCAAAATGGCGACGTATTCTCTGACGCGTTCAAGTATTTGTTCGCGTGATCTAGTTTGCCGAAGGTCGAGGTGCGAGAACTGATTCCCAACGGCCGTGAAATGCACGTGAGAATCATTGAATCCCGGCAAGACAAGGCGACCCTTTGCGTCTATGACCTCGGTGTCAGCACCTGCCAGCTTCCTAACCTCATCGCCGGTTCCGACCGCAATTATTCGCCCGCCGGAAACCGCTAACGCCTCAGCCCGAGGCTGTTTGGCGTCAAGAGTTCTTATATTTGCGTTGACGATGATAAGGCTTGCAGGTTTTTGACGAGCTAAAGCGTCTGAAGGCAAAAACACAAAAAGGGCCGCAGCCGATGCGGCCCCTAAAATGATGCAGGCTGTAAGTACTTTACTTTTTCTCGTAAACCACACGTCCGTCAACTATCGTATAAAGCACCTGTGTGTCCCAGATCTTAACCGGATCAATGGTAAAAATATCGTCAGAAAGGATCACTACATCGCCGACCTTTCCTACCTCAATGGTGCCTTTAATGTTGTCCTGATATTCAGCAAACGCAGAGCCCCACGTGAACGCCCGAACTGTCTCGTCAACGCTGAGTTTCTGCTCCGCTACCCAACCGTTGGGGTTCTTGTGGTCGAGCGTGCGACGCGTGACCGAAGCGTAAACGCCCCAAAGCGGGTTCAGCGGTGCGACCGGCGAATCTGATCCAAATGCCAAAACCGCACCCGCGTCGAGCAGAGAACGAAAGGCATATGTACCCTTCAGACGCTTTTCATCGAGCCGTTTCCATGCCCAGCGGCCGTCGTCAATGATATGGAAAGGCTGCATCGACGCTACTACCTTTTGTTTGCTGAAGCGTGGTATCTCGTCCATTCGCAAATGCTGGGCGTGTTCGATGGTGAAGCGTCTGTCGCGGACGCCATTCGCACGCTCGGCCGATTCAAAATGATCCAAGATCACCGAATTTCCACGGTCGCCTATAGCGTGGATGCGAACCTGCAGGCCCGCGTTGTCGGCGTCCTTCACGTTGTCACGCATTGTCGTCAACACATCCGCCATCGGCAGTCCGACCGAATTCGGGGCGTCAAGATACGGCTCAAAGAACCACGCCGTCGTAGAACCGAGGCTGCCGTCCGCATAGCCTTTCAAACAGCCGACCCGCAGCATCGCATCGCCAAATGCGAAACGAACGCCCGCCTGTTCCCAGCGTTTATAACCGCCGAGCGGTGAACAGCCATAAACGCGGGTCTTCAATTTTCCCTGCCTATACAATTCCTGCAGAACACCGACATCGGTACCTGTGGACATATCCTGTACGCTCGTTATGCCGAGGCTGGCGGCGTGTTCGGTAGCGGCGAGTGCAGCTTCCAGCCTTTCCTCAAAACTCGGCTCCGGTATCACGCGATTGAAATATGCCATCGCCTCGTCCTTAAAAACGCCGGTCGGATTGCCGGCCGGATCACGGACGATCTCGCCGCCGTCAACGTCCTTTGTGTCCTTGTTGACGCCCGCCTTCTGCATCGCGAGTGAATTCGCGAGTGCCATGTGGCCGTCGAGTCGGTCGATAAAAACCGGATTGTTGGGCGTAACGGCATCGATCATAGCCGCGGTCGGCAGGTTGTTAGGCTTCCAATTCTCGTGGTCCCATTTTCCGCCGAGTATCCAACGTCCTTTCGGCAGTTTTGCGGCAAATTCTTTGATACGCCGGACGAATTCTTCCGGTGTTGCAGCATCACGCAGATCGACCGACGACAATTGAGCTCCCGTCTCAAGAAAATGAACGTGGGCATCATTAAAGCCCGGCAAAACCGTCTTGCCTTTCGCGTCGATGACCTTTGTTCGTGAACCGATCAATGGCTTTGTGTCAGCGTCGGTGCCAATGGCGACGATGCGGCTGTTAAGAAATGCTATCGAACGCGCGAGCGTACGTTTCGCATCCATCGTTCGGACATTCGCGTTAGTGATAACGAGGTCGGCGGCCGGCATTTGGCCTTGGACCGCGATCACGAAGCCGGAGATCAGAAGAACCTGACAGAAAAGAATTGCCTTTTTCATATTGTTCGGAACTTGTATCCTTGAGTTAGCCGATTATACCAATGAGCGACAGGATTATCCATTATTTCACCATCGCCATCGCGGCCGTCGGCCTCGCGATCATCGTGTTCATTTATGCATCGGCACCGAGAGGCCTGTGGGAGGTGGTTACGCGGTCTCAGGTCGCCTTAGGCGTCTATTCGGTCGACAAAGAGCTTTTCGATCGCGGCGTTGCACAATTTCGTGCCGAAGAATTCCCGGCCGCCAGGAATTCGTTCGAGCGAGCCGACCCCGAAAAACGTGATGCAGCGACGCAGTTCTATGTCGCTTACACCTATTACCGCGAAGGGTGGGGACGTGTTTCGAATGACGACGCCCTGTTTGCAAAAGGCCTGGAAGCCGCAGATCGGGCGTTGGAATTGAACCCCGACCTGGCGATCAATGATGAAGACCTAAAGCTTAGAACGCCGTTCGCATTGCGTGCCGAGCTTGAGAGCGGCCTAAAGATGACCATCGAAGACCTGAATCCGCTGAAGCTGTTCCGGGAGAGAAAATGAAGCGAAACGAGATCGAAATTGCTGATGTCGAGATCGTAACTGCCGATCATCCGAAAGATCGGCCGTCTGAGCAAAGGGCTGACCGGACCGCATACCTTGTTGTTCCGTTCCTATTCTTGATAGTTACACTGCTCGGCGGCATGCGGCTGGCACAGTCAGACAATTCGTTCGTCTTCCTGCCACCGGAATTGATAACGCTTGTGCTCGCAGGGCTCACATTAGTGCTTGTTTTCCGGGCAGAAGTTCTTTCGTTTTTCGGCTGGTTCCGCGATGCCGATCCGATGTTGAAAAAGGCCGCAAATGTAGCCATCTTGCTGACGCTATTTGCCGCAACATCACAAATATACAACAGCCTCCTTCCTGAGAAAGGCCTGCTTCACTGGTTGTTCGTCTTTTGTTTTTTCTGGGCGATCGCGACGAATCTTTTGGCAGAAATGCCCGCACGTAAGGTCATTGCGAGCTTCGGCACGCTTTTCGGCATCGCATTCATCGCAAAATATATAGTACTCGCAAGCCTTGCGTCCCCGGCCGATATCTCGTGGCTGCAGCGTATCTGGGAAAATCCGGGCCGCGAGGCGATAGCGTTGGTTATCGGAAAGCCAGAATTCTCACCGTCGAGCGGCTACATCCATTTTGTTGCCATCGCTCTATATTTGGCGGGTCTTTATTTACTGCCCAAGCGAATTTAGGTCATTTCGGCAAGATGTTGAGGCGGATAGACCTACCTTCACGATTTACCTGCAGTGACGAACCGCTAAAGCTGCCTTTCAGCTCCGTCACGTGTGTTAGGTCTTTGCCGTCGATGGCCTCGATCACGTCGCCTGCCTGAACTCCGCTTTTTTGAGCAACTGATCCCTCACGAACCATTCTAGCTTTCCAGCCGGCCGCTGTTCGTTCGGCATCGATCCCTAGAACAGACAGTACGTCGGAGATCATAACGGCCGTTGGAGCGGGCGGCACATCAGCATCCGGACGCGGCTCATCTATCGACTCCAGGCCTCTCGGCAAAATGCGGCTGCCGGCCCGGCCTGCCTCTTCAAACGCACCGCCCTCTTCAGGATTGTCAGGAGCCGCTATGGCTGGACGGCGGACTGCCGGAACCGGCGATGGACGTTCGCGCCGAGTATCGCGGGAAGCAACAGTAGGTGCGGCCGGCTCCGCGGCTTCGTTTTCTTTTAATTCCTTTTCTTGCGGCAACTGCGTTGCCGTCAGTTCGGTCGGATCGTCCGTCGGTTTATTCAGCGGCTGAGTTTCAACGGCAGGAATGGCTACCTGAGCCCCTTCGGGAGCATTCTCGCGGGATAGCCCGCCGAAAAACACCGCCGCAAGGGCAACAGCAGCAAGGACCGGAACAGCCAGCTTTGCCCACAAAAGCGATCCGGCTGCCCTTTGCGGCATACTTTCCGCAGCGATGCGTGACCGAACGCGGACATCAAAATCTCCCGGCGGTTCTATCTGCGGCAATGCAGAAAGCAACGCCTGCACCTTTTCGTCCGGTGTCGTTCCGATAGTGCCCTTATCAGTTCTCATCAAAATAATCCTGCAGCTTTTCCCGCAAAAGTCCTCTTCCGCGGCTGATCCGCGATTTGGTCGTTCCTAAACCGAGATTCATTATCGACGCTACTTCTTCGTACGATCGCTGCTCTACGTCGCGAAGCACGATCGGTAAACGGTATTTCTCAGGCAGCGACGCAATTGCTTTCGCTATAACTCTGTCGCGTTCGCTTTCGACCAGCAACTGATCCGGCAAGGCCGCCCTATCCTCCGGCTGATATTCGGCTTCCTGATCCTCGCCCTGAAACAACCCGGTCAGAGACATCAA
This sequence comes from Acidobacteriota bacterium, assembly GCA_016700075.1. Taxonomy (NCBI): domain Bacteria; kingdom Pseudomonadati; phylum Acidobacteriota; species Acidobacteriota bacterium. Next base: position 2,893,231 of record CP065000.1, on the reverse strand, counting down.
TCGCCGCCGCTTGCGCTTTCGCAACTCGCTGATCGCAAGGTTCGACGCAATTCGGTAAATATACGTCGAGAACGCGAAATCCGTGTGATAGCGGTCAAGAGCGAAATACACCCGAACGAAAGTTTCTTGTGCCAGGTCCACCGCCTCTTCGTAGTCATTCAAAAATCTGTAAAGAAAATTAGTTATCTGATTGCGGTAACGCGAGACGATCTCCGCAAATGCCTCCTCGTCACCCGCACGTACTGCGATGATCAGATCGTTGTCAGATAACCTTTCTTCAGGCATATAGGCCGATGAAGCCTCAATGCCCTGAAAGGCAGAGGCCTTTGAGATGTATGCCGCCCGTTGGTTCGATCCGCCTTGGGCGGCGGCAAAACAAAAGCCGCCCTTCCGTTCTCAGACACGAATGGCGGCTAAAAAAGTTGCGAAAAGCGCATTGACCGATGCTGCATCAACTCGATCGGAACAACTCCTCGTCCACCTTTTGACCGAAAGTAATAGTGCCGATCTGAAATTCTTCTACAGGTTTGTTGTTTGCCAGCAGCACGGTTCGATAAGGGACAAGCGTGTTCTGTGCATACTTGTAGTCATAGAAACGGCGCGTATATTTGACGCCGCCGAATTCGTATGTCAACAGCATCACACGATAGGTTTTTGCGCTGATATAAAAACGCGTTGTTCGCTCTTTCGTATCCTTTATGTCTACCACGTAGTAATCCACGCCCATCAACTTCTCACGCGGCTGCAATTCTATCGTCGAACCGTTTTCCTTGTACCGGAGCATCGCCTCGATGCCATGGAACAGGCTGTGCTCAAAAGCCCTTGCCACATCTTCTCTGGCCGCGAAGACCGTGTTGTTGAAGATCAGGAAAATGTTCCCTTCGTTATAAACGAGCGAGTACCTGGCTGACGGCATGTCTTGGTCGAGCCGAACGCGTTCTTTATCCAGCGTCTCTCCACGCATGGCCCATCGAACATAACTCGAACGCTCGGTCTTGCCGTCTGCAGCCGTCGTGGTCAAAGTTCCGCGTTCCTGAGTCGTCTTGCGGATCTGTTCAAGCCTCTCACGTCCGCCAAGCCCGCCGTAAAAAATTATCGCTGCCTCTACGACCTGCTCAGCGGTCTGCAGCTGTCCTTTCGCTGCAGGCAACGCCGCCGCGGTCGGCGTCGGTGACGGAGCAGCCTCGGTCTGAGCGGAAACAACCGCGGCCAAGGCAAAAATGGCGGCAATTGCGGACAAAGTTCTATTCTGGAACGATTTTCGGATCATCAACACGGTATTCAGATAAAAGCGGATTGTAACATAAACCGCGTTACGCGGCATCGATACAGATCTTCGACTCGAAATATTGATGAGATCAGCCCCGTTAAAGATGCACTCATAACCGTCGAATGCCGATAATTGCACGTCGGCTGAACTGTGGTTCTCCGGCATTTTCTATTTCTGGTTTTTGAAAATCGCCCAAGATATCTAGACTTTCTTATAGATGCTCCACGTCGCTCTCTATGAACCTGAGATACCGCCAAACACCGGCAACATCGCCCGTTTGTGTGCGGCGACAAATACGAAGCTCCACATTGTCGGGGTCACGGGTTTCAGAATGGATGACCGCACATTGAGGCGGTCAGGGCTGGACTATTGGGATCATGTTCAATTGGTGCGGCATATTGATATCGACGCATTGTATGCCTGTCTTCCCGGATCACGGTTCTTTTATTTGACCACCAAAGCACGGCGGAACTATACGGAAACGACGTTCGAAGACGAGGATTGCCTAGTTTTTGGGCCTGAGACACGAGGACTGCCGCAGGAGATTCTGAATTCTGCTCCCGACAACTGTCTAAAGATCCCGATGTCGAATCCCAACGTACGCAGCCTGAATCTCGCGACGAGTGTGGGCATCGTTTTGTATGAGGCATTGCGTCAAATATCAGTACCGTAGGCCGCGCGGCTGCAGAATACAAATCTTTACAATTAATTCTTCTTTTTTGGACAAACCTCTTTTGGGCCCATACGTCTAATCATCGGTAGATTGACCGACCTTAAATAAGGAGGTTTATGGCATTATGAGGTTTACTAAATCATTCGCATTGATCTTTGTTCTGCTTCTCGGGATGACAGTGGTTCCCGCGATCGCTCAAAATTCCGGAAGGACGGTTGAGCAGGAGGTGGCACGCCAGCTACGGCTGCTGTCCAACTACAACGTTTTTGACTACATCGACTATAGGGTCGAGAACGGAGTCGTGACGCTTAGCGGATGGACGAACTCGCTTGGCACGAAATATTACATTGAGCGTGCGTTGAAACGTCAGGACGGGATCACAGCCGTCGTCAACAATATTGAAGAGCTTCCGCCGTCGAGAATTGACGATCGGATCCGCATCGCGACTCTTCGCACGTTTGCCGAAAGGGGTCCGGCACGCTATTTCAGCGGGCTTCATCCGGATGTACGCATAACGGTCAAGAACGGCAACATCATCCTGAACGGTGTGGTGTCAAACGTCAGCGACCGTGACGTCCTGAACATCCTGGCAAATTCGGTCCCGGGCGTTTTCAGCGTGACAAACAACATCAAGGTCGGAAAAACTATTTCCTGACCGCGGTTATCGAATAACGACTTGGCCGGGCCGGTTTGGCTCGGCCTTTTTGTTTCTACATTTCCCGTCGGATTGCGTTTCGATTGCCAATCCATCATCATACCTGTTTGCCTTTTGGCACCGGAGACCGACTATGATCACCGCAGACAAGATAAGAAATATTGCGATCATCGCCCACGTTGACCACGGAAAGACCACGCTCGTTGATGCGATGCTCCAGCAATCAGGGACGTATCGCGACAACGAAGCGGTCGTTGAACGCGTGATGGACAATATGGACCTGGAAAAGGAACGCGGTATCACCATCATGGCGAAAAACACTTCGGTTCGGTTCGGCGACTACAAAGTAAACATCGTCGATACGCCGGGCCACGCCGATTTCGGCGGCGAGGTTGAACGAGTGCTGAAAATGGTCGATGGCATTGTATTGCTTGTTGACGCCGCGGAAGGTTGTCTGCCGCAAACTCGATTTGTATTGAGAAAAGCGCTCGAACTTAAACTTCCGTCTATTGCCCTCGTTAACAAGATCGACCGTCAGGACGCACGGCCCGAAGAGGTCGTCAACGAGATCTACGACCTTTTCATCGACCTCGGAGCGAACGATGAGCAGATCGAATTCCCCATTCTGTACTCGATCTCGCGCGATGGCATCGCGAAAAAGGACCTTGCAGACGAAGGTAAAAGCCTAAAGCCGCTATTCGATCAGATCATCGAAACCATACCTGCGCCCGAACCCATCCGCGATGACAGCCTGCAGCTTTTGGTGGCGAATATTGACTACAACCAGTTTGTCGGCCGATTGGCCATTGGACGTATCTTTTCGGGCGAGATCGCAAAGAATCAGGAGGTAGCCGTTTCAAAGCGCGATGGCTCGACGGTGAAGACTCGTGTTAAAGAGCTCTTCGTTTTCGAAGGCCTGGAACGCGTAACTGTTGATAACGCAGGAGTTGGCGAGATCGTCGCGCTTGCAGGGTTTGACGATGTCGAAATAGGCGAAACCATAACATCCGCCGACAACCCCAAACCGCTTCCTGTGATCGCCGTCGATGAACCTACGATCTCAATGATCTTCGGCGTGAACACATCGCCATTCGCCGGTACCGAAGGAAAGTTCGTCACCTCACGTCAGATCAAGGAACGCCTTGACCGTGAACTGCTCGGCAACGTTGCACTTCGTGTCGCCGAAACCGAGGCGGCGGAGCAATTCAAGGTATCGGGCCGCGGCGAATTACAACTCGCAATTCTCATTGAGATGATGCGCCGCGAAGGCTACGAACTGCAGGTCTCAAAGCCTGAGGTAATTACAAAGAAAGACGAAACGACGGGAGAAACGCTCGAACCGATCGAGCTTGTCGTTATCGACGTTCCCGAAGAATTCATCGGCGTTGTCACTGAAGCTCTCGGCCGCCGCAAGGGCCAGATGACCAAGATGATCAACAACGGCTCAGGACGCGTTCGTTTGGAATTCGAAGTACCGTCACGCGGTCTGATCGGATTCCGCGGCGAGTTCCTGACCGAAACAAAAGGCACGGGGCTTCTAAATACTATCTTCCTGAAATTCGACAAATGGCAGGGCGCAATGCGTTCGCGGCAGACCGGCTCGCTGGTCGCCGACCGTATGGGCGAAACGAACACCTACGCTCTTTGCAACCTTCAGGAACGCGGCACTCTCTTCGTCCGGCCGCAGACAAAGGTTTACGAAGGAATGATCATCGGCGAAAACGCCCGTGCGGTCGATCTGGATGTGAACGCCATCAAAGAGAAAAAGCTTACCAATATGCGTACGACGTCGGCCGACGATGCGATGCGTCTGGTACCGGTTCGCGAAATGTCGCTCGAGCGGGCGCTTGAATTCATCGCGGACGACGAACTGATCGAGGTTACGCCGAAATCGATACGACTCCGCAAACGCGTCCTAAAAGCAAATATGCGGCCTAAGAAGTAGGCTTTTCCATCACCTCATCGTCCTCAGCCTCTTCTTGCGGGTCAAAATCCTCATAGCCGTGCGCGTCGTCGTAATAGTATGAACGCGGCTCGCATGGCTCTTGTTCATTCGGTTCGATCTCACCCTTCTTGGCTGGTTTCCGTTCTCGGGGCATAATTGATATTCGATCACAAATATCGCATATCTTATGACGAGACGAAACCATGTTCTTGCTGCCTTCGCCGCAGCTCTATTCTTTTGCTCATCCGCGGCTCAAGGCCAGCAGCCGGCGGCGACCAGCCTGCCCATAGCGGATAACGAGTTTCAGGTCGGTGCGACGCTCTGGATGCAAAAGGCGGCGGAATTTCGCGCTCTGGCATATCAGGCGTTCAATTTTGCCCGCTGCCGGCTCGATTCCGACCTTACAATGAAACTGCCAAAAGCCGAGCGAAAACGCCCGCGTGCGATCATCGTCGATATCGACGAGACCGTGCTCGACAATTCGCCGGCACAGGCCGCCGGGATACGCGACAGGCGGTCATTCAATATGAAGGATTGGTACGCGTGGAGCGAGATGCGCAAGGCGAAAGCCATTCCCGGTGCGGTCGAATTTCTAAATTATGCCGTGTCGAAAGGCGTCAAAGTTTTCTATATTTCGAACCGCGATGAAGTGCAGAAACAGGCGACTATCGATAATCTTCGGAGTGTAGGCTTCCGAGATGTAAGTGAGTACAACGTACTTTTGCGGCAGAAGGATGAACGCGGCAATAACATATCGACCAAGACGCCGCGCCGCGACTTCGTCGCGGACAAGTATCGTGTCGTATTGGTAATGGGCGATAACCTGGACGACTTTTCTGACGTATTTGAACGCCGGCCGGTGGCCGAACGTTTTGCCGAGACAGACCGTTTGAAAGAAGAATGGGGAAAACGTTGGATCGTCCTTCCTAACGCGATGTATGGCACGTGGGAAAATGCCATTTACGAATACAAAGCCGCCGAAATGACCGAGGCACAGAAAGCGGAAAAACGTGCGAAGACACTGGAAATGCCTTAACTTTACAGCGGCGTTAGTAACAGCAACGGAGTCCGAATGAAAAACAGATCGCTAATTCTTTCAATCATCCTATCTGCAGCCTTGGCGGTTGTCGTGACAGGCCAGACCCTTACCGTCCGCCAGATCATGGCGGAGCCTTCGATCGCGGGACAGCGCGTTTCGGGTGAGAAATTGTCACCCGATGGAAAATGGGTGATCTACCAATGGAACGCCGAAGGCAAGCCGCGTCGCGACCTTTATCTCGTCTCTGCAAGCGGCGGCACTCCGGAGATCATTCTGCGCTCAAGCGATCTGCCGGCGACGCCGCGTCCGCCTGAGCGTTCAAATCCATTGAATTATGGGCTGGAGATGCGAGACCAATTCGTACGCGACCGCGAGAATCAGCTGGGCAATTTCGAATGGTCGCCGGATTCATCCAAGCTCATTTTCACGCACGGCGGTGACGTTTATGTGATGACCCTGGCGGACCGCTCAATGAAGCGCTACACGCGGACGCAGGCGCCTGAGTTCGGAGCAAGATTTTTAGATAGCACGCGCATCTTGTTCTCACAGGGCGGCAACGCGTTCGTTTTGGACACTGCCACTGCCCAATTGACACAGATCACACGCGAGGCAAATCAGCAACAGTTCATTTCCGTCGGAAATGTGGTCGCAAGCACAGACGGAAAAATGGCAGCGTATGTCGTGTCTGACAGTTCAAAGCAGCGGCAGCTCGTTGTCCCGAACTTTCTGCCTGAATTCGTCACCGGCGGTGGGCCGCGTCGAGGATGGACGGAACAGAAGTTGTTTTTCATGCCGACCGACGGCAGCCGCAACGCACCGCATGAGATAAAACTGCCCGCGACGGAAGGCGTTTCGAGTTTTCGCAGAATGGTATGGGCAGCAGACAACCGATCTCTCATCGTTGACCGCCTTGATAAGGACACAAAACGCCGCCAACTCTATTACGTCCATAACGTCGGCGGCAAGGACGAGAAGGTCATACTCGTTACTGAAGAAACCGACGAAAAATGGCAGGCACCGCTTTCGGCCATTTTCGAGCCGAATCCGAAAAATCCCGCACAACTCTTCTTTGGCTCCGAGCGCGACGGCTACAATCACCTTTACCTCGCGACGCTCCAATTTCCGCAGCCTGAAGCAGCATCAGGCGAGACGCGGCCTTCCGGCAGCATTCCGTCCCCAAATGTAGATATTAGGCAGATCACCAAAGGCACGTGGCAGGTCGAATGGGCGAAGTGGGCCGCTGACGGCGAGCAGATCGTCTATATGTCCACGGAAGAGGGCTACACGGAGCGTCGCTTTTTCGCCCTGTTCCCTGCGAACGGCGACAAAGCCGTCATTCCCGCAAACGACAAAGGGATGGCGAGCACCCCGCAACTCGACGATCGGAACGAACAGCCGACGCTGCTCTATGGTTTCTCGCAGTGGAATCGCCCCGAAGACCTTTTCACGCAGAAGGTCTGCCCTAAGTGCCGCGGCCTGAACTTCCCTGTTCAACTGACACGCACGACGCCGGACAGTTTTAACAAGATCGCATGGACCGTGCCGCGATTTATTGAGATACCTTCTCGCGACGGCAAACGCATACCCGCAAAGATCTATCTCCCCACCGGCCACGACCCGAAAAAGAAGTATCCGATGGCGATCTTCGTTCACGGTGCCGGCTATTTGCAGAACGTCATCAACGGATGGAACAACTACTATCGCGAATTCATGTTCAACGACATTTTGGCCAAGAAGGGCTACGTCGTGCTGGATATCGACTATCGCGGATCGGCCGGGTACGGACGCGACTGGCGGACGGACGTTTACGATTTCCTCGGCGGCAAAGATTTTGACGACCACATCGATTCGATCGATCACATGGTCAAAAACTACGGCGTCGATCAGAAACGCATCGGCGTTTACGGCGGCAGCTACGGCGGCTTCATGGCCGGTATGCTCGTAATGCGTGCCCCGGAGCGGATCGCCGCGGCGGCCGCCCTCCGGTCGGTATTTGACTGGAAGAATTATTTCGCCGCAAATCCCTTTTACACTGCACAGCGGCTCGGTTTTCCCGACAAGAACCCGGAGGCATACAAACGCTCGTCGCCGATTACCTACGCCGACAAGCTCGAACGCCCGCTCCTGATCCTGCACGGCATGGCCGACGACAATGTTCACGTCCAGGACAGCGTCCAACTTGTCGAAAAGCTCATTCGGCTAGAGAAAACTCAGCATTTCGAAATGATGTTTTATCCTTCAGAGAATCATGGCTTCGTTCGCCCCGAATCTTGGGCCGACGAATACGAACGGATCCTGTGGTTCTTTGAAAAACACCTAACCGTAAAATAAAAAAGAGGCTGCCTCTTTGGGCAGCCTCAAAACACTAATGATGAGCAAGCTTACTCGCTGTGCGAGTCGGCATGTACCTGTCTGGTGGTGCTCAGCGTAAAGATCGACGGGAAGCCCGTCGGCAGTTCGTCGTGGCCGAGGTCGAAACCGCAGATCTGGTGCCCAAGGCCGAGCGAACGGAACGTAGCCTCATCGTTCAACGCCATCAAGTCATACTGCGACAGCATCTCCGCAACGGCGGTCGTTGCCGTGCCTTTTCTCGGCAGCTTTTCGTCCATCATCGCGGTCATATAGGCAAAGGTCGCCATGATGACGGCGGATCGCTTGAGGTCTTCCTCGATGGTGCGATCCGCGACGTCCTGCGTCGTGTGCCAGGTGCGTCCGAAATACTCGATCGGATCCTGTATGAACTGGAAGCCCGGCAGTCCAATGGCGTCAAACGCCAGGTGGTCAGTTCCGCTGACCGACTGAATGCTCACGGTCGATGCTCCGAGGTCGGCGAACGGAGCCAATATATTGCGGAAAATGGGACGGAGTGCCTCATTCCCCTGCATATTGATGCCGCGGATCTGGCCTGTCCCGTTGTCCAGGTTGTAATATGCCGAAAACTTGTCATAGCCCGGCTTTTTGTTCAGCGGAAGCTGTCCGCCGCCGCCCGACAACGCCGCGAACGCCGCAGCGTCAGAGCCGTCGCCGCGCGTCGCAAGGTGTTTTGATACCCAACCGCGTGAGCCTAAAAGGCCCTGCTCTTCGCCGGTCCAAAGGCCGATCTTTATCGTACGGCGGGGCTTCAGCCCGGATGCAGCGAGAATTCGCATCGCCTCCATCGCAACCGTAACGCCGGCCCCGTTATCGGTAGAGCCGTTCGCCGCATGCCAGGAATCGAGGTGACCGCCGACCATTACCATCTCATCCTTCAGATCGGTGCCCGGAATTTCTGCGATGGTGTTATAGCCCTGCAGGTCGTCATCGTAGAACTGAACAGCGAGGTCAACGTTCATTTTGACGGAGACATTCTGCTTCACAAGACGGACAAGGCGGTTGTACTGCTCGGTTTCTGCGACGAGCTGCGGGATCGTTGCGGGTGCGTTCTTCGAATAGACACGCATACCGCCGAACGGATTACCGCCGCCCGGCGCTCCCTGACCGCCTGCCGGCGGTGCCTGCGGCGGAAGGCTTGCTCCCATCACACGGATGGTACCCGAATCTGTTCCCATGCTCGGCTCGACGAGAATTGCCGCGCCTTCTTCAAAATAGAAGCGGTTCTTCCGTTGGTTGAACTGCATCGCGCCGGGGTTGCCACCTCCGCCCTGACGGCCGCGGTTCTGGGCGACGTTGTCTGCAGGCTTTGCTGCATCGAGCGTGGCGAGTTCCTCGTTCGAAACCCTCGTAGCGATGGGCTTAAAGCCGGGTTCTACCGCACGCACGTCGGACGTGAGTACGATCGCACCCTTCAGTTTGCCTTTGTATTTTTCCAGCCCGGCTTCGTCCGTCGCGTCCACAAAAACGACATCGCCGGTTATCGCACCATTCGTAGACGGCGACCAGGCTTTCGGATAGGCGCGAAAAGCGATGAACTCATCGCCTGCGATCACCGAAGCATTGAAACGCTTCACTTTCCATCCGCGTCCGAATTCGCCCCACGGCTCGACGATGGAGTTCTTCATTCCCCATTTTTCAAGCTGGTCGCGGGTCCATTTGTTCGCACGACGCTGGCCCGGCGAATTGGTCAGACGGGCGCCTATCACATCGCTAAGGTATTTCATCGTCGCCATTGCCTGCGAACGGTTCATTCCCTCATCGCGAATGATGTCGGCGGGCGATCTTTCGACCGCAGGAACTGTTGAAGCCAGCGAAGCCGCCGGCGCAGCAAAACTTGCGCAGATCACAAGTGCCGCAGCTTTTTTCTTGAACATCAAAATATATCCTCTCCTAAGGTGGTATGTAAGACGTAGTATGCCTGAAATTGGATGCCGAAATAAACCCGAGACAGCCAATAATGAGCGCCTGAAAGCTATTGTTACGCGCAGATGTGAAGGAAGGTTTCAGATGACACGTCAACTGCGGCCATTTGCTTCAATTGATAATGGAACGGCAATATCGGATAATTTCGCTGTATTCTGCTGCGGCTTTCGATACAAGGGTTTATCCGATGAGAATTCTGGTAACCGGCGGTGCCGGGTTCATAGGTTCGCACCTCTGCGAACGTCTTCTGAACGAAGGGAATGAGGTGATTTGCCTCGACAATTTCTTCACGGGCAGAAAGGCCAACATTGCTCATCTTCTCAACAATTCTCATTTTGAGCTTGTTCGGCACGATGTGACCGAGCCCGCTTTGTTCGAAGTGGATCAGATATACAATTTTGCATGTCCTGCCTCGCCGGTCCACTACCAATACAATCCCGTGAAGACCGTCAAAACGAGTGTCATGGGTGCAGTGAATATGCTGGGCCTGGCGAAACGCGTACGTGCCCGCATCCTGCAGGCTTCGACCAGTGAAGTTTATGGGGACCCGTTAGAGCATCCGCAGACGGAGTCATATTGGGGAAATGTGAATCCCATCGGCCTTAGGGCCTGTTATGACGAAGGCAAGCGTGTCGCAGAAACGCTGATGATGGACTATCACCGGCAAAACGGGGTTGACACGCGTATCGTTCGAATTTTTAACACTTACGGGGAACGAATGCTCGAGAATGACGGCCGCGTGGTGTCCAATTTCGTCGTTCAGGCCCTAAAAGGCGACGAACTGACCATTTACGGCGACGGCACGCAAACCCGTTCGTTCTGCTACGTCAGCGACCTTGTTGAAGGCATCATAAGGCTTATGAATGCAGAGGGCGACGACATTCATTTGCCTGTAAATCTCGGCAATCCGGGCGAGTTTACGATGAATGAACTTGCCGAAGAGGTCGGCAAAGCGACAGGCAAGGACATTCGACGTCAAATATCTGCCGCTGCCGCAGGACGACCCGAAACAGCGTCGTCCGGACATTACGAGAGCGAAAAAGCTGCTCGGCTGGGAACCCAAGATCCCGTTGGCGGAAGGTCTGAAGAAAACGGCCGTGTATTTTGAAGGCGTGGTCGGGTCATCAATAAAAGCAACATCATGAAGGTCCTAATTACAGGCGGAGCCGGATTTGTCGGCAGTCATTTGGCCGACCGTTTGATCGGCGAAGGCCATGACATCACGGTCATCGACGACCTTTCTACCGGCCGATATTCCAATGTCGAGCATCTGGAAGGCAACAAGAACTTCCGGCTTATCATCGACACGGTCCTAAATCAGACGCTGATGGAGGAACTCATCCGCGAAGCCGATCGCGTTTACCACATGGCATCAGCTGTGGGCGTCAGGTTGATCATGGAACAGCCGGTAAAGACAATCGAGACGATCTTTCACGGAACTGACGTTGTCCTGAGCCGTTGTGCCCGATACCGCAAAAGAGTGCTCATTCCCAGCACATCGGAGGTTTACGGCAAAGGCTATTCAGTGCCTTTTCGCGAGGAGGACGACCTGTTGACCGGTGCGACCGACAAGCATCGCTGGGCGTATGCCTGTGCGAAAACGCTGGATGAATTTCTCGCTTTGGCTCATTACAAAGAGACGCGGCTGCCTGTCGTCGTCGCAAGGCTCTTTAACACCGTCGGCCCGCGGCAGACAGGGCAATACGGAATGGTCGTACCGCGTTTTGTGCAGGCCGCGATGAAGAACGAGCCGATCGAGGTCCACGGCGACGGAACGCAGTCACGATGTTTTGGCCACGTCGCGGATGTTGTTGAAGGGCTAACAAGAACACTGGAAACGCCTGCGTGCTTCGGTCAGGTCATCAATTTCGGCAGCGATGCGGAGGTATCGATAAACAACCTCGCAAAACGCGCGATCGAGCTGACGGGAAGCTCCAGCGAGATCAAATATATCTCATACGATGAGGCATACGGCGAGGGCTTCGAAGATATGCAGCGGCGCGTCCCGAGCCTCGAAAAAGCCGGACGACTGCTGGGATACAAGCCAACCCGAACCCTCGACGACATCATCAATGATGTTGCGGATGAATTTAGGGCCGAGGCTCCCGCATCGAAACATGCACAGAATTAGTAGGTTAGTAGGTCTCAGGCCTTTTTCACTTTTTGCAGGCGCATTATTGGTGCTTTGGTCATTAGTGGGCGTCAATGCCCAGTCGACCGGCGGCGTAAAGGGCAAGGTCAAGAACATGAACGGCGACGGCATCGCCGGAGCGGAAATAACCGCACGCCAGGACGGCAAGGACGTTCGTTCGACGACCGCCGACCGCAAGGGCAGCTTCCGTCTGGATGGCCTGCCCGAAGGAACTTACAACATCATATTTGAGGCTCCGGGCTACAGTTCCGGAGCGAAATTCGGCGTCGAGATCCAAAGCGGCAAGGTCCGGGACCTTGGCGAGAGACTTATCCTGACGGTCGATCGGGGAACATTGGTCCTCGTACAAGGCAGCGTTTTCTACAAGGATGGAACGAGTGTCGCGGGAGCAAAGGTGCAGATCGAGGAAATACGCTCCGACGGCTCAAAACGCTCACTCGGAACCGCCGCAACATCACTCAGCGGCGAATTCACATTCCGGCGAAAAGAAGGCCCCGCACGCCTTCGCATCACCGCATCGCATAAGGGAACATCAACGGTAAAAGAGGTCGAGGTCGACTCCGCCGCAATTTACCGTGTCGCTCTGACGCTAGACTCTACGCGGGAAAACTAATTGACCGTTTCCGAAATTTGATCGACGGGGCGCATCGACTCAGCACCGGCCTGGTCGGTGACGACAAGCGGCAATTCGTCGAGCACTACCGCGTTTGCGACAGTTTGCACCCAATACGTTCCCGCGGTTTGAAAAACGATATTCACAAAAAAGCTGATGTTGTCCGTTTGGCCGCCCTCGGCGAGATTGATGCGCGTCGGCTGTGACGAAACCACAAGCGTTTGGCGGTCGGGAGCCATAATGCGGACCTCCGTATCATGTTCGCCTGCTCCTTCCCAATGATTGATGACGGCAAATTTAATGAGCGACACGGGAAGCTGCTCGACCATCATATTTTGAAAAATACCCATAAATGACAGCTTGTTGCCCATCTCGACCCGGACGTCGTCGCACAAGAGTGTGTATTTGAGTTTTAGATTCGGTATGTTCATGTTCTTCTTTTTGCCTCAAAGGCCTCTTGAATCAAGTTTTACTTCCCTGCGGGGCAAGGTCAACTGTATAATCTGAAAACCCGTCATCGACGAACTAAAAGCAGCTATGATGATGTACGCGCTTATTTGTATCTCGCTGATCCTGCTCGGGGTCGCAGGACTCCAGTTCACCTATCTTTTCTATGTGGACCGATTGTACCGAGAAAGGCGAAAATACCTGCAGGATCTTGAATACCGTTATGCACGTCTGACCGCACGGCTCGAGTATGCCGAACGCAGAATAACAGAACAGCAGGATATTATTGCGACGTTAACAGGTGAGGAGTTCGTAGAGGAAGATTGGGAAGACATCATCGAAGAGCATTAGTCCTCGAATTCGACAATAGTTGCACCCCAACTGCCTGAAAATTCCGGCGCGGTCTTGAATTTGCGAACGAGATCCGATTCTGACAGCACCTTTCTGACTATCTCCCGCTGCACGCCGACGCCTTTCCCATGAATGATCCGGACGACGCGAAAACCCTTTTTGTATGCCTCGGCCAGATACGCTTCGGTCACAGCCCGAATATCTTTAGGACTGAACGAATGAAGATCGAGCGAATCTGTTATCTCGATCTCAAACGGCTCATCGAATGGCTGTTCTTCCCCAAGGTTCATCTTCTGCGCGAGGGTGTTGCGATCTTCGTCTCATATTGAGCGATGTCCTCAGGCGGCGTCAGACGAATTCGATTCCGATCCTTATAGACCGTAAAGCTCTTTTCCTGCAATTCGCCCGACGGGCCTCTCAGCGACACCGTGAACACCTTATTGTCAGCCTTTCCGTCCATCTTCAGCGGCAGGCGGCCCCATAGCTCAGCGTTCGGCGTAGTTCGATAAACCGTGTAGTACGACTGATCGTACTTATCGAACGCCAATACCAAAATGCTGTCAAAGTCGGGTTCGACGCCGTCTATCGGTTTCGAGAAGTTGCTGCGTGCCAAAATGACCCAATTTCCCGGTGCCAGCTGCCTTCCATCTGCCGGCTTGCTTGCTGCATCTGTATCGAGCCGCTGCCAAGTTACGAACTTTCGGTTGTTGTGCTGAAACGTGATGATGTCGTTCGGCACCTGAAGTTCGACCTGGCGGCCGAAAAGCCAGCCGGCGGGAGCAGGCGATACCGATGGGTCGATCCGAACGAGATACCAGACGTCATATTTCTCGTCCATCTTTTCAGGCTCGCCCACCTCTTTCGCTGCCTCTATCTCTTCGTTCTGTTCACGGCGGCCGGTCTTTCGCTGCCCCTTAGGAGCATCGTCGACGTCCGGGACTTCCTGTTTCGGTACAAATCGCCACGCCATGATCTCGAATGTCGAGCCGGTGGCAAGCCTGAAAAGGACATTTTCGGGGGTCATGTCAGGTGCGGCGCGAAGATTTGAAGCCGCACGCAATAGGCCCGCGGCCTGCGGCGTCTGATCCTTGAATTCCTCTGCGATCTCGCGCGAACGCTCCAAGGTCTCACTGGTGATGACGTTCTGGGCCTCGATCCAGCCCTCGGTCAGAGCATCATCACGGGCTCGAACACGATACCAGAGCACCTTTTCAAATTCGACCTGATCTAGAACATCGAGCCTGTCGCCGCGTTTCACCTCAAGAAGGTCCGCGGCCACGACCGCATAGGAAGTGCGGATCTGTGCGGTCTTAGCGATGACCGTCGCCGTATCGCTGGCACCAAAGATATTGACGTCCAAAATTTCGCACCCGCTAACGGCCAGGGCTGCGGCGAACAGGAAAATACTGATGAAAACTCGCAGGATCATTGCACTTTACCGAATCAACTTACGCCAAGCATTATATCCTAAATCGTCGAGCAGTGCCTTTTGCTTTCCACTCAAACGGGCGCTTACGGTCAGTCTGCTGTTAGCATCGACAAGCCCTGCTTTGGCGATCGCTTGTCGCCAGTCAACTCTTTGATCGCCGGAGATCGTCGACGAAACAAGCGGCTTTAGCTCCGGATAACTGCCAAAGACCGACAATATCGATTCGGTTGCAGGTGATGAGCGCTCATTTGGGCGATGTTTCAAATATATTTCGCGCAAAAGTGTCTCAAATGACCGTTTTCCGCCGGATGCCGCCAGCATTTCGATGTCGATCATGAACGCAGTGATCATCCCGCGGGCGTACATACGTGAGTCGTTCCCAGACCAACTGCGGCCCGACATCGCGACCAATGAAAGCGGTTCGGACGCCAACATTTCTATACGATAAGCCCTCGAAAGCGTGTCGAGCATATCGTCAAACCGGATCCTGTTCATCGCAACAGCAGCCCTGAGCGATGCATAAACAGCGGCTCCTTCGTAAAACCAAGCATAGTTTCCGTCAAAGTTCACACCATTCGGCAGCCACAGGTGAAAAAGTTCATGCCGCAATATCTCGTGCAGCCGCTGTTTTGACTGCGTTGCGAACGCTGTGTCGGACATAAAAATGTTCACCGTTCGCCCGCGAGTGTCTGCTTCCCATGAACCAAAGCCGTTTTGGGGCGGCATAAGCGAGACAGCCACAAGTATTTCACCCGTTGGTGCTCCGCCGAACATTTTCGAGTAGTATTCAACGATCTCGGCGGCAAAACTCGAAAGATCATTGTCTGAAAAATGCCACTTTCCTCTGATCGCTACGGTCGGTGTATTCTTGGTTCCCTGCTTCACGAGCCATTCGCTGCCGATCAGAAGAACGGCTTTTTCGACATTTGCGAAGTCAAATTGCCCATCCGCGGTTCGCGTTTCCACGGTTAAAGCTTGCCGGTCCCGCGGGATATCCAACCGCACCAACGCCGATCGCTTTCCGCCTGTTATAGGCAAAAGGTCATCCAACATCAACACTGCGTTGGTGCCGTCGGACGCTGATACGAATGCAAGGCCGCTACGCCGGCCGCGATCTGAAATATCGACACTATAGCTCCAGGAATCGATCTCTTTCTCCGCGAGAAACGCCCCCGCCGTGATCTTGCGAAAGCCTACATTTTCATCGCCTGCGAAGAGCCGAACTTCGCTCACCCTTTCCGAAAGTCCCGGAATGCCGGCGGCCTCATCCGTCAAAAAGAAAGCCTTTCTATCCGTGCGTTTTGCCGACTGGAGGAATCGGCCTTTTATTACGACAATACTGCTCTCGCGGCCGTTTATTGCAACGGTCGCGGACATATCTTGTCCGAATGCAAACGCCGCCGCCAGAATCGAAATGATCAATAAAGCAACAGGTTTCCCGATCCTCTTTGACACGGCAAGTATAAGGCGAATATTATGTTGTTTTGCTCTCAAGGTGGTCAGATTCTCAGAATAGAGGATTTTATGAGCCTAATCAAAGTTGTCATTTACGTACTCGCCTTTGTGCTCAGCCTGCTGTTTTTGGGGCGATTCTTCTTCTAAGGCATAGTGCAAACTGCCGCTGGTAAGATGAGATCTCACGACATTTGGCAGTCATTAAATTTAAGAATAGTTGTGTTTCAGGGCGGCCGATGTGCCGCCTTTTTCGGTTTTTATGAGCGAATTAAGAAAGATCAAGCGTGCTCTTTTGAGCGTTTCGGATAAGGAAGGCCTCGCGGAATTCGCGGCCGCATTGAACGAATTTGGAGTCGAGATGATCTCGACCGGCGGCACGGCAAAGGCTCTTCGCGATAAGGGTTTTTCCGTAACTGACGTTTCTGAAGTAACGGGCTTTCCTGAAATGATGGACGGCCGCGTCAAGACGCTGCACCCGAAAATGCACGGAGCTTTTTTGGCTCTACGCGACAACACAGAGCACGTCGCCGCGATGAATGAACACGGCATCGAGCCGATCGATCTCGTGGTCGTCAATCTTTACCCGTTCGAACAGACCATCGCGAGAGACGGCGTCCCGCTGGAGGAAGCGGTCGAGAATATCGACATCGGCGGCCCGTCGATGATCCGCTCCGCGTCCAAGAATTGGCGCGACGTTGCGGTCGTTACCGACAGCCGTCTTTATGCTGAGATCATCGACGAAATGCGGGCGAATGACGGATCGCTCTCGCTGGAAACGCGTTCACGGCTTGCGGCACTCGCATATACGCGCACGGCGGCGTACGACCTGGCGATCTCGTCATATCTTGCATCGCAGCTCCCGAACGACGACATCGCACG
Organism: Acidobacteriota bacterium; assembly: GCA_016700075.1. Classification (NCBI taxonomy): domain Bacteria; kingdom Pseudomonadati; phylum Acidobacteriota; species Acidobacteriota bacterium. The sequence goes on along the minus strand of CP065000.1, from coordinate 2,876,027 downwards.
TCTCGAACCGCTCAATCCGCTTGGGCATCTTTCTTTTTTTGAGATCGCCGACGAAACAGACAGTGACGATGACAATGAATTTTCTGAATATGTGAACATCGAGCTCGCCAAGGCCGCTGACCTCCGATACGGCGAGAATCCGCACCAACGCGCCGCAATTTACAGAACTGCAGGCGGCGGAATTGCCGACGCCGAACAGCTCCACGGCAAGGAGATGTCGTTCAACAACTATGTTGACGCCGACGCCGCTTGGGCATTGGTCAACGATCTCGACGAAACCGCGGTCGCGATCATCAAACATACAAATCCGTCGGGCGTCGGCACGGGCGATACGAATCTCGACGCCTACAAACGTGCCCTCGCGACCGATCCGGTTTCTGCATTCGGCGGCATCGTGGCATTCAACAGAAAAGTTGACGCCGCAGCGGCAAGCGCGGTCATCGAGGTATTTTCCGAGGTGATCGTCGCTCCCGGTTTCGACGACGACGCGATCGAAATATTCAAAGCCAAAAAGAATCTCCGTGTTCTTCGTGTCAGCAGCCCGAACGAACGTGAGGGCTCGACGGAACCCGAATACAAGCAGATATCCGGCGGCTTCCTGGTCCAGGACGCTGACACGCATCGCTTGATCGCCGCCGACCTTAACATCGTCACAGAACGCCGTCCGACCGAAGACGAGATTCGTTCTATGCTTTTCGCGTGGACGGTCTGCAAGCACGTCAAATCGAACGCCATCGTTTTCGCACGAGACGGCCAGACGCTCGGTGTCGGTGCCGGCCAGATGAACCGCGTCGATTCCGTGCGTATTGCGGCGATGCGGGCTGAGCGTTTTGAACTCGAACTGAAAGGCTCTGCACTCGCGTCCGACGCGTTCTTTCCGTTTCGCGACAATGTTGACGAAGCGGCAAAATTCGGCATTACGGCGATCATTCAGCCCGGCGGTTCGGTGAAGGACGACGAATCGATCGCCGCGGCGAATGAGCACGGCATCGCGATGGCGTTCACCGGCATTCGGCATTTCAAGCACTAAGCCCGTCAGAAAAGGCTTGACAATATCTAGTGGCAGTGTTTAAACTTAACGCAATTAGGACGACTGAGGAACGCTCGAGGGGTTTTCGGGATTCGAAGACCGTCGGGCATTTTTTTTTGAAACTTCCCACACCAAAAGGAGAAGACCAATGAGAAAATTATTTGCAGCAATGATGGCGGGCGCTCTCGCCATCTCGTTCACGGCGTGCGAACAGGCCGCCAACAAACCCGCGAATACTACCAACACCAATGCGAATGCCGCCAAGCCGGCCGCTGCGGCACCGACCGCAGCTTCTTTGCTTGAACAGGAAAAGAAAGCTCACGCCGCATGGTTGTCCGGTGACACCGCGTGGTTCACTGAGAATCTCTCGGACAAGTTCGTCTCCTATCACAACGGCCAGCGGTTCGCGAAATTGGACGAGGTCAAGATGGTCGCCGACGCGAAATGCGAGGGCAAGGACACCAAACTTGACGAAGAGCAGCTCGTAAAGATCAATGACGACACCTATGCGATCGTCTACCGCAGCTCCACCGATGCTGAATGCACGGTGGGCGGGCAGAAAATGAAGGTGCCTAGTCCGACGCGTGCTGCGACCATCTGGGTCCGCGAAGGCGACAAGTGGAAAGGAGCTTTCCACAGCGAAACTCCGATCATCGACCCGAAGAATCCGCCCGCAGCACCGGCAAAGACCGAAGCTAAGAAAGAAGAGCCTAAGAAGGACGAACCCGCAAAGGATGCCGAACTCGCAAAGAAAGAAGAGATGAACAAACCGCAGCCGAGCGCCAACACCGATGCCCTGACCAAAGCCCACAATGGCGGCTGGGAAGCCTGGCGAACAAAAGATGCGAAATGGTTCAACGATACACTGACGGCAAGCGCGGCTTACGTTGACGCTTTCGGCGTACTCCATTCCGGCAAAGACGCTCTCGTAAAACTGTGGATCGAGACCGACGCGGCGAATTGCGAAGGTATAACCAAAACTTCGTTCAGCGAATCAATGGCTTCGGCCTGGTCACCGACCGTCGAGGTCCTCACCGGTAAAGGTTCCGCGGACGGCAAATGCGGCGGACAGCCGAACGGCCCGCTTTACCAGACCGCGGTCTATGTAAAAGAAGGCGACGCCTGGAAACTCGCGTTCATGATGTCGCAGAGGCCGATGTAATTTCGCACCTCGGACATCACACTCAGAAAGGCTGCCCCGTGCAGCCTTTTCTTTTTCTCCCTTATTCCCTTGTCTCCCCATCTCCCTGTCTCCTTGTCTCCCGTCTCCTATCTTAAACTCTCCACCCACACTTCCCTGCCGTCGGTGCGGAAAGTGATCATGCCGCGACCCTGTGTCGATAGAACTTGGGCGCCGGCGGTTCGCCAGCGTTCGACGACGTCCGGGTGCGGATGGCCAAACTGCGAACGCCGCCCTGCCGAGACGACGGCGTAGCGGGCGTTCACCGCGTCTATGAACTCACTTGTCGAAGACGTGCGGCTGCCGTGGTGCGGCACCTTTACGACATCGACGTTGCTCAGGCCGTTCGCGGTCAACGCGGATTCGCCGCCGCGTTCGATATCACCGGTCAGCAGAATGCCGCGGCCGCCGAACGTCAGACGCAGGACGAGCGAATTGTCGTTATTGCGGGCGGCGGCGTCCACGGCGGGGTGGAGCACTTCGACGGCGGCACCTGCGGCGGCGAAACGCATGCCGCGATGCATAATGACGGCGGGAACACCGCGTTTTGCGGCGAGTTCTGTCAGAGCGGCTATTTCAGGTTCATATTCGACGCCGGGCCCGATCCACAACGCACCGACGGCAAAGTTCTTCAGAACGTCGCCCAGTCCCTGCGTATGATCCGCATCGGCATGCGTCGCCGCGACCGCATCGATCCTCCGCAGACCGCGATGCCGCAGGACGTTCGAGACGACGGCCTCGCCGATGCCCATACGATCCGGCACGAACTCCGCCGCCTCATCTTCCTGCCGCCGCATCGAACGAATGTCCAACTGACCGCCGCCATCGACGAGCAGCGTGCTGCCGTCAGGGAAAGTAACAAGCGTCGCGTCGCCCTGCCCGACGTCTATAAAATCCACACGCAGCGTCCCGTCGTGCGTCGGAAACGGCCCGATGATCGAAACAACGCCGAAAAATGCCGCCGCCGCTGAGGCTGCGAGCAGATATTTTCCGGTCGGTGCCTTCTTGATGTCGAAAGGCCTGAGCTTGCTGATCAGCCAAGCGATCGCGACGAACGCGGCAAAATATGCCGCATAAATGATCGTGCTTTTTCCGCTGAACGCCGGCAGCCGAAAGCTCGCCCACGAATTCTCCGTCACAAATCGCGGCAGTGACAGCATCACGGCCGACGCAAGTTCTGTAAGCAGACAGAACGGCATCGCGAGCAGGTCGCTGAACTGAGCTATCGCCGCACCAACAAATGCAGTAACGCCTGCCGCCGCAGCGAGCGGAGCGACCCATAGATTCAACAACACACCGGCGACCGACACACGGTTGAAATAAACTATCATCAGCGGCAGCATCGCCGCCTGAACCGTTGCTGATATCACCGCCGCCTCGAAGGCGTATCGAGCGAACTTCTGCAGCAACTCGCTCCCGAAAAGACCTGCTTTCTCAGGCTTTAATATCTTCGCCTTCCAGGTCTGTTTCGACTGCGAGATCTGCCAAGCTGCCGGATTCCAATACAAAGCCTCGCAGAAACGCACGATCCGCCGCGGAACATTTGGCGGAAAGGGCCGATTCATTGTCGGCATCCACTCGCCGATCTCGCGGCACATTTTCACGAGCGGCCAACCGATGCCTGCGATCGCCGCGATGCTGACGAACGTCAATTGAAACGAGGCGTTGAAAATATCCGAAGGCCTCCACGCCGCGATCAGCAGAGCACAAAAACCAAGCGTGTTCAGCATCGAACCTGTTCGATAGATCGCATAGCCGAACAAGATCACGGTGAACATCAACGCCGCTCGCACGACCGGCGGATCAGAGCCGACCGCAACCGCATAGATACAAAGTCCCGAAGAAACAGCGAAGAAATGAAACCAGCGGTTTCGCGACAATCGACGTACTATCAACATCAACAGCCCGCCGATGAAAGTGATATGAAGCCCGGAAATGACGAGAATGTGGAACGTCCCGCCCTCGCGAAAAACGTCGGCGGTGCGTTTGTCGAGCAGATACTTGTCGCCGAGCGTCATCGCGGACATGATCCCCGCTGCCTCCGGGCTCAGGCTGCGGCGGTATTCGTCGATCATCGCCGTCCTCGCGGCATAGCCCCATGCCAACGGCAGAAACACGCTCTCGTCAGCCAGATGCTCTATCAGCAGAGCGCTTTTTACGGAGCCGACGGCGTCAATTCCCTGCGAATCCAATATCTCACGACGCGGCGTAATGCCCGGATTCAAGTAACCGTCGTCGCGTATCAGCGTAAGCGCAACGCGGATCCGCGAGCCGTAAATAAGCGGACGTTCGAGCTGCTCGGGCGGATCTTTGCCGGGCAAAGGTTCTGTTGTCAGGAACAAGCGAACAACGCCGGCGGCGGGCATTTCTACGCCTTTGTAGATCAGCTTTTCAACACGAACGGGAAATTCGATACCGTCACAACGCGGCTCAGGCCCTGCGTTCAGAACGCCTTCGATCTCCACTGGTTCGCCTGATTCGATACGGCCGATGTCATAGATATAGCGGATCCGTTCAGGAGTGACGGAGCTGAGTTCCCAACTATAAGCCGCACCACCTGCTGCGGCGAACACCGCCAAAAAGATCATTCCAAATGCACGCGTCTTCCTTAATGCAAAGGCGGCAAGAGCTAATATCACCGCCGCGACAAGCCATATTGTCAGGTCGTGAAAGGCGAATTTTGCCGACGTTATTCCAAATACGAATGCCGCGAATGACCACATCGCGGCGTTTTTTGTTTGCGGAGCGGCGGACATATCTGCATTAACGGGCGGCCGGGGCGAGCGTCGCACGATAGCGCCGTTCGCTGATGCCGGGAACCAGCAGCAGGTGTTCGCGGCGGCGGAAAGCACCGTATTCCGTGCGATGCGAAATGATCGCCGCGGCGGTCTTGGGGCCGATGCCGGGTAGGCGTTCGAGATCGGCCGCGGCGGCGGTGTTTACGTCGATCACGGCCTCGGCCGGAGACACGCCGGTGTATTCGACACGCGTCGTGCAGGAGGCCGTAAACAGTATGACTGCCAGAATTATCGCCAGTTGCGGCATTGGTGTTTCGGCGGGAATTTTAACGCAAAGCGGGAAAGGTGAAAAGGCGAAAGAGTGAAAAAGTGGTGCTCAGTTGTCAGTTGTCGGTGGTCGGTGGTCGGTTGGAGTGCTTAGCGTGATGCGTTTCCCGCAAAGTCGCAGAGACGCAAAGACCGCAAAGGGGAAAGCAGGAGCAGCGGCAGGAGCGGGAGCAGTGGCAGAACTATTCCTCGTCGCCGAGGGCGCCTTCGGCGATGTCCTGCAGGTCTTCGTAGGCTTTGGGCAGGACGGGGCGGGCACGCGTGGAGCCGTCCATCTCGCCGATGTAGCCTTCGCGGACCATCGCGTCGAGAATGGCGGCCGCTCGTCCGTAGCCGATACGCAGATGCCGCTGCAGCAGGCTGGTCGAACCGCGTTTTGCCTGGACGACGCACTTGAGCGCGTCCATGAACAGCGGGTCGCGGCGACCGGGCAGATCGCCGTCGGCCTCTTCTTCATCGGGCGGTTTCGTGATGGTCTGGTCATATTCGGGACGGCCCTGTGCCTTGATGAATTCGACGACCTTTTTGATCTCTTCTTCGTCGGCAAATGCGCCATGCACGCGGACGACATTCGACTGGCCCGGCGGCAGGAACAGCATGTCGCCCTGGCCGAGCAGGCTCTCGGCACCGTTGGCGTCGATGATGGTGCGGCTGTCCACCTTTGACGACACGCGGAACGAGATGCGCGATGGGAAATTCGCCTTGATCAGGCCGGTGATTACGTCAACGGACGGCCGCTGCGTCGCTAATACGAGGTGTATCCCGACCGCACGCGCCATCTGCGCCAGCCGCGTAATGGATTCTTCGACCTCTTTGCCCGCGACCATCATCAGATCGGCGAGCTCGTCGATGATGATGACGATGTAGGGCAGCAGTTTGTGCGGCTCGCCGTTGTCGTCCCACTGTTCGAGCTCGTTGCGGCGTTTCGCCTCGACGTTGTAGCCGGCGATATTTCGGACGCTGTAACCCGCGAGATCCTTGTAACGCCGCTCCATCTCGGTGACCGCCCAGCGGAGCGCGTTGGCGGCGCGTTTGGGGTCGGTGATGATCGGCACGGACAGATGCGGGATGTCCGCGTAGAGGCCGAGCTCGAGCCGCTTCGGATCGACCATGATGAACTTCACCTCGTCGGGACGCGCCTTGTAGAGTATCGACATCACCAGCGTGTTCACGCCGACGGATTTGCCCGCACCGGTGGCACCCGCGATCAGCAGATGCGGCATCTTCGTCAGGTCGGCCACGTAATTCATGCCGTCGATGGTCTTGCCCAAAGCGAGCGTCAGCAGGCCGTCGGACGAGCGGAATTTTTCGGATTCGATGACCTCGCGAAGGTGAATGATCTCGCGGTTGACGTTCGGCACCTCGATGCCGACGTAGGCCTTGCCCGGAATGCGGTCGATGCGGATCGACGGGGCTTTCAGCGCAAGGCAAAGATCGTCCACGAGGCCCGTGACGCGGTTGTATTTCACGCCGGGATCGGGCTTGAATTCGTATGTCGTCACCACCGGCCCGGGCAGAATGTTCACGACCTTGCCCGCGACGTTCAGCTCGCCGGATTTGCGCTCGATCTCCTGACTTAGCTCGATCAGCGCCTCGCGTTTCGCCTCGATGCGTGCCGAAGGCGGCGTGAGCATATCGGGCGTCGGCAGGCGGTAATTCGCAAAATCCTGGCCTTCCGCAGGCGGCGTGTCGGCAACGGCTTCTTCGTCTTCTTCGGCAGCTTCCGCGGGCTCTTCGAATACCAGTTCCGGCTGACGCATCGCTATCGGCGGTTCATCGACCAGTGTCGGTACGGGCTGTGCGTCTTCGGCAGCAATGACGGTCGGCAGCGAAGGCGGCGGCTCGTCGCCGATTATGGTCGGCGGAACGGCGTCGTCGGGGTCTTGGCGCTTTTTACGCCGCCGTTCGGCACGCTGCACCGCGGCCTCCGTCTCGCCCATATGCGATGAACGCCGCCGTGCACGCCATTCCGAAAACCGCAGACGCAGATTGCTCCACGCGAGTTCAAAATGCCCCATGAAACCCGCGACGGTGAAATTCGTCAGCAGAACGACGGAACTAATAAACACCGCGGCCAGCAAAATTATCGCCCCGATGCGGCCGATAAAATACGCCGTCCAGCCCGCCGAGGCCTCGCCGACGATCGCCCCGTAACCGCCGAAAAGCGCAATCAGCCCCGACAGAGCGACGACGAAAAACACGAAACCCGCGATCCGCAGCGGCTTTGGCACCAGCGTATCCGCCTGATGAACGCGCAATGCCGCCAGAGCGATAAGCATCGGAAAAAGGAACGACGTCCAGCCGAAAAGATTGATGAGGATGGACGCGATATTAGCACCAAGCGGCCCGATCCAGTTTTTCGTTACGCCCGTTCCGTTGCCTGTCGAGAACACCGCACGGTCGTTCGGGTCGTTCGTGATGAGTGAAAGAAAAACAAGCACCGCCAATGCCGCCAACACGATCGCCGCCACATCGTTCCAACGCGAATGCTCGGCCGCCTTGCCTTTTTTGGCGATCAGCGTCGTCCCGTCCGCCAGACAATAATTGATATCGTCATCTCGGTATACGGCCTTGCATGTCGGGCATGTTTTCACAGTGAACAACTATAAACGAAAAATGATCAGCTCTTTGTCGCCGTTGGCGACGAAAATCAATCCTGCTTAATGTGACGAGCCCTTCTTGAACAACAAAAATTCCTGAATGAACTCGTCGATGGCTCCGTCCAGAACCGCGTCAACATCGCTGGTCTCGTGTTTCGTTCTCGTGTCTTTTACCAAACGATAAGGATGCAAGACGTAGTTGCGTATCTGGGAGCCGAACGATATGTCCATCTTGCCGGCCTCGAGTTCAGCGGCTCCTTCGCGGCGTTTTTCGAGCTCGATCTCGTAAAGTTTCGAGCGCAGCACCTGCATCGCAACGGCGCGATTCTGTATCTGCGACCGCTGATTTTGACAAGTTACCACAATATTCGTCGGTAAATGCGTAATTCTTACCGCAGAATCCGTCACGTTCACGTGCTGGCCGCCCGCACCGCTCGAACGATAAGTATCGATGCGAAGGTCTTTGTCTTCGATCTTTACGTCTATATTCTCGTCGATCTCGGGCGAGACAAACATCGACGCGAACGAGGTTTCACGGCTGCCGCCGGAATTGAAAGGCGAGATCCGAACTAAGCGATGCACGCCGGCCTCGGCAGCGAGCAGTCCGTATGCATAATCACCCTCGACGCGGAACGTCGCAGATTTCAGGCCCGCTTCCGCTCCGGGCTGCTCATCCAATATCTCGACCGAAAAGCCTTTCCGCTCGGCCCAGCGGAGATACATCCTAAGCAGCATCTGGCAGAAATCCTGCGCGTCCGTGCCGCCCGCACCGGCCTGAAGCGAGCAGATGGCATTGTTTGCGTCCGTCTCGCCCGAAAGCAGCGACTGTACCTCGGCGGCAGCGACCTCGGCATCGAGCCTTTTGATCAGTTGTTCGAGTTCTTTTGCCGAATCATCGTCGGTTTCTGCAAATTCGAAAAGAACTTCGGCGTCCGAAACGCCCGTTTCGAATCCTTTCTGCAGTTCAAGCTGCTTTTCGATCAGCGAACGCTGCCGGACGACCTTTTGAGCCGTCGTCTGATCGTCCCAAAATCCCGCGGCGGATATCTGCTGTTCCAGTTCGTCTAGTTGAGTTTGTTTGCCAGGCGCGTCAAAGAAACCTCCCAAGTTGGGCAACTTTGTCTTTGATCGCGTCGAATTTTTCTCGTAGGTCGGTGAGTTCCATAACGTCGGAACCACCTGCGGTAGCGGGTGGTTTAAGATATTTTCTACTGATTACTTTGACAGAAAGCTCTGTCTCGTTCAACCACCCGCTACCGCAGGTGGTTCTGACCTTTTCGATGCTGCAGAAGCCCGCGCGTGAGCAAGGGCGTGAGAGAAGATACATAATATCGGTCAACCTCCCGTCGCCAACGGCGACTTTCGACCGGTTGCGATGCCGAATATCAACAACCCCAACGTAACGATCGTACACAACCACGCGAACCAATCCCCATACCTCACATAAAAGGTCTGCGAGCCATCGGATCTCGACACGGTCCAGACGCGTGTGTCTTCTTGATACACCGGAGCGGGGTCTAGTACTTCGCCGCGTTCGGTTATGTAGGCGGTTATGCCGACGTTTGTGACGCGGAGGACGGGGCGATTGGTCTCGACGGCGCGGAAAACTGCGTTTGCGAGATGTTGCCGCAAGATGGGCGTCGGGCCGAGATAGCCGTCGTTCGTCATCTCGATCAGCACGTCGGCACCGCGGCTGACGTATTCGCGGGAGAGCTGGCCGAAGTGCGATTCAAAGCAGATCATTATGCCGCCGGCCGCATCGCCGAAAGGCAGCAGGTCGTATTCGCGGCCGTATGAAAAATTCCCGACAAAGGCAGGCATGACGCTCTCAAAAGGCACCGGCACAGCCTCGCCGAAAGGCAGCAGATAGATCTTGTCGTACTGAGCGGCCATCTTGCCGTCAGCCCCGATCATTACTGCGGAATTGAAATATTTGCCGTTTGTCGGGTCGGGCTCGGCAGAATTGAACAGCAGGCTGACATTATTCCGCGTCGTAAAATCCCGCACGTACTGCTGAAACTCCCGATCGTCGTTGTACATAAAGTTCATCGGCGATTCGGGGAGAATGACGGTGGTTGGTAGTCGGTGGTCAGTGGTCAGTTTGTTGATCTCGGACTCTGCGACGTCAAACTGCCGCTGCCTAAGCTGCTGCCATTTGTCGAAATTGAGCCCCGACATCGGGACGTTTGGTTGGAGAGCTATGATCCTCGACACTGGGCCGTCCTTCGGAGGTCTCGTTTGCTCATAATGCAAAACGGGCAGAGACATTGATCCGGCTATTGCGAGCAACACTAACGCTGTTGCCAAACGAAACTCCCTTTCGATCTTGACCAACATCTGATATCTAAGAAGGAAGATCAGGTATGAATTGGCCATCGCCACAATGCCGGTAACGTAAAGAACTCCTCCGATAGCCGCCCCCAAGCCGGCCCTAGTTTCGAATTGCGAATACCCAACAGCATTCCAATTATTCCCCGTCAGCCAGTACCGTAGAAATTCCGTTAATACCCAAACGAACGGTGCGGCGAGAAATGCCCAGTACCCGAAACGTCGAAGCAGGTGCGACAATATTCCCGCAAATATACCCGGAAAAACACCTGCACCGATGCAGGCGATCAATATAAGTAAGTACGCAACGGGCCACGGCATCGCGGCGTAGTGTATCGGTGCGTAGGTGAGCCACCAGCACGTGCCGAAAAAGAACGCGGTGCCGAACAGCCAGCCGAGCAAAAACGAACGCCCGACACTGCCTTCGCGCTCGACCGCCCACATAAGAGGCACGAGTGCGAACCACGCCATCCACCACCATTCGAAATCAGGGAACGCAAGCGTCAGCAATCCCGCAGCAAGCAGCGAGAGCAATGCATTCTTCCAGGACGGCAAGAACTTCACGCAGATAGATTAGCAAATGCAGAAGCCCTCGCGTGAGCAACGGCGATGGCGAAACGTCAATCTGACCGATGAACGGTCAGGATGCGACAATTTTTGTCACCTATGAATGACGCGTTATGTCAGAATTCACCCACCCGGAAACAAGAATCCCGTCATAATGACCCAAAACGATCATCGAGGATCAAAACGGCGTTCACACAATGAATCAAAATGAACGAATATCCCGCATCTAAGCCAAATATCGATAAATGCAGTATATAAAGAAGGCGAGCCCGACCTTTTGGGTCGGGCTCGAATGGTAGGACAACTGAAGGAACGCTCGGAAGGTTCAAGAGCACAGTGGCAAACCGCGCTCGGTGTAGTGATGGCGGCGGGGTCTTGATATTTGATATCAAGCTGGCCGCTGTTTACTAAAGCACGTAGCGTGCCACAACTTCCGAGTTTCGCGGAAATTATCTTTGGAAAAATATGTATAGGAAAGAAAAGCCCGTAAAGACAGGCTCTTACACGTGTCGGATTATTGGAATTTACCTAACTTTACAACTAGCGGTCCCAAAAACCGCGGGAGTCACAATACGACTACACTATTTGGAACATCTTTCGGTCAAACGCTTCAGTCCGAGTGCGTCAGCGTCTTCAGGATCGATCTCGAGAGCCGATGCGGAGTAGTTCTTCGCTTCGAGGCAGTTGCCGCGTTCAACGAAGATCTTGCCCAGCAGGACGTGGCTTTCGATCAGGCGACTGTCCCAAAATATCGCTGTCTTTAACGAACTGATCGCTTGGTCAAGGTCGCGTCGGCGTATATGTATCTTGCCGAGCAGCAGATAGCTTTCCGCACTCATTGGCTCACTCGCCAAAACGCTTCGGAGCGCGGTCATCGCTTCATCATCTTTGCCATCCTTAACGAGCGTTCTCGCACGTACGAGCAATGCCTCAGTTTCGCTTATACGCGTAGTTATCGGCGTCGCAGCACGGCGGCTCATGACGACGGTCAGAAAATCCTTTCTCGCCGGCTGATCGACACGCAAATTGATTCCGGTGCCATTTTTTGCCTTGGCCCACTCGCGTTCGAGCAGAGCATAGCGGTTGTTCTCAGTCAGATTTCGCCGTGCCTGATCGTCAACGTCTTTCGCGGTCGGGTCATTGAGCGCTTCAAGTGCCTTAGCAAGCATGTAATACGACTCGCCGTCCCGCGGATTCAATGCGAGAGCCGCACGAAACTGGGTTGCAGCCTCAGAAAAATTGCCGTTCAGAAACAATGCGAACGCATAATTGAACCGCACAGCTGAATTGTCGTCGGCCGCCTCACTCGCCTGTTTCAGGAATTCGATACCTTCGTTGAGCATCTTGGCAGCATTTCCGGGGTTTCGCTTTTCAGCTCGGGCAGCTTGAACCGAGATCGACCCTAAGGCGTTAAAAACAGTAGTGAGCTTTAATTCCTCGGTCAGCGGCCGCATCGCCGCGAGTGCAGATTCGAAATTTCCCTGCTGCCAATAGATCACACCGATGTAAAAGGACGCTTCGGCGAATGCTTCGTCGTTGCAGTTCGACGGACGCTTTTCGGCACGAGCCGCTTCCCTGCATCCTTGCAACGCAGTTACAGTGCGTTCAAAAGCCGCAATAGCATCGGCAAGCTTTCGCTGGCCGAGATAATGATGGCCGAGTTCAAGAGCCGCCTCGGCGTAAATCCCGCCGGAAGTGCCGTCAGCGAAGAGCCTGCCCGCGTTAATGAGAAAAACCTCGCGAGCCTGCGAGTCGTTCGTGATAAGTCCCTTTATGTATGCTTCGAACGCTCGAGCGGGGATCTTGTTAGCAGATTCGATCAGTTGATTTTGCGAGAACGGCAGAGATTTATCGCGTTGATACAAGACCTGATACGCAACCTGGCCTTGGATCGTCTGGAGATTCGCAAGTGCATCCGTGAGGTTGATATCGCGGGTGATCTGGCGTCCATCGATAAGCTCGGTCATGAGGCGGCCCTCGTTAACACGTATAATTCGGGCGTTGATGTTGATCGTCGCCGCCACGTCTTTGTCAGCGGGAATTATGTTATAGCGGCCGGAAACGAGAAGATTCGCGTTAGAGTCGCGGGCCATCTTCAAAGACGCAGCAAGGCTCGGCAATGCGCTCAAAGGAATCCGCAGACGCTGCTGAACTATCTTTCGCTCATCGTTCGAGACGACATCGAGTCCGGGAACTTTCAGTAATTCCGAAAGCGAACCGGCGAATGATTCACCCACCCAGTTGAACTCAGGCTTTCCCGAGGTATTCTCGAACGGCAATATGATAACCCGGTCCGTTACCGCAGATTGTGCGGAAGCCGAAAGTGCCGCAAACCCGGCAACCACGGCGGCAACTAATAATCTCTTTGCAAAATTTCTCATCAAAAACACAAAAGATTCGCCCGAAGCGGAGCGAATCTCTGTCAATTACGATGCACGATCTATCAAAAAAGTGGTATCCGGTACGGGATTCGAACCCGTGTTGCCGCCGTGAAAGGGCGGTGTCCTAACCCCTAGACGAACCGGACACAAAATGCTCCGCCTTCCATCAGGCGAACAGTTAGGCTATCGAAAATGAACTTTCCTGTCAATCAGATCGGACGTCGTTTGTCCAATTTCCGTCCGTGTTGGCGCAATTACAGTGAATGGTTTAATGTAATCAGGAAATGAAGCGAGTTTTTCTGATCGATTCGATGTCGCATATTTTTCGTGCGTTTTTCGCTCCGATGGGTATGCGACAGGAGCCGATGCGAAACAGCAAAGGCCAGGTGACGCAGGCGGTTTTCGTATTTACGAATATGCTGCGCAAGCTTCTGAATGACGAGCGTCCGGAGTATATCGCCGCTGTTTTTGACACGGCTGCTCCTACATTTCGACACGACTCATTTGAGGCGTACAAAGCGAACCGCGAGGAGATGCCGGACGAACTTGCACAACAGCTTCCCTATATCGTGCGGGTTTGCGAGGCGTTCAATATTCCCATCTTAAAAATGGACGGCTACGAGGCCGACGATATAATCGGCACACTCGCCAAAGAATGTGAAAAGCGCAAAATGCAGGCCGTGATCGTCTCGAACGATAAGGACCTGTGCCAGCTTGTCCGCGACCCGTACGTGATCGCAATGCGGCAAAATTCGCAAAACCTGAAACGTAAGGTTCCCGTCCCGCCGATCGAATGGTGTGACGAGGCGTGGGTTGTAAATAAATTCGGCGTTCCGCCCGACAAGATAATCGACCTACTCGGCCTGATGGGCGATTCGGTCGATAACATTCCCGGAGCGCCAGGCATCGGCGAAAAAGGCGCGTTGAAGCTCGTCCTCGAGTATGGCTCGGCTATCGGTGCGATGGAGAATGCCGAAAAGATCTCGCACAAGACCTATCGCGAAAGCCTGCAGAACAATCGCGACATTATTTTGCAATCTCTTGAGCTTGCAACCGTGCATTGCGAAGTGCCGATCGATCTCGACATCGAAAATCTGAAAGCTCGAATGCCCGACCGCGCAAAGGCTTACGAGCTGTTTCGGGAGCTGGAATTCAAGTCGCTAACGAACGAATTTGCCGACGGAGCGGACACCCCGACGGGCGAAAGCGGCGGACTTTTCGATTCCGTAACCAACCGAAATGTCGAAACTCGGTATTCAGTGATCTCGACCCGTCCGGAACTCGATAGTCTGGTTCGACGACTATTTGAAATCACGGATTTTTCCGTTCACGTAAACGATGCAAATTCCAATGAAAGAACGAGCGTTTACGACAAATTGCGGCCCCTCGGCGTTGCTTTTGCGATAGGTAATGGCGAGTCGTTTTACGTCGATCTTGAGAATTTTGACGGCGATGCGATCACGCCGATACGCAATATTCTGATGAATCCGTACTTTTCGATTTCGGCCCACGACGCAAAGCGAAACACAGGTGCCCTACTCAAACTCGGCATACGGCCGACGAGTATCAGGAACGACATACTGATCGCCGCCTACCTGCTTGAATCGACGCGGTCGAGCTATCCGGTCGATTTCCTTGCTCAGATCTACGGCGATATCGACGCGGCTCGTGCAATTTCTGAAAAATGGGACGAAACGGCATTCCGCACCGCGGAAAGCGCTGATCTGATCGCACGCACCTTGCCGACAATTTTGGCGAAACTTCGCGAAAACAAGCTCGAAAGCGTCTATCGGGATATCGAGATGCCTACGATAGATGTGTTGGTCGATATAGAGCTTGTCGGTATGAAGGTGGACGGAGAGCGGCTTATCGCTTTCTCGGAAACGATCTCAAATGACCTAGACGAGATCAGCAAAAAGATATACGCCATTGCCGGGCGTGAGTTCAACATCGGCTCACCGAAGCAGGTGGGCGAGGTTTTTGGCGAACTTAATATAGAGACCGGCAAAAAGACCGCGACCGGCCAAATTTCTACCAGCCACGACGTCCTCGTTGAGCTCGCCCAAACGTATGAGATCGCGCAGTTGATCATCGATTATCGCGAGATGGACAAGCTGAAGGCGACCTACGCCGACGCTCTGCCAAAGATGATCCGCGGCGACGGCCGCGTTCACGGCTGCTTGAATCAAACGGTCGCCGCAACTGGCCGTCTCTCATCGACCGAGCCGAATCTGCAGAACATCCCTGTCCGCACCGAACTCGGTCAGCAGATCCGCCGAGCGTTCATTCCGGAAAAAGGCAACAAGCTGATCTCAGCGGATTATTCTCAACTTGAACTGCGCATTCTCGCTCACATCACGAAGGACGAGCGAATGCTCGAAGCGTATAAGAACAACGAGGATATCCACGCACAGACCGCTCGCCTTGTTTTTGGAGCGACCGACGAGAAAGACCTAAAAGAAAAACGTCGCCTGGCGAAGATCGTCAATTTCGGCATCGCCTACGCCGTCGAAGCATACGGACTATCGACGCGCGTCGGGATCTCAAAGCAAGAAGCCCGCAAGGTCATCGACGACTATTTCGCGACATACAAAGGCATACGCGAATATATGGACCGCATTCCCGAAGAGGCGCGAAAACAAGGCTATATCACGTCTCTATTCGGCCGCCGACGATACTTCCCGTCAATCACTGACCGAAACTTCGCCGTCCGGTCGCGTGCTGAACGCGAAGCGATAAACATGCCGATCCAGGGCACCGCAAGCGACATCGTAAAGATCGCGATGATCCGTGTGGAAAAAGCACTGCTCGATGCAGGGCTCGAAACAAGGATGATCATGCAGGTCCACGATGAGCTGCTTTTCGAGGCCCCGGAAAGCGAGGTCAAGACGGCATCCGAGATCATAGTTCGCGAAATGGAGAACGCAGCTACTCTAGACGTCCCGCTCGTTGTCGAGATAGGAGTGGGCAACAATTGGATGGATGCGAAATAGCTCCGCCAGTATTCCGGCATTTGCGTGGGCCATCCTCGCGGTCTCGACTTTCGCATTGCTGGTCAGCAACGGATTGTCGATCAGCGGCCTGCCGCCTTTTTACAAACCGATCAGAGAAGAGTTTGTCGCAGCCGGCATCGTAAACACGTCCGTCGCCGAAACTTTTATCGCGAACGGCGCAAACATCACGTTTCTGATGTCCGGGCTTTTCTCTCTGATCGGCGGCTGGCTTGTCACCCGATTTCGCCTGCGGCCGATGATGATGCTCGGCTGCGTGATGCTCGGCGGCGGGACGATCTTGCTGAGTATTTCAGATACCATACCGATATTTTATCTGTCGCGTTTCTTGATGGGCGCGTCGCTGGGATTCATCGGCGTCGCTCCATGTATCGTTCTGGTGTCGCGCTGGTTTTCGGCTCGTCGCGGGCTTGCTCTCGGTATTCTGCTGACAGGGACAAGCCTAGGCGGTGCCGTCGTTCCGCTGCTGGCTCAACCATTGATCGCAGAATACGGCTGGCGAACGGCTCTAGTGATCTTGAGCCTGTTGGTGTGGGCGGTATTGCTGCCATTGGTCGTATTCCTTGTTCGGGAAACGGCGCCGGTTGGAAAAGAAGCGACTGAGGCGGCAGAAGAGGTGTCAGGAGCAACGCTTGGCCAGGCTTTAAGAACACCGCTGTTCTGGGCTATTGCCGCTTGCGGCGCACTTGTTTTTTATCCGATCTTTGCTACGACCCAGCAATTCATTCTTTACCTGCAGACGCCACGGATCGGCATCTCTGCTGAGACCGCTGCTCTTGCTCAGTCGCTGCTTTTCACGGTGGGCATCGGCGGACGTTTTCTCGCGGGATACTTAAGTGACAGACTCGGAACTATTGCCGTTATTATCTTCTGCGCGGGACTTATGTTCGCTGCATCGCTTGTGCTTTTGAACCTTACCGCATCGAACGCATTCCTCTTTTTGCTGCCGTTCGCCGTTGGTTATGGCGGAACATTTGTTCTGCTGCAGCGGCTGACGGTCGATTCGTTCGGCCAACGAGAACCTGCGAAGATACTCGGTGCTCTAACGATGATCGAGGTCATAGGCGCCGCTATCGGTGGGCGTGTTACAGGCTATCTCGCTGACGCGAACGGCGGTGATTACACTACGGCTTTCTATGTTGTGACCGCTGTGTGCGCTGCGGCGTTCATTTCAACCATCGTCATTTTCCTGCTGGGAAAAAGAGAAAGCCCGCTCGCGGCGGGCCTTTAAGAACTGGTGGAGATGAGGGGGATCGAACCCCTGACCTCAGCATTGCGAACGCTGCGCTCTCCCAGCTGAGCTACATCCCCAAAAACAGTTAAGAGTTTAGAGGTTAGAGTGACGAGTTTCAAGAATGATCGCCCCTCTTAGATTCCGCCTCTCTACTGAACACCCGCAGGCAGGAGCGAGCCTTTTGGGTCAGACGCAAAAGCGTAGCCGTCCTCGATCTTTCCGACAATGCCGTGAAAATTGATCTCGCCGTCGTTCGTTACGACCACAACGACATCGCCCGGGCTATACTTCTTCTCGTCGATCGGGAATTTGATGATGGTCGCGTTTCCGTTCTCTTGCGAGACTACGTCGTATTCAAAGGTATCCGCGTTAAAACTAATGGTCTGACAAAATGAAACTTCCATAAGAATAGTCTAAGGTCCAAAGCCGAAACTCCAAAGTCGAAACCACAGGCTAGGGGTCCTTGAACTTCACCTCAACTGTTATTGGATCGTGATCAGACAACGGCTCGCCGAGTCCGCTGACAAGGCCGCCGACGGTTTGCGGCGACGTCTCGGGTGCAAGCTCGAGTCCCTTGGCCGCGAACCAATCGAGCCGTGTTGAGACCTTGCCTCCAACGCGGCCGGCCGCCCAAAATATGAACGGGAAACACCATTCAGGCACCCAATCGCGAAGATTGGTGTTCTTTTCGATGCTGGCGACATCGTAATGCAAAGTCCCGACGCCTAAGTTGTTCAGCTCACGATAAGTGAACCCACGGTTCTCCAGATCAGTAAAAAGAGGCTTTTCAAAAAATCGTTCGGGGTGCGGCAAATGGTTAAGAGCGACGTTCTTAGGGCCCATAAAGACACGCCGCCAATACCCAAGGATCGCTCGGGTCGAATTCTGCGAATTGAAACCCGTCGTATTCCAGTCGCCCCCAATCAGCGTAGGCATTTGGGGCAGCGTGTCGAGATGATCGAGAATGATCCGCATCTGCAGCCGGCGATGAGCACGGGAACAATGCGCATCAAGATGAACGGTGACCGCACGGAATACGCCGCTCGGATGTTCGACGTCAGCGATCAACGCACGCAGACGGCCAAGGCGTTTTTCCTTGCCCCACATTTTGTCCTTACCGTTCGGGATCGGGATCGCGTGAACATTTCGCATCGGCCACCGCGAGAACATCGCGACGCCATGCAGCGAAACGGTATTCTCGCCATCCATCTCGGCCTCTACACCGCTTCCCTTTTGCAGCGGAACGTAAACCGGAGCGAAAGCGTAATTCAGCCCAAGTTCGCGGGCGATCTCCTGAGCGACAAAACGATTCCCGCTTCTCGCCATTCCGTGGTCGAGTTCGGAAAACAGTAAAATATCGCGGCCCCGCAGCCTTTCGTCTATTTTCAAAGCGTCAATAATGCTGTCGAGCTGAATGCCGCGTTCAAGATTCCACGCGATCGCCCGGATCGCATTTACCGAATGATCGTCCGATCGTCCGTCAGCAAGTTCCTCGCCGACGACCAAATTGAGCAGTCGTTCAGCCTCGCCGCCAACTTGTTTCCAGATCTCGGATGCTTCGAGTTCTTCGACAGATTCGAATTTGAGCAGTTCGGGAAAATGTCGATTCAGGTCGTGATCGAAATATTCGGGCGGATGCGTTGGCATTTAATAACGGCAGGCAGCAATAGCACGGTCAATCATCGTAACGTTCCTTTACGGGTGCGACGGCGAGGAAATCTTTGGTGATCCGTTCGGAGTACATCGAAAGAAGTTCATCGATGCGTTCTCGGTCTTTTGAGCGGAATATCAGCCCGACGTGCTTGGATTTTTTCACGCGATATACGATCTCCTCTTCGGTATAATTCGACGTGTCCGGCTCATCAGTGTTGGCAAGTGCAAGAGCGATGCCGGCATATTCTTTGTGCAGTTTCGGCAACTTGTAAGGATTCTCCTTGTCGGCGATCTCAAGTTTCGCCCACTCGCGCCATAGATTGAAGCCGCACGCATATTCCAGAACGTTCGCTATGTACGCACCGCCGACGCGGCACGCAACCTCGAGCATATAGAATTCACCCGATTCGGCACACTGCAGAAATTCCGCGTGCGTAACACCCTTTTCCAGTTCGAATGCTTTCAAGAGCTGCTTGTTGAGCTTTTCCAACGTCTTTCGCTCGGGCGCGTCATACGGCACGATCGAGGACGTGAACACACCGCCATAATGCGACACCTTGAATGGCGTCGTGCCATACTGACTGACGCCTGCCGCACGCACTTTCTTGTCTTCGACGACAGAATCGACGTGAAAGACCTTGCCCTCAATGAACCGTTCAATGACGAATTGCGAGGGATGGTCGCGCCAGTTATTTCGGTTGTCGAGGTCTGTCAAAACATCCCAAACCTGCTGCTTCGTCTCACATTTTCTGATACCGAATGCAGATACCTCGTGTCGCGGTTTGACGATCCAAGGAGCCGGGACGCGGTCGAGGAACTCATCGATCTCCGACATGTTGAACGCTCCCACGAACTCCGGACACGGAATGTCCTTTGAAGACGCCAGGTTGCGCATCGTGAGCTTGTCGCGAAATCGACGAAGGTAAGAGCTGGTAACTCCCGGCAGCTGCAGGTGCTCGCGGGCGAGCGCTCCCGTGATCACATCAAATTCATCGAGCCCGACGACATGATCGATCTTCGCAGACCCTACAACGTTCGTGATCGCACGCACATAATCGACGGGTTGGGCACTGTCTTCGACAGTCCTGACATCGCCTATGTTTGCCCAAACCCAAGGGCTGTCAAGCAGGCTTTTCCGCGTTACGAGTGTAACTTGCCAGCCGGCCTCATGGGCTGCTTCGATGAATTCGTTACCCTTGTGTTCGCTTGCGATGCAGACGATGTGTTTCGACATACTCGTTAGTCACGGTTTGCAAAAAACCGTTATTCCATCATTTCGACTACGTTTTATTTTGCACTAAAAGAATGCAACAATCTAGGCATCGGTGTTGACGATTTATGGGTGAGATCGATATTGCCAACCTGATCAGCCATCTGGTCATTTTTCTAGTCGTCCTGCTTCTTGCGATCTCTGCGCACGAGGCCGGACATGCATGGACATCGTGGAAATACGGCGACGATACCGCATACATGCTCGGCCGTGTGACGCTTAATCCGGTAGCACACACTGACCCCATCGGCACGCTCCTGATCCCGATCGCGGCGTTCATATTCGGCTCGGTCGGCGGTGCATTGGCTTCGATCCCTTTGATCGGATGGGGCAAACCTACGCCGGTAAACCCGAACAAATGGACGAAATATAAAGAAGCGAACGTAATGGTATCGATCGCGGGTATTGTTGCGAATATCATCATCGCAACCATCGGCTTCTTTATCTTTAAGTTCATGATCGAATTCGGCGTGATAAACGCCGGCAATATTGATTCCGGACTGATCAAGCCGATCGTCATATTTTTGAATTATCTTGTGATGCTGAACGTTTCGCTGGCAGTATTCAATCTGCTGCCGTTTCCGCCGCTGGACGGCAGCAAGGTTCTCTCGACGTTTCTGCCGCCGAGTTTTCAGCCCGTTTTCGAGATGCTTGAGCAATACGGCTTTCTGATACTTATGCTCTTGGTCTATTTCGGCATCATCGGGCTTATAATCAGGCCGTTCTATCAATTGGTCCAATACCTTCTGCTGACGCCGTGGTTTTGATTCGACGATGAGTAAGAGAATTTTCAGCGGGGCACAGCCTACCGGGCAGCTTCACATCGGCAATTATTTAGGCGCACTTAAGAATTGGGTCGCGTTGCAGGACGATTATGAGTGTTTCTACTGCATCGTGAACATGCACGCCATAACGCTGCCGCAAGAGCCGGCCTCACTGCGAAAGGCGACGCTCGACCTCGCACGCATCTATTTGGCCGCCGGCGTCGATCCTGAACGCTCCACCATTTTCATTCAATCCGACGTACCGCAACACGCCGAGCTTGCGTGGGTCCTTTCCTGCATCGCTCGCATGGGCGAGTTGGAACGGATGACGCAGTTCAAGGATAAGGGCAAAGGCAACACAGAACGCGCGGGCGTCGGACTATTTACCTATCCGATACTAATGGCGGCCGATATTTTGCTGTATCAGACCGATCTCGTGCCGGTCGGACAGGATCAGAAACAGCATCTGGAACTGAGCCGCGACCTGGCCGAACGTTTTAATCGCGACTACGGAGATACGTTCAAGGTGCCGGAGCCTTATATTCCCAAGGCCGGTGCGAGCATCAAATCACTGCAGGATCCTGAAAAGAAAATGTCGAAATCCGACGAGAACGCCAACGGCTCGCTTTTTCTGCTCGATGATCCCGACACGATCACCAAGAAGATCAAACGCGCCGTCACTGACAGTGGAACGACCATCGAATTCGACGAAACTCGCCCGGCGATCAACAATCTGCTGACCATTTATCAGCTCGTAACAGACAAAACCGCCCAAGAATGCGTCGCCCATTTCGAAGGCAAGATGTATGGTCAGTTCAAGACTGAACTCGCAGAAGCCGTCGTCGAATTCCTGCGGCCATTTCAAGAACGCATCGCTCATTACGATGACGCTACTCTTCGCGGGATACTCGACCGCGGAGCGGAAAAAGCACGCTCAGAGGCCGCGCGTACGCTAAACAACGTGTATTCGAGAATGGGAATAAATTGATTTGTCACTTGAATCGAACCGCTGAAAGAAATTCAGCGACAGGTGTTAAGTGTGACGTCGATAGTCAATATGAAGATCACAGTTTATGAAAAGCCTACTTGTACGACCTGTCGAAAGCTGAACAGGCTATTTGAAGAGAATGGTATCAACTGGAAAAAGGTGAATTATTTCGTCGAACCTTTTACCGAGAAAAAACTGGCCGGTTTGTTGAAAAAGACGGGCCTGCGGCCATTCGAGGTTCTGCGGCGGAATGAACCCGACTTCAAACTCGCCGGCATTGATAAGGAATCATCGAACAAGGAAGTGATCGCGGCGATGGTAAAATACCCGTCGATCATTCAGCGTCCCATTGTTGAGGCCGGCGACAGGGCCGTATTGGCGAGACCGATAGAATTGGCGTTGGAGATCTTGAGATAATGCGATTCGCGTTCACGATCGTTCTTCTTTCAGTGCTTGCATTCGCTTCGTGCGACCTTCGCAATGAGACGGCTAAACGCAGCATGGAACGGTTTACGTCCAGTCCGACACCGAAATTTTCGCCCGCGCCGACGGAATCGCCCGTCGATGCCGCAGATGTTGCGAAGGCTGATACTTCTGTCGAAGGCGAGCCGATCTATGTTGACGGGCCCGATCTGAAGAGAACGGTCAACTGTGCGAAATTCAACAGCGTGAAGATAAACGGAAATTCGAATAACGTTACGATCACCGGAGTCTGCAAACAAGTGATGATAAATGGTGACCGCAACCGGATCACTGCAGATGCCGCGAATGAGTATGTTTTTAACGGCAGCGAAAATGTGTTGAGATATTCGCGATTCGTTAACGGCAAGCGCCCGTCGATCACGCAGAACCGTGAGGGCAACTCTATCGAGAGGATACCAACGGAAAAAAAGAAATAACGGAATGTATACAAACGGAAACGGAAACGGTCACTACCCCAAACCAAAAAACGTTCTCGGCGGCGAATTGGAACTTTGCTGCTCCGATCCGATGACGGGTTTCTATCGCGACGGTTTTTGCCGCACCGGCGTCGATGACACCGGCAGGCACACCGTGTGCATCAGGGCGACTGATGAATTCCTTGCGTTCTCAAAAGCAATGGGCAACGACCTTTCGACGCCAATGCCGCAATACGCGTTTCCGGGTTTGAAAGAAGGCGACAAATGGTGTCTTTGCATGCTTCGCTGGCGCGAGGCTTTTGAGAACGGCATGGCGCCGCAGGTTTATCTGCGAGCGACCCACGAACATGCACTTACGGTTATCGACCTTGAAGACCTGAAGCGATACGCCATAGACTACGAATAAATTGACAAAGGAACCTGAACAATACAGCTTCGATTTTCATCGCGAGACGGCAGAGATCGTCCGCGATTCTGAGGAGTTGAAGGTAAAGATCGGCGATTTCGCGGGCCCGCTCGACCTGCTTCTTTTTCTCATCCGGCAGGAAAAGGCGAATATTTTCGACATACCGATCGCCAAGATCACCGACGAATACCTTAACTACATCCGCCTCATGAAGCGGCTCGACATCTCGGTCGCTGCAGATTTTCTCGTAATGGCGGCACAGCTGATCGAGATCAAGACCAAGATGCTGCTGCCTCGCGATCCGACCATCGAAAGCGACGAAGAGGCAGAAGACCCACGGCAGGAACTTGTAGATCGGCTTCTCGAGCACGAGAAATTCAAAACGGCGGCAGGAATGCTGTATGAGCGTTCCACGCTGGAGCAGGCGGTTTTCACCCGCGGCCCGATAGAAACGGACGAAGCGAACGCTGAAATTGACGCGACCGTTTTTGACCTTTTGGGCGTTTTTCAGAAGATCCTCGCCCGCCATGCCGAAGAAGTGAAAATGGAGATCGAGCGGGAAGAAATATCGCTCGGAGATATGATCCGCACTCTCAAAGACCGCATCGCGGCCCAGGGCGAGGTCAGTTTGCTAGCATTCTTTGAAGAGATGCAGAACCGCCGCGAACTGGTCACCGCATTCATTGCGGTTCTTGAAATTGTGAAAAACGGCGGCGTTTCGCTCAGACAGAAAGGAACCTTTGGCGATATAATCTTGAAAGGCATTTGATCTATGGACGAAGCAGTTCAGACAAAACTCACGCGGACGCCGGCCGATTTGGTCGCGCTCGCTGAGGCACTCATTTTTGTTGCAGACGAGCCTATTACGACGCGGCTGATCGCTGATGTCCTCGGTGAAGAAAAAGGTGCGATCGAGGCGGCCATCGAAGAACTTCGACGTGAATACGCCGAACGCGGCAGCGGGCTGCAGATACGAGAGATCGCCGGCGGTTGGCAATTGGCAACACGAACTGATTTTCACGAAGAGATACGTACCTTCCTTAAGACGCGTCCATCAGCAAAACTCTCGATCGCCGCACTGGAAACGCTCGCCGTCATTGCATACAAACAGCCGGTCACAGTTCCGGAGATCCTCGAAATTCGCGGTGTGCAGTCTGCGTCGGCTATAAAAACCTTGCTCGACAAACGCCTCATCGTCGCCAAAGGCCGCAAAGAGACGGTCGGCCGCCCGATGATGTACGGTACATCGAAAGAATTCCTGATCCAATTCGGGCTCAAAGACCTGTCCGAACTGCCGAGCATCGAGGATTTCGAGGACCTGGTCCAGTAGCCACAGATTCCACGGCTGCCATTGAATGGGTCCGTCGCCTTGCCTCTGTGTTCTCTGTGGACTCTGTGGCAATTTCTTATGCAGGAAAGACTTCAAAAACTTATCGCCCAGGCCGGTATAGCTTCGCGGCGTGCGGCGGAGCAGTTGATACTTAACGGCGATGTCTCGGTCAACGGCGATATCGTAACTGAACTTGGGACAAAAGCCGATCCCGAAAAGGACCACATCAAGGTCCGCGGCAAGCTCATCAACGCCAAGCTGCAAAGCCGTTCGAATGTTTACGTTCTTTTGAACAAACCGAAAGGCTATCTTTCCAGCGCCGCGGATCCCGAGGGACGTAAGCTGGTCACGGATCTTGTAAAAGGCAAAGGCAAGCTCCATCCCGTTGGCCGCCTCGATTACAACACCGAAGGGCTTATCATCCTGACCAACGACGGCGAATTCACGAACCATGTCGCGTCGTCACGCAAGATACCTAAGGTTTATGAAGTAAAGGTGAAAGGCCTGCCTAATCGGAATGCGATAAACAAACTTCGCCGCGGCATCATGCTCGACGACGGTTTCAAGACGGCACCGGCGGACATTCGCGAACTTAAAACTACCGGAAACAATGCCTGGTTCGAGGTGACGCTGCACGAAGGCCACAATCAGCAGATACGCAAAATGTTCGATGCGGTCGGTAATTCTGTTGTAAAACTCCGACGAATTCGCATTGGAAATGTCAGCGCACCGGAACTCCGCACAGGCCGCTGGCGTGACCTTACAAAAGAAGAGTTACGCACTCTTAAACCTTGAGTTTTATTATTTTAGTAGAGCCCGATGCTCGACCATCAGGCAAAGGTCCTGCACTACTTTGATGCCGGCATCGGCGAGCCTCTCTGCAACGTCGTCATTTCTAATACCCAACTGAAACCACACTGCTTTCGGCTTTTTGGCGAGGATCTCGAAAGTATGTTTTGAGATGTCGCGCCCGCGGCGGAAAACGTTCAGGAGGTCGATCTCGCCGGGAACCTGTATCAGGTCGCGATGAACCGGCTGACCCAAGATCTGTGTCACGTCGGGGTAATAAACGGGAACAGGAACTATCTCGTAACCGTTCTCCTGCATATATTTCGGAACGTAATGAGCAGGCTGGGCAGCATGGTCATCCGGCTTGATACCCAAGACCGCAATGCGTTTCACAGAGGAAAGCAGCTCCCTGATCTGGTCGTCCGTTGTGAGATAGTTCGGGTGATCCATAGGTCGATTTTAGGCTGAACGCAAAAAATTGACAATCGCCGTCTTTCCGATTCCCTGCCGCATCCGCCCGCGAAATTGCCACGAAACCTATCGATATGACAAGATAAACGCTTGTTTCCGCCGAATGCATTATGAATTTTGAACTTTCCGAAGAGCAGCTACAGATCAAGTACAGCATCCGCGAATTTGCCGAGAGCGAGATTCTTCCCAACGTAATGGAATGGGACGAAACGCAGCATTTCCCGGAGGAATTACGGCCAAAACTTGCCGAACTCGGTCTGATGGGAATCATTTTCCCTGAGAATTATGGCGGCGCGGCGATGGGCTATGTCGAATACGCGACCATCATCGAGGAACTCGGCCGCGTCTGCGGTTCGGTCGGTTTGTCAGTGGCTGCGCATAATTCGCTCTGTTCGAATCACATCTACATGTTCGGGTCGGAAGAACAGAAACAGAAATACCTTTTGCCACTCACGCAGGGCGAATCTTTCGGCGCATGGGGACTGACGGAATCACAGGCCGGCTCCGACGCGTCGGGCACACGAACGAACGCGGTCCGCTCGAATGGCGGATGGAAGGTCAACGGTTCGAAAAACTTCATCACACACGCCATCGCTTGCAACACCTTGGTCGCGGTAGCCGTAACTGACAAAGAAAAAGGAAACCGCGGTATCTCGGCCTTCATTTTCGACAAGTCGATGGAAGGTTTCCGATCGGACAAGAAAGAGAACAAACTAGGAATGCGGGCATCTGAGACCGCATCGGTGGTTTTTGAGGACTGTTACGTTCCTCAGGAGAATCTGCTCGGCAACGAAGGCGAAGGCTTTTTGCAGGCAATGCAGGTGTTGGACGGCGGGCGTATATCTATTGCCGCTTTGTCGGTAGGCATCGCTCAGGGAGCCTACGAAGCTGCGGTGAAGTACGCGAAAGAACGTCAGCAATTCGGAAAGCCGATCGCCGAGTTTCAGGCGATTCAGTTCAAACTTGCCGACATGGCGACGCAGATAGAATGTGCCCGCCTTCTCACGCTGCAAGCCGCAGCTACCAAAGACGCAGGTAAGCCCGTGACACAGATGTCCGCGATGGCTAAACTCTACGCTTCCGAAACGGCAGTTCGTGTATCGGAAGAATCCGTTCAGATCCACGGCGGTTATGGCTATACCAAAGACTATCCGGCTGAGAAATACTGGCGCGATTCAAAACTCTGCACCATCGGCGAAGGCACCAGCGAGATACAGCGGCTCGTTATCGCAAAGAATCTCCTGAAATCATTGTAAACTTTCAAACATTTTACCTTTCCTCGGCGTAAACAAGCTGAGGATCTTCTTTCCATTGACAGCTGTTGCATTTATGCAACAGTATGTTATGATTGCACCCTAGTTTTTATTTACAACATAAGGAGAAACACTATGAGCGAAGGTACAGCAATGGCAGCCGGCCGCCTGGCGTCGGCATTTTTGGCGGAATTGGAGAACGAGGCAAAGGTGGCGCGGCAGTGCCTTGAACGTGTCCCGGCGGACAAGTTCGACTGGACGCCGCATGAAAAGTCGATGACATTCGGGCGTCTCGCGGTTCATGTCGCAGAGATGTTCGGTTGGACGAAAATGACGTTGACAAGCGATGTTCTCGATTTCGCAGAAGCCGATTGGAAGGCGTTCGAGCCCGCGACGACCGAGGAATTGATCGCATTTTTTGACGAACAGGTCGCATCAGCAAAGGAAGTGCTTGCCAACACGTCGGACGAAATATTCATGACCGATTGGACGATGCGAAACGGCGAGCAGGTCTATTTCACGATGCCGAAGGTAGCCGTGATGCGTACGTTTGTGATGAACCACATAATTCACCATCGCGGCCAACTGTCGGTTTATCTGCGATTGAACGACATTCCGGTGCCGTCCATTTACGGGCCTTCGGCGGATGAAGGACAGATGTAGGTCTAAAATATATGTATGGCCGATCAATAGGCGGGCTTCGGCTCGCCTTTTTTGTTGGACCAAAGAATGAGAAACTATCATTTTGACGATGGCATCAGAATTGATCCAAAAGTTACTCGCCGGTGACGCGCGGTCCGTAGCTCGGGCGATTTCGATCGTTGAGCACGGAGGCTCGGCTGCGGCAGAATTGATGCAGGCGGTGTTTCCAAACACAGGCAAAGCCACAGTGATCGGCATCACCGGTGCGCCTGGAGCGGGCAAGTCATCACTCGTTGATAAGCTCGCCCTTCTCTACAAGGATAGGGGCGAAAAGGTCGGTATTGTCTGTATCGATCCTTCGTCACCGTTCTCTGGCGGCGCCATCCTGGGCGACCGTATACGGATGTCCACGCTTGGGCTGGACAAGAACATCTTTATCCGGTCGATGGCGACACGAGGCAATCTCGGCGGCCTGTCGCGAGCGACGGTCGATGCCGTTGCAATATTGGACGCCGCCGGTTACGACAAGGTCATCGTGGAAACGGTAGGTGTTGGCCAGGACGAGGTCGAGATCGTTAAAACCGCGGACGTTTCGGTGGTCGTGCTAGTTCCCGGCATGGGCGACGATATTCAGGCGATAAAGGCCGGCATTATGGAGATCGGCGATGTATTTGTAATAAATAAAGCTGATCGAGAAGGCGTCCTGAGAACTCAAAAGGAGCTTGAAGCACTGCTTTCACTTGCTCACCGGCCCGATATGTGGCATCCGCCGATCGTTCCGACCGTGGCTACAGAAAATAAAGGCCTTGAAGATCTGGCTGCCGCCATCGAAAAGTATGTTGGCTATACGTCGATGGCATACGGCGAAGAGATCGCTGACCGTAAGACTTCGATAGCGAAATGGCGGCTCTTGGAGTTGCTGCGCGAGCGTCTGCTGGCCGAACTGCTCAGCAGAAACGGTACCGAGAAGAACCTTGAGCAGCTTGCGGCGGACGTTGCGGCGAAACGTATCGATCCGTACTCAGCGATCGAGGAGATCTTGTCAGAACCTCGCGCATAGTCGGGAGTCAATAACATAAACCTATGAAGATCAACCATTTAGGAATCGCAACAAAAGGTATTGACGAGGCTTTGAAGTTCTGGGAGAACGCACTCGGTTTGGAAAACGTTCACACCGAAACCGTCGAGGACCAGAAGGTCCGGGTCGCAATGCTGCCGATGGGCGAAAGCCGAGTCGAACTGCTGGAACCAACGTCCGATGACTCACCTATCTCAAAATTTTTGGAAAAACGCGGCGGCGGTATTCACCACATCGCTGTCGAGGTCGAGGATATTGAAGCATCGCTTACACGCCTGAAAGAGAATGGAGCCCGTCTGATCGACGAATCTCCCCGCATCGGTGCCGAAGGCTGCTTGGTCGCATTTGTACACCCGTCGTCGACGAACGGCGTTCTGCTCGAGTTGGTTCAGGTCAAATAGCCACGTTTTCTGTTGGTAAAGCCCCGCGCGTTTGTTATCATTCTCGTTTGGCATTTTTGCGGACTTTTCGCTAGAGAGGAATATCAGTTTTGAGCAACTTAACTAAAGGAATCATTTTGATCGTGGCGATCGTCGCCATCGGTTTCGGCTTGGTCATCTGGAAGAAAGAGGTCGGAGGACAAGCTTCGGAATCATTCAATCAGATCTCGCGTTCCGAGATCGAACTGCTGCTTGCAGACCTTGCAAAGACGAATCCCATGGCGGTCAAACGTCTCGCTGAGGATGAAGAACTCAAGAAGCAGCAGATGAAGAATCTGAAGCAGCTTCTTGCCTTTGCCAGCCAGGCAAAAAAGGAAGGAATGGCCGACGAGCCGTCAAACCGGCAGGAGTTGGACAGCATTCGTGCTGAGGTCATCGCTGTCTCCTACGATCGTGAATTGAACCAGGACAAAGGCCCGATGCCTCCTTTCGGCTTCATCAGCGAAGAGCAGATCAACGAGTTTTGGGCCCAGTCCACTCCTCCGGCAGGCCAGCAGAGTTGGTTCGCCAATCTGATGGGCACGCTCGGATTGGGTAAACCTGCGAGTTTCAGGCTCCCTGAAGATGAGTTCAATGATTTCCTCAACGCGAAGATAGCAATAATGAAGGCCTCGAACCCGGAAATGGCGGACCGTGAGATCAGCGAGGAAGAACGAACGCAGGCACGCGAGATGTTCGCGAAATCGCGTGTGTATCGCAACGAATTCGACCGTAAAGCAGCCGCCGGTGAACTGAACGCGGAATTCGTCGCAAAAACCAATCTTCAGGTTCGCCTTCAGCAGGCTCAGTTCCTTGCCCGGCTCTACTCGCAGACACTTACAGACAAGATGAAGGTGACCGACGAAGAGGTCAATGCCTACATCGCGGCGAACCCGCAGTTTGACCCGGCAGAAAAGCGAAATAAGGCGAACGAGATCCTTCAGCGTGCAAAAGCAGGCGAGGATTTCGCAGCACTTGCCAATGAGTTCACCACCGATCCGGGCAACAAAGGCCCTGACGGCAAGGACAATGGCGGTCTTTACGCCGACGTGCCGAAAGGTAGAATGGTCGCTCCCTTCGAAGAGGCCGCTCTCAGCCTCGAAGCAGGACAGGTCGCACCTGAACTTGTTGAAACAGATTTCGGCTTCCATATCGTCAAGCTCGAACGCAAGCTCAGTAAAAAAGACGGAGCCGAGCAGGAAACCTACGATGTCCGCCACATTCTGATCTCGACCGGCTACAAGGATCCCGACAATCCGATGGCACGCGAGATGCCGGTCAAGGATTTTGTCCGTAACAAGCTTGAGACGGAAAAGGAGGAAAAACTGATCGAGGAGATCGTTGCTGCGAATGGCGTTATGGTTCCGGAAGATTATACCGTTCCGGAAGTCACGGACGAGCAGATCCAGGAAATGCAGCAGAAGCAGCGTCCTCCGATGCCGATGCCGCAGCCCGAGAACGGAGAGAACGGTGCTCCGCCGAAGCCTGCGGACACAAAGCCCGAGGCACCTAAGAAAAAGTAGTGGGCGGCAACAACCTTTGTCCCGTTAGGACAGAACATCTTGGGGCGATCTTACCGGTCGCCCTTTCTTATACAGAATACCTTGAACATGGAAAACATTCAGATCGGAATAATCGGCGGCAGCGGTTTGTACCAAATGCCGGAATTGGAGAACGTCCGCGAGATCAACGTAGATACCCCTTTCGGCTCGCCTTCAGATGCTTTTATTGTCGGCGAGTTGAACAGCGTTACGGTGGCGTTTTTGCCACGGCACGCACGCGGACACAAGTTCACGCCGACGGAGGTTCCGTATAAGGCGAACATCTACGCAATGAAGATGCTCGGCGTGGAATACATCCTTTCGGTTTCTGCTGTCGGTTCGCTGCAGGAACAATACGAGCCGACGGATATGGTCATACCAGACCAGTTCTTTGACAGAACGCGTGCACGGGCACAAGAATCGACGTTCTTCGGCGAAGGGATCGTCGGCCACGTTACTTTCGCCCACCCGGTTTGTGATGAACTCGGAGACATTCTCGAAGCGTCGTGCAAAGAGGTCGGCGTAAAGTTCCATCGCGGCGGCACTTACCTTTGTATGGAAGGGCCGGCCTTTTCGACCAAGACCGAATCCAACGTCTATCGCCAATGGGGAATGGACATCATCGGCATGACGAATCTGCAAGAGGCGAAACTCGCCCGCGAGGCCGAGATCGCATACGCCACGCTCGCCCTCGTCACCGATTACGACTGCTGGCACGAAGGCCACGGCGATGTGACCATCGACATGATCGTCGAATACCTGAACAAGAATGTACGCAACGCACAGTTGATATTGAAAGACGCCGTAAAACGCGTCGCTTCGAAAGAGTCACCGAATCAATATCGTGATGCCATCAAGAACGCCATTTTCACGGCTCCCGACCATTGGCCTGCGGAAACTGCGGCGAAACTTGAGGCAATTATCGGCAAGTACAGGCAGAGGTAAACTATTTCCGCCCGCCGGGCATCTTTAGTTAGGTATGAAACGCTCTTTTTTGGCGGTTTTTGCGGTTTTGCTCTTGTTCGGTATTCCTGCTGCGGCTCAAAGGAACGTCACGCCGGCGATCGACCGCGATCCGCTGCTCGAAACGGACGCGAAACACAACCTCGACGTAGCGTGGCAGGCCTTCGGTCCCGCCCGAAAGGCATACAAACAGGTGCTTTCGCGGTTCGAAGAGACGTTCGCCGCCTATCCGACCTTTTCCAAGATCGACGAATTTCTGTACCTCGCTGGAATGTCGAGCTGGTATCTTTCTGAAAACAAAGGGAAACAGCGCGTCGATCTCCGTTTGGAACGCGAACGCGAAAAATACGCCCCCGAGAAGCTCCGCGACGACGCAAAGATGTATCTGACGCTGCTCGTTGAGAAATTCCCCGATAGCAAATACCGCAGCGAAGCGGAAAAGGCACTCGCCATCCTCAACAAAGAACCGTCCAAATAGCGTAAACAAGCTGCGAAGTGTAAAATAGGCAATGTTCAGTGGCAAGTGGTCAGGTGTCAGACTTTTGAACTTTCTGACCACCGGCCACCGATAGCTGACCACTTATCCTATGTCACTTGCAGTTGTTGGTTCGGTCGCGTTCGATGCGTTGGAAACGCCTTTTGGTAAACGCGACAAGGTTTTGGGCGGTGCGGCGACGCACTTTGGTTTGTCGGCGAGCTTTTTTACGGAAGTGAACGCGGTCGGCGTGGTCGGCGGTGATTTTACCGATGCGGAATGGGACGTTTTCCGCCGTCACGATATCAATACGGATGATGTCGAGGTCGTCGCGGACGGCAAGACATTCTTCTGGCAGGGCCGCTACGATTACGATATGAATACGGCCCACACTCTGGACACGCAGCTTAACGTTTTCGAGACGTTCGACCCGAAATTGTCCGAGCGGTCCCGAGGTTCTAAACTGCTTTTTCTCGCAAACATTTTGCCGATGCTGCAGAAGCAGGTCCGCGAACAGTGTCCGGACGCGAAATTTGTCGCTATGGACACGATGAACTTCTGGATCTCGTCGATGAAGGACGCAGTGATCGACACGATAAAGGTCGTGGACTGCATCATCATTAACGACGCCGAAGCGAGGCAGCTGACGGACGAACCCAGCATCTACAAGGCCGCACAGTCTATAATGGGCCTCGGCCTGAAGGCAGTCGTCATCAAACGCGGCGAATACGGTGCAACGCTGTTCACTCGAGACGGTTATTTCGCCGTGCCCGCGTATCCGCTGGAAAGCGTGTTTGACCCGACGGGTGCGGGCGATACGTTCGCGGGCGGTTTTATGGGCTATTTGGCCGCACAGAATCAGATCAACGACGATACGATGCGGCGGGCCATGGTTTACGGCTCTGTAATGGCATCGTTCAACGTTGAAAAATTCGGAACCGAACGTGTGGATGCGCTCGACTATCCTGAAATTAACCAGCGTTTTCGTGATTTCAAGCGGATGACGCATTTCGACGATATTCCGTTCGAACGTGTGGCCGCCGCGTAAGATCCTATCGACCTTTTTGTTTCAATGGCAAATGCCAACCCGATACCGCTTTCCCGCCTGAAACGCCCGCCGCAGAGCTGGGCGCTTTTCGGCTCGGTCGCTCTTCTTATCGCGATCGCGGTCATCGGACTTATCGTGTCGATCTCGTACGGCCAGATCGCAACGGCGATTATTTTTGCGGCCGTCATCGCGAGCGTCGGACTCATTGTATTTGCGGCGAACGCGGAAAAGAAGAGGCTTGCATCGCTCGACGAGCGAAAATTTATCGATTGGGACGCGGCAATGCCAGAGGTTCAGCGGCAGAGCGTGAACATCGAGGTACGCGAGCTTTCCAAACTTCTAGGTGTCGGGGACGATGGCCTTTCCGACCTGCTGTCTGCCTATGTTGTTGCCGAAGATCTGGCTCTGAGGCAGATTCAGCAGGAAGAGCAGCTTCCGCTGATGCGCCATGTCAGCATCGGCCGCGTACCGTTTGACGGGATCCTGATCGATAATGATCTTATCACATGCATCGAAGTCGCATTTCTTGTTGTTCCGGACATTCGGCAGGACAAGGTCGAATCTGTGATCAAGAAAGTTGCCCAAGCGAGTAGGAACCTCGCTGACATGAAGAGCAAGCTGCGTTTGCGGCTAATGCTTGTTCTTGTAACTCAGCTGACGTTAGAGGAAGAGGAAGAACTCCGCGGCGTTTTGACTGCGAGGCGATTTTCCGACACGCCTGTAGATATCGACATCAGAATGCTTGATTTTGAAATGCTGCAGCGGGTTTATGTGAGTGAATAGCGGATCGAAACTGCCTGCGGGAGCTGCTGGTTCGAGACCGAGAGTTCTCAGGTTGGAAAGAAGTACGAAATATTTTCATTCAACCACCGGCTACCACAGGTGGTAATGACAGGGTCATATGCTGGAAAACAAAGTTGGAATGATATTCGGCGTTGCGAACAAGCGTTCGATCGCGTGGGCGTGTGCCGCGGCCTGCGGTGAGCAGGGCGCAAAGCAGGCTTTTACCTATCAGAGCGACCGTCTGCGTGAGAATGTCGAGGAACTCGCAGCCACGCTCCCTGATTCGCTCGTCGTGCCTTGCGATGTAATGGATCAGGTCACCGTTGACCGAGCGTTCGAGGCGGTCGCAAGAAAGTATGGCAAAATTGATTTCCTCATACATTCAATTGCTTTCGCTCCAAAAGAGGCCCTCGAAGGCGAGTTTTTGACGACAACCCGCGACGCCTTCCGCACAGCACTCGAGGTTAGTGCATTTTCGCTGACGCAGGTCGCTCTGGCTGCATCACCTCTGATGACAGATGGCGGCTCGATCGTCACGATGTCGTATTACGGCGCCGAGAAAGTAGTTTCGAACTATAACGTCATGGGCGTAGCTAAGGCAGCTCTTGAGGCTTCTACACGCTACCTCGCCGCTGACCTCGGAAAGAATAATATCCGCGTAAACGCGATCTCTGCGGGGCCGATCAATACGCTTTCTGCACGCGGCGTCAAGAATATGGGCTCGCTGCTCGGCTACGTCGCGGAAAAGTCGCCGCTAAAACGCAATGTCACCGCCGACGAGGTCGGCAAAACGGCAATGTTCCTTGTCAGCGACCTTTCGTCAGGCATTACCGGTGAGACGATCTATGTCGATTGCGGATACAACATAATGGGGATCTAAATGGCAAAAACTCCGCTATCAAAGCGTCCAAAACGAACCAAGACGGCAAATGCTAAGACAGTAGCCGAGGTCAAGAAACGCGAAGAAGAACCCGGATATTGGCATTTGACCGATGACGAAGTGCTCTTGCGGTCCCCGGAACCGGAGGACGAATACCGCACATCTGACAGTTGGCGTGTATTCAGAATATTGAGTGAATTGGTCAGCGGCTTTGACTCGCTTGCGACCATCACGCGTGGCGTTTCTGTTTTCGGTTCGGCCCGCACCCGCGAAGATGACCCGCTTTACAAGGCCGCCCAGGAAACCGGATATCTCTTAGGAACCGCAGGATTCGAGATCATTACGGGCGGCGGACCCGGAATTATGGAAGCCGCGAACCGTGGGGCATTCGATGCCGGTGCCCGCTCGGTAGGCTGCAATATCGAACTTCCCTTCGAGCAGGCAGCAAATCCCTATCAGAACAAATCGCTTTCGTTCAAGTATTTCTTCGTAAGAAAGACGATGTTCATCAAATATAGCAATGCCTATCTGATATTTCCCGGCGGCTTCGGGACGATGGATGAGCTTTTCGAGGCATTGACCCTTATTCAGACTCGAAAGATCCGTAATTTTCCAGTAGTGCTGTTCGGATCGCAATACTGGCGCGGGCTGTTGACTTGGCTTACCTCCACAATGCTCAACGAGAAGATGATCAGCCCGGAAGACCTCTCGCTGATACATCTCACAGATTCACCGCGTGATGCGGTCGATTTCATCATCAAGACCTGCTATGCGGGCAACATCGAGGAAAAGTCATCGGCAGAATGATCTCTATGCAAAATCTTCTTTGCTAAGAGATCGTTTTGAAGTATACTTTTTTGAAAATCCCTCGATTAACCTTGATCCACGGAAGTTACAAAATATGAAGATAAATATGCGTTTGGCATCTGTTGCAGGTGTTTTGGTTTTGGCGTTGGTGTTTTTGGCACTTTTTGGAAAAAGTGAGAAGGCGGCAGCCGCGACCGCGGCCGGCCTGAGCGTTATCGTTGTTAACGGCGAGTCCGTTCTTATGGCTGAGGGCTTGGGCGAGATCTACCGTTCCTCCGAAACCATCAGCGATGCTCAGGTGATCACTTTCGCAAAATCGCCTGCTAAGGTTTTCACATGGAATGCGGGCCTAGAGCCGTTCTACGCCGTCAGCACAGACGGCAAGAGCGTCAAACGCATAAATTCGGCCGATCATCGCATGATGCTGCGTTACGGCACTTTTGACCCCATAAGCGAAATGCCTCCTATCGCTGAAAGCCTAACGGCAACTGCAAAATACAAAGGCTCCGAGCGTG
The DNA here is from genome assembly GCA_016700075.1 of Acidobacteriota bacterium. Lineage (NCBI taxonomy): Bacteria > Pseudomonadati > Acidobacteriota > Acidobacteriota bacterium. The sequence goes on along the minus strand of CP065000.1, from coordinate 2,839,657 downwards.
CGTATATTGTTCAGTTCGTAACACAGCCGATAGAAGAATATCGTCAGCAGATCACCGATGCGGGAGCAAAGGTCCGTATCTATCTTCCTAACCATGCTTACCTGGTCTCGATGACAGAAGAAGTGCGTGGGGCTGTTTCCGCGTTGCCCTATGTTCGCTGGGTGGGCCGATATGAGCCGGCATACAAACTTGAAGAGGTTCTTATCGAGAGTTTGTCCGATGGCCTGTCAAAAATGGAGCCTGCTCGGTATAACATTATGGCACTTGAACGCGGTGCGGCAGCTCAGTATGACATCAGTGCTACCGTGAGCCGAACCGGCGGTGTTGTTGAGAACATCATCCCCGAAGGCTTTCGTATGGAAGCCACGCTCACGGGCGAGCAGCTGCTTGCGATCGCACAACACGAAAAGGTGCTCTTCATTGACCGCTGGAGCCCGCCGGAGAACGACATGGATATCGTCCGCAATGTGGGCGGTGCCAATTATGTCGAATCCGTCGCCGGTTATCGCGGACAGGGCGTCCGTGCTGAGGTGATGGACAACGGCCTGCGTCAAACACACACTGATTTTCAACCGGGCGGACCGCCTCTTATTCATAATTCGCCGAACACGGCGGAGCCCTCGAATCATGGAACCTCGACCTTTGGCATCAACTTCGGCCGTGGCGTTTCGAATCCTTCCGGCCGCGGAATGATGCCGGAAGCCACATCGATCTTTGCTGACTACGATTTTCTGTCTAACCGCTACACGCATACGGCAGAATTGAAACAGGATCCTTATAAGGCGGTCTATCAGTCGAACAGCTGGGGTAACGCGACAACCACTGCCTACACAACGATCTCAGCGGAAATGGACGACATCACTTTCATTAATGATTTTGTGATCCTTAACTCGCAGAGCAACACGGGCAACCAGCTTTCCCGGCCGCAAGCATGGTCTAAGAATGTGGTATCGATCGGCGGCATCAGACATTACAACACTGCGTCACTGTCCGACGATCGTTGGGCGAGTGGGGCCAGTGTCGGGCCGGCTGCAGATGGGCGCTTGAAGCCGGATCTTGCCCATTTCTACGACTCTGTATTTACTACGAGCAATTCAAGCGATGCGGGCTATACAACAGGCTTTGGCGGAACAAGCGCTGCAACTCCGATCACTGCGGGACACTTCGGCCTCTTTTTTCAGATGTGGCATAACGGCATTTTCGGAAACCCGACCGGACCGACCGTTTTTGACAGCCGTCCGAGAATGGCAACTGCAAAAGCAGTGATGATCAACACCGCAGTTCAATGGGACATGAATATCGCCGGAACCGACACGACCCGCGTCCGCCAAGGCTGGGGACGCGTCGATCTGCAGAACCTCTATAATCTTCGGACGAGGCTTTTTGTTGTAAATGAGGAAGTGAACCTGACAAATCTGCAGAGTCAACGCTACCGCGTACGCGTGGTGCCAAGCCAAAGAGAGCCGATGAAGATCACGCTCGTGTATACGGACCCGATGGGAAGCCCTAGTGCTTCGAGGGCGCGTGTCAACGATCTGACCCTGCGGGTGACAGCACCGGACGGAACCGTCTACTGGGGCAACAACGGACTCGGTGTCGGCGGCGGCATGTGGTCAACGCCCGGAGGCACCGGCAACATTGTCGATACCGTGGAGAACGTGTTCATTTCGAACCCGATGCTCGGGACGTGGTTTGTTGATATTTTTGCGAATGAAGTGGTGACCGACGCGGTTCCGAGTACGCCCGAAATTGACGCGACCTTCTCACTGGTTGCCAGCGGTCCGATCTCATTGGTCTGATCGCCGGTCAGCCGGCAAGTTCGGCTCGAAGCCAATCCGCATATTCAACTGATACTGCGGCGGCATCGAGGACAACGATCTCGGGAACCGAATAGCTGTGGTTCTCGACAATAAACAACCTTAGATCGTCCCAGCGAGAGGACAAGGTTTTTATCAGGAGGAGATGTTCGGTCTCCTCCTGAATTTTTTCATCCCAACGATACACGGATGTCATTGGCGGCAATATTTGAACGCACGCTGCCAATCGTCTTTCAACAATTCCGCGAGCGAGTGCCGCCCCCTCGTCCTTTCCGTTGACGGTGGTTAGAACAATGACAAGTTTGTCTTCCATTAGAAATTTTGGCTTGGCTCGAACGTGTAGAGGATCTTTGCCAGTTCGCCTTTTGTCCCGACGTCATCTGCTCCCCTTACCTCGTCCGAAAAAGATGTGGCAAGCATAGTGATCTCAAAGCCGGCACGAACACCCGGACGGGCGGCGGGAATGAAAAGACGCCTTCCCCAGACCGTAATATTTTCCCCCGACGGCGAACGGCCGCCCGCCTGGAATTTCAATTCGTAAGCTCGCCAATTGCCGTTGACCTGAGTTTCACCCTCCGATATCTGCTGATACCCGGGAAGAAGTTTCTTCAGCGTTTCGTTGGCCTCCTTTGCCAATTGCGGGAATTTATCGACGTCCTCTTTGAATGTTCCGCGACTGGGGTAGTAACTGATCAGCATCTGCTCCTTCATCATCCCTTCAGGTGTTTCACGCGAGATATCAAGAAACTTACCCCGGCTGTTCACATTTTCACGGACCTGCGGGCCGTTCACTTTCCAGTCTTTAGGGTAATAGACGGTAAAACCGACGAAATTGAGAAGCAGATCCCCTTTGAGATTCTGTTTGGTGTTTTGATAAAAACTTGTATTCGGCGGCTGGGGTATCGTACGCGGAAGCGGCGGAACCTCGATGTCAGAATTAACATTCGGGACCGTCGTATCGAAACCGGCAGAACCGGGTTCGCCCGTCAGCGAATTGAGCGACGGGTCAACCGGAGTCTTGACCAAAAAATACCAGCCAACTCCGAGCAAAATAAGAAGTACGGGGATGCCGACCGCTGCGATGATCTTCACCAGATGGCTTCCCTCTGACGGAGGTTCAGGCGAACGGCGGGTCCACGCGGGGTCGCTTTCTGCGGGAACCGCCTTTGCAAGAGGCTTAAGAATGACCTCCTTCCTCTCACCGTGTTCAGCGACAGTCTCGGAGGAAGCCGGTGTTGGTATAACATCTGCAAGGCTGTCCCGCCTCACCTTAGGAACTTCCGGTGCGCAATCAACAAGCGCATGGTGCAGAGCATCTCCATACTCCCTGGCTTTCGCAAATCGAGTCGCCGGATTAGGAGACATTGCCCGCATCAGCACGCTTTCGACGAGCGGAGAAATGTTCTTGGCAACGTCGGCCGGGATCGCAGGTCGCGAATTCCGTTGTGCGGAAATTAGTTCTTTAGGCGTGTTGCCTGAAAAAGGCAGTTGTCCGGTCAGCATTTCAAACGCTGTCGCACCCAAAGCAAAAATATCGCTTGCAACAGTGGGTATCCTGCCTTCGAGCACTTCAGGAGCCCGGTAAAAAGCCGTATATTCGTCCGGATCGCCCTTTGAGAGCCCCATTCCGATCAATATCGCCCGCTCACTACCGTCATCACGCCTTTCGATCGCAATGTTTGACGGTTCTATATCCCGATGAAGCAATCCCTCCTGATGAGCATTGCTCAACCCGTAAGCGACCTGTTTGATTATCGATGCCGTACGGTCAGACGAGAGCCTGCCGTGAATGGCCATGATGTCCGATACTGACAAATGATCGTGGTGTTCGACGACCACGTACCGGCGCTGGTCAACGAACTCGCCCGAGTCGATCATGCGGGCGATATTCGGGTGAGAGAAATGAAGCAGCGAGATCCTCTCTTCAGCTAAAATGCTGCTCATGATCTCGTCGTCCTCGTCATGGAATATTTGTATAACGACAGGCCGTTCGTCGTGAAGATCGTCCTGCCCAACATACAAATGCCCTACACCGCTGTCCCCCAAATACTCGGTTGCGAGAAAGCGTCCTTTCACGCTCCTCCCAACAAATGACTCAGGTGCCTTTTCGTCGAACGATGCCCCAAGTCCTCGGGTGCGCCCACTGTTCTCAATGTCCGCGTGTCCGGGCGGTATGTCCTCGGCCCTTATGAATCGGACGTTTTCGCCGCGAGCAGGCTCATCGATCTCGTCATCCTGTGGACCTTTGATCGCTGGGTGCGTATCAGCCGATGAGTCGTCCCTCAATTCAAAGACGATGTCCTCGTCAAGATCAATATCTAGCTCTGAAAGGTCCAGGACCTCCTGATGCGAGGATGCGGGCAGCTCGTTTGCAGCCTCAATATCGTTGACGGCATCGCTACCGGCGTCGAATTTAGGCATTAGATTCGAAAATATGCCCGGGCGCGTTCCCTGCGGAGCGGTTTCGCCCGAGACAAGGCGCGCCCCGTCGACCGGGCAGAATCGCCTGGACCTTTCTTCAAAAACCTCTCCACACTTAGGACAATGCATTTCGAAACGTAAAGCACCTCAATCGCTTGAGGATAGCATATTCAACTTATGAATTCTCTTGGGCCTAGTTTACCTTACCGGGCTGGCCGATCTTTGCCGCCGCACTCGTCCGCTGACGATCAAGCGTCAATGCCTGCCTGTAACACCTTTCCGCTTCTGCCGTCTTTCCCGACCTATCATACGCATCTCCGACAGCCTCGAATTGCTCAGCGAGGATCGCTTTCTCATTCGAAGGCACGTCTCGTAAGGCCTGGAGCAAAGCATTCTCTGCCAATGGGATATTTCCCTTACGGAGGTTAAGGGAAGCGAGTAGCATATGGGTGCGGAAACCGTTGGCACCTTTTTCCAAACTCTTTCTCAGCAGTGTCTCCGACTCCGAATATCGCTCGAGTGTCAATAGTGCCCTGCTCAACAGCAGCAAGGCAGAATGATTGTAGGGATCGCGCTCTATCGCCTGCCGCAGCAGCCCTTCAGATTCACGAAAACGCTGCTCGGATTGCAGCACCTCAGCGACCAATATCATCGTTGAGGTCTGCGTCGCTTTACTGATGGCGGTGCTGTAAAAGCTCTGGGCCTTCGCGGCCATGCCCCGTCGATGCATCAGGCGCCCGAGATGTGCATAGGCAGGAGCAAAACTTGGGTCAAGTTCTACTGCACGCAGGTACGCATTTTCAGTTTCGGCGCCGATCAAACCCCTTAGTTCCATCGCCACGCCGAGCCGGTCAAAAGCAAGAGCATTCTTCGGAGCCAATTCCGTCGCGCGACGAGCGAGACGCTCAGCCTCGGCATATCGGCCTGCCAGGTCATCGGCGACAATAGGCTGTGACAGAACATAACTAAGTGCAATATGAACCCACGGATCGTCAGGGCTGAGACGCAATGCTGTTCGGTATTGCTGCTCAGCCTGATCCCAAAGCTGCCGGTCGGAAAAGATGCTCCCAAGTCCGATCGCTGCTCGAGCATCTTGAGGAAGTAGAACGCGGGCATTTTCATATGCTGCCTGTGCAGCCGCATAGGAACGTGCATCTCGAGCGGCATTTCCTTCTGCCAGAAACATTTCGAACTTCTGCAGAACGGCTGCGGTCGGCTTGTTATCTGCCTCGCTTGCCGAACCTGCAGGTTTCGAACCCGACACAACCTGGGACGCAGATCGTTGATTAGCTGTTCTGGCCTTCTTGACAGAAACGGGACGTTTCGGGCTGCTTTTTGACGTCGCGGGCCTTTTAGGAGCTTTTGCTGCTGATTCCTTCTTAGGGCCCCCGAACAATTTATTCGCGCTTCCGAGATCTTGGGAATAAACTGCCGCCGGGAAGAGGAATGCGGCAAATGCGACAACTGAGAATACTGCTCTCATGATAGTGCCTTGCCCGACTATTTTGGTTTGCTCTGTGTTACCAGTCGAAATCCCAACTCTTTGTCCCGCTTGCTCGCTTCTACGTCGGCTCGGAAGGTGGAAGTCACTGCGAATTCGCCTGAGGACTTGTTCAATGCGGCCCCGCCGCGGATCATGAAACGAGGTTCTTTCGTCTCGCGGATCGTCCCTTTGTTGCCCGGATAGAGTGCTGCCTTTGATCCCGTCCACTCGTAAACATTGCCGATCAGATCCACAACACCCCATTCGTTCGGGCAGGACGCTGTCCCAACCGCTTCGGGTTCTGTGTTGTCCTTGTCGGTAACGGCACATTTCGGGTCAAAATCGTTCCCCCAAGGGAACATAAAATTCTTCACTCCGCTTCGTGCGGCATATTCCCACTCTGCTTCGGTCGGCAATCTGTAAATGGTTCCATCCCGCTTCGACCGCCAGTCTGCAAATGCCTTTATGTCGTCCTGATTAACAAATCTGACCGGCATTTTTTCCTGTTCGGGAACAGGGCGATCATTCACCCAATGGGCCGGAACCGGGCGGTAACCCGTTTCGCGAATGAATTGGTAATATTCGCGGTTCGTGACCTCGGTCCTATCCATTTCAAACGCCTCGACCGTCACCTGATGAGCAGGCCTTTCCGGTTCGCGGCCGTCGTCGCGGCCCATCATGAACGTCCCGCCCGGGATAGATACCAGATCCGCAACGATGGACTCCTCAGGTGTCGGCGATGCAGCCGGAGCAACCTTTACGTTCGAACTCCCGCCTATGGCACCCGAAAAATAAGCGATGGCGACACCCAACGCTCCGACCAATAAGAGTGCGAATATAGCTCCGATTCCCAAAAGCAGCCCTGACGTTTTCTTCTTAGGAACAAAGACCGTGCCGTCCGGCGTTATGATGGTCCCGGGCGACCAATTCTGCTGGACGGTCTGTGCCATTTGGTCAGAAACACCCTTTCTGTTAACAACTGTGGCAAATTCCCCCGCATCACCGCCGGGGATCGAAACGTCCGGCTTCGGGATGGCAGTCTTAGAATCCTCGCCCGGCTTCCGCAACTCCGCGACAACCTCTTTCGGTGTCCCATCGCAGACTATGTCGCCGAGCCAATCCTGAAACCCGTCATGACTGACGCGCAGATGGTGGTTGCCGCTCTGCATTCCCTCCAGGAGCAGAATGCCGTTCTCTCTTGTTTCGCCTACTGAAACATTGTCTACAAACACGCTGGCCTTTGGCGGCTTGGAAAGGATCTTGACAGACGATACCGGCAACGCTTGCGTCACCTTCCCGATGGACCCCGTACCACGGGGGCGGATAGCGCTGGTCAATTCGTTGACAAACGCCTCGACTGTCGGAGTGCGTTTTTTGTGATCCTTTTGGAGTGCGTGAGCGATCGCAGCCTCGAGATCCGGCGACGCAGGCACCCCACCCGCTGCAAGCGTTGGAGCGGGATCGGAGATGTGCTTCTTCATTATCGCCGGGATCGACGAACCCTTGAACGGAACATCGCCGGCCAACATCTGATAGAGCATCACGCCCAGCGAATAAATGTCTGCACGCGAATCCGGCTCCTCGTCAGCCCACTGCTCAGGCGCCATATAATACGGCGAACCCATCAGACCGGTCGTCTGAGCCTGAATGAATGAACCAAGAAGTTCGCCGGATTTGATCTTGGCCAGGCCAAAATCGAGTATCTTGACCGCCTGCGACATATTAGGCTTGTCGCTGCAGATCATTATATTGAGCGGTTTAAGATCGCGATGAACGATCCCTTGGTGATGGGCGGCCCCAACACCTGCGCAGACAGCGGAAATGAGGTCGAGTGCCTCGTCAGGCTGAAGTTTGCCGACCCGCGCCAAAAGGTCATGCAGAGATTCGCCCTCGACGTATTCCATGACCAAGAACGGCACGGTCCCGTCAATAACGCCGTAATCTGTCACGCTGACCACGTTCTGATGACGGATCGCCGCGGCCGCAAGTGCCTCCTGCCGAAAGCGCGTGACAAGCTGAGGGTCGTTGCCGACGAGGTCGGGCAGAATTACTTTTATAGCTAATTGGGTCTTAAGATAAGCATGTCGGGCTTTGTAAACTATTCCCATGCCTCCCTGACCAAGGCGGTACTCGATCTGATATTTGCCCTCAAGTACAGGTTCGCCGGGGAGCGTCTGCGTGGTCGCGCTCCCGTCCTTCGGACACGATGCAACATCGTCCGAATAGCATGATTTACAAACCTGACACTCTTTCATTCGAGAACCCGAGAAAACCGCGGGACGCTGCGGCAGTTCGAACTTTCCAGCCGAAGTTACTGCCGTTTGGGCGCACCGCCACCCGCCCTAATATTATGCTTTTTTTCAAATCGCTGGCAAGCAACAGCTCTGTTTAGCCGCCGTGCCATTAACCTTTTACGACGATGTTTACGAGCCGGTTCGGAACAACAATGATCTTCACAATGTCCTTGCCCGAAGTGTATTCCTGCACTTTGATGTCTGTTTGTGCCATGGACCGAAGGTCATCGTCGTCCGATCCGGGCGGGGCAAAGATCTTTGAACGCAGCTTGCCGTTGACCTGAACCGCGATCTCGATCTCATCAGCCTTCGCCAGGTCTGCGTCGAATTCGGGGAACTTCACACCTCCTTGGACGAATCCCGTGTCGCTGCCGGTGATCTCTTGATAGAGTTCCTCAGCGATATGGGGAGCGAAAGGCGTCAACATAACTGTCAACGCAAGCAGTGCCTCACGAACAGCAAATATGACATCGTCTGCCGCATCGACAGGCTCACCGGCAACATCGCCAATAGCATTTGAAAGCTCCATCAAAGCCGCGACCGGCGTGTTGAACTGCAGCGAATCGAGACTGTCAGAAACACGTTTGATCGTCTGATGTGTTTTGCGCCGCAACTTTCGGGACTCGTCCGAAAACTCAAGTTCCGCATTCAGATCAACTTTTTGAATAGCTTCATGCCACTTAAATGTCTGACGCCAAACACGTTGCAGGAATCGCACCGCTCCCTCGATACCCGCTTCGTGCCATACGAGTTCGTTTTCGACGGGTGCTGCGAAAAGCACAAAAAGACGTGCAGCATCGGCCCCGTAGGCTTCGACCATTTCGTCCGGATCGACACCGTTGCCTTTTGATTTCGACATTCGCTCAATTGCGAATTTCAGCGGTGTCCCGTCGGTCGATACCGCCGATGTGATCTTTCCCTTTCCGTCTCGTTCGACCATTACATCCGCCGGCGGATAATAAATACGTTTGCCTGTCGAATCGTCAAAGAATGTCTCGCCGACAACCATTCCCTGCGTCAGTAGACTTTTCACTGGTTCGTTGAACTTCACGAGCCCGAGGTCACGCATCACCTTTGTCCAAAATCGTGTGTAGATCAGGTGCATCACGGCGTGATCGTCGCCGCCGATGTATTGATCGACGGGCGTCCAGAAAGCCGCAGTTTCCGGGTCGAAAGGCAAAATTTCATTTTTCGGATCGGTATAGCGGAAGAAATACCACGACGAATCGACGAAAGTGTCCATCGTATCCGTCTCGCGGCTGGCAGCATTGCCGCATTTCGGACACGAAGTATTAACAAACTCCGGCACCTTCGCGAGCGGCGATTCGCCCGTTCCGGTGATCAAGATATCGTCGGGCAGACGGACGGGTAAGTTCTCATACTTTTCCGGAACGATGCCGCAGCCGTCGCAATAGACGATCGGTATCGGCGAACCCCAAAAACGCTGCCGCGAAATGCCCCAATCACGCAGCCGGTAGGTTACGGCACCTTCGCCAAAACCGTGTTTTTCGGCCCAATCGGTCATTTCCTCGATAGCCTGTTCGCTGGTTTTACCGTTCCAATAATCCGAATGGACCAGCACACCGTACGCAGGCATCGCTTGTTCGAGTGCAAGAGCATGCATTGAATGGTGTTCATGCGCCAAGTGCGGCTCCGAGGTCACCTGACGGATCGGCAGCCCAAATTTCTGTGAGAATTCAAAATCACGCTCGTCGTGCGCCGGGACGCTCATCAGAGCTCCCGTGCCGTATTCCATCATCACGTAGTTCGCGACCCAGATCGGCATCACATCACCGCTGAAAGGGTTTATCGCCTCCAGACCGGTGTCGATACCGTCCTTTTCCACCTCGACCTCATGGTCCTTGGGCTTGGCATTTTCTGAGCGAATGAACGCGATCTTTTCGGCAACGTCCCCGGCGAAATTCTGCATATTCGCCTGAATGACAGGATGTTCAGCGGCTAACACGAGAGCATTTACACCATAGATCGTGTCGATCCGCGTCGTAAAAACGCGTATCCTGCCGTTTCCTGCGTTCGAGATGCTGGTCAGGCCGTCAACGATCGGGCACGCGAAAAGTTTGTCGCTCGATGCTTTCACCTCAAAATCGACATATGCCCCTTTTGACCTGCCGATCCAGTCGCGTTGGCGTTTCAACACATTCTGCGGCCAGCCGGCTTCGACCTCGGCCATATTGTCGATCAAAGCGTCTGAATAGGCCGTGGTCTTGAGGAACCACTGTTCCAGTTCCTTCTTGATGACCGGATTTCCGCAACGCCAACATAGACCGCCGCTCGCCTGTTCGTTTGAGAGCGTAGCCTGGTCGTTCGAACACCAGTTGACCTGTGTGACCTTCTTATAAGCGAGGCCTTTCTCGTACATCTCAAGGAAGAACCATTGGTCGAATTTGTAGTATTCAGGCCGATGTGCCGCGATCTCTCGCGACCAGTCATAACTGATGCCAAGGCGTTCAAGCTGGCCTCGCATCACGTTAATGTTCTCCTCGGTCCAATCGCGAGGGTTCACCCCGCGCTTTATTGCGGCGTCCTCAGCAGGCTGTCCGAACGAATCCCAGCCGATAGGGTGCAGCACGTTAAAGCCTCGCAGCCGCTTGTACCAGGCCAGAGCATCGCCCGCAGAATAATTCCGGACATGCCCCATGTGCAGATTGCCCGAAGGATACGGCAGCATCTCAAGAGCGTAGAATTTCGGCCTGTCGCCACCGATCTCTGCCCTGAACGCACCGATTTCAGCCCATTTTTTCTGCCATTTTTGCTCTATCTTCTTGGCAAAATACTTTTCGTCCATAGGTGACCCGCGTAAACCTTAAGTTTACAGAATAAACGAATCGACACCAATCTCTGCGAGCCAAACTGAAATCTCTTTGCCCAAACAGCGGAGCGTGCTAAAATCAGGTCTAGTCCTTTAGCGGGAGTTTTGCGTACGAAGAAACTAATGCTCACATACGAACACTTGCGATCGGCCTTCGGCAATTGACGCGATTCGGCCGGTCGCCTCTGAAAGGAGGTCGATATGGCCAACAGACAGCTAAACGGCGGGACTAGCCCCGCCGACAACAAAACAAGAAATCTCTCCACCGCAACCGGCAGACATTCCTCAAACACCAAAGCGTCATTTGACGAGATACTCGCATTTCTTTCGAGTTCCGTCGAAAACAGGCGCGCACGGCAAGTATGGGAATGGGAAAGGATGCGGCGGCAGACAGCACGCTCAGAATAAAAGATGGCTCAGACAGTAACGGCCGCTGAAACAAGACATCTGCTTGACCGATATCGCAACGTCCGATCGCGGACCGTAGAGCTTTGCGAGCCGCTCGAGATCGAGGATTACATTCCGCAGCCTATCGTAGATGTCTCGCCGCCGAAGTGGAACATTGCCCACACAACATGGTTCTTTGAGGAAATGATCCTCAAGAAATACTCGTCGGGCTACAAACCTTTCGACCCGCTATTCGGCTTTCTTTTCAACAGTTACTACAACACTGTCGGCGAACGCACCGCACGTGACCAACGCGGCAATATGAGCCGTCCGACCGTAAAACGGGTCTTCGAATATCGCGAGTACGTCGACGCCGTGATGGCGAAACTGCTGGCATCAACGAACGGCGTGACGCCGCTTGAAGGTCTGGTTGAACTCGGGCTGAATCACGAAGAGCAGCATCAAGAGCTATTCCTGACGGATCTGAAATATACATTCAGTCTAAATCCTGCGTTTCCCGCTTATCGCCCAGGCTTCGCTCCCGAAGAGATCACAGAAGACACAACCCGCGAATTGCTCACCGTCGGCGAAGGAATTTACGAGATCGGCCACAACAGGATCGGATTCTGTTTTGACAATGAACTCGGCCGTCACAAAGTTTACCTGCAAGCATTTGAGATAGCCGACACTCTCATTACGAATCGCGAATATCTCGAATTCATTTCCGAAGACGGATATAGGGATCATCGCCTTTGGCACGCAGAGGGCTGGGATTGGCTTGCACGTGAGAACGTAAATGCTCCGTTGTACTGGAGAGAGATCGACGGCGAATGGCATCAATTCACGCTCGGAGGACTTAGAGAATTGCCGCTCGACGCTCCTGTCTGCCACGTTTCTTTCTACGAAGCGGCTGCATTCGCCGAATGGAAAGGAATGCGGCTGCCAACAGAATTCGAATGGGAAATAGCGTCGGATCAATTCTCGTGGGGGAAACGCTGGGAATGGACGAATTCAGCATATCTACCGTATCCGGGATTCAGCCGATCGGAAGGCGCGGTCGGCGAATACAACGGGAAATTCATGGTCAATCAGATGGTGCTTCGCGGAGCGTCAATCGCCACGCCGCCCGGGCACAGCCGGCCGACCTACCGCAATTTCTTCCATCCGCATCTACGCTGGCAGTTCACAGGAATTAGGTTGGCAAAGTAATGCAGGGATCACAGACATCGGAATTGAGTCAGTTTGCCGAGGACGTTCTTCGCGGCCTTTCCTCGACGCCGAAACAGCTTTCCTCGCGGTATTTCTACGACGACGAAGGCTCGCGGCTGTTTCAGCAAATAATGCAACTGCCGGAGTACTACCCTACACGTGCCGAATTCACTATTTTTCACGAACAAAAGGACGGAATATGCGACGCGTTTTTGGCTGGACGCAGCGGCGTTGACGTAATAGAGCTCGGTGCCGGCGACGGAGCGAAAACCTCAGTTTTGATCGAGCATTTTCTCCGCATCGGCTCTGATATAACGTATCTGCCGATCGACATATCGCAGGAAGCGAACGACGCACTCGAAGAGCGGTTTCATCGAAATTTTCCGACATTGCGAATTTCACCGCATACAGGCGATTACTTCAAGGTACTTGAAATGCTCAAGACAGACAGTTCGCGTAGAAAGGTCATCTTGTTTCTCGGCTCGAATATCGGGAATTTTCAACAGGATAGAGCAGTCGATTTCTTCCGGCGTCTGCGCGGAGTGATGAACCTCGAAGACAGGCTTTTCATCGGGTTTGATATGCAAAAGGACCCGCGTGTGATCGTTGCCGCTTACGATGATCCGCAGGGAATAACCGCAGCTTTCAACCTAAATCTATTGACCCGAATCAACCGCGAGCTCGGCGGCGATTTTGACATCACGAAATTCTCGCATTACGCCCAATACCGGCCGGTCGAATGTGCCGCACGATCGTTCCTCATCAACCGTGAAAAGCAGACTGTGCACATTTCGGCGCTCGGCCGCAGCTTCGCCTTTGAGCAGTGGGAGGCCATTTTCATGGAGATATCGCAGAAATACACCCACCCCATGATCGAAGAACTTGCCGAAAAGAGCGGTTTTGCCATAGAAACAGAGTTCGTCAACGAGGATGATTTCTACATCGACTCGCTTTGGCGGCCTGTGTAGTTTCCTGAAATGAACATCACTCAGATAAATTACGACGTGACAGACTCTACAAATTCTGAGGCGGTCCGTCAGGCAAAGCTTGGTGCCGCTGAGGGCGTCTGTATTGTCGCTCGCGGGCAAACTGCGGGGCGTGGGCGACAAGGCCGCAGTTGGATCAGCGAAAAGGATTCGGGGCTCTATTTCAGCATTATTCTTCGGCCAAAGCTCGACCCTCAGTTTTTACCGCTTATCACATTGATGGCCGGCGTCGCGGTGCATGACGCACTTGTCGAAATTGGCCTGAAGCCTGATGTCAAATGGGTCAACGACGTGCATAACAAAGGTAAAAAGATATCCGGAATTCTTGCCGAAACCACCGACACGCCGACCGGAACAGCCGTTATCGTAGGCATCGGCATCAACGTCCGCAGCGGCAATTTCCCGCCCGAGCTCGAGGACATTGCTACATCGATCGAAGATGAAGGCTTTGTCACAACGCCCGGAGAAGTTGCAGCCGTTTTGACCAAGTATCTCAGCTACTTTTATGAGATACTTGTTTCCCATGATGGTCCAGCCGCCATACGCGATGAATGGAGCAAACGGTCGAGCTATCACTCAGGGAAAATGGTGCGGGCCGTGTCTAACGGTGACACCATCGAAGGAACCACGGACGGCATTGAAGCGAACGGAGCGTTGCGCGTAATTGATGAGAACGGAGCACTTCACGTGATTCAGGCGGGTGACGTTGAGTTATTGCGGACTACATGAGACGGCGGATTTCAGAGATACATCCTTTTATTTACAATACACGCATTTGGCAGAAGCGGCTTGCTCGCCGCGTTTCGGACAAAAAACGTAGAATTCGTTTCGCTGCAGAACAAAGTACGAATGATCTTCCGTTCAGTTGTAAAAAACATCAGTCGCTGCTGCGACGAAAACTCGGCGATTCGGACCCGCAGCTGCAGGAAAACAAAATAATCAACCTCAGCATCGCCGCACCGAAGGTCGACAGTATCCTGATCCGGCCGGGCGAGACGTTCTCTTTTTGGCAATGTATAGGCGAAACGACCGCGGAAAGAGGCTACGTCGAAGGAATGCAGCTGTCTAGAGGTGAAGTAGTTCAGGGCGTCGGCGGCGGGCTTTGCCAACTGGCGAATTTGCTCTACTGGATGGCCCTGCATACCGATCTAAAGGTGGTCGAACGCCATCATCATAGTTTCGATCCGTTTCCTGATGAGAACCGCGTGCTTCCGTTCGGCTCAGGCTCCGGCGTCTTCTATAATTACATCGACCTGCGGTTTTTCAATCCGACCCAAAACACTTTTCAGGTAAAGGTTTGGCTGACCGAAAACCACCTGAAAGGATCGATCTTGGCCCAAAATGAGCCCGAACTCGCTTATCACGTAGTCGAAAAAGAACATAAATTCGTCAAAAAGGCAGGTCGCAACTATCGCCAAAACGAAATATGGCGTGAGGTGATCGACCGTAATACGGGCAATAAGATCAGGGAGGAACTGACAGCCCGCAACTTCGCTGAGGTCAAGTACGAATTGAATTTTGCCGCTGTAGGTTGTAACTTCTAAAACACAGGGAATCTTGTTATGAAAGATGATCTACAAGAAATGCCGCCCGAAGAACCGTACGAGCCGACGATAGAAGAGATCGAAGATTCGCAGTATCTTGGTTCCGACCGCGAGATCGAAGAATTCGGCGATCCTGACGAATTTTACGACGAAGGTCTCGGGCTCGACGACGATGACGAATTCGAAGAATTCGGCGATGACTACGACGACGAGGCGGAGGACGGCCTCAACGAACCGTATTTCCTTAACAGCCTAAGCGGCGAAGATATCGAGATGCGAACGGCCGTGATGTTGAAAAGCGGCATGGTCGCCCTTCTGTGCATACGATCCGCTCCGCAAGGTGCCGCTATCTGCCGTGTAGATCCCAGGGAACCTATTCCTGCGGTGCAGCTTTATGATGACCCTGACGCCGCTACGAATTGGTACGCCCGCAGCCTCGAATCAAGCAAAAGGAACGGTTGGCGTATAGCCTATTACGGCTTGCCGCTCAGAGGGTGAGGGTTGAAAAGTGAAAAGATGCAAAAGTGAAAAAGTATAAGCCTTCTTCGCCTTCGCGCTTTTTCACCTTTTAGTAGCATTTCCACTTTTCAACATTCCTATGCTTCTCGCCGTTGACATTGGTAATACGAACATCAAATTCGGCGTTTTCGATGGACTAACGCTCATCGACAGGTTCTCAACGCCTACCATCAAAACCTCGAATGCGGTGGGTCTGAAGGAAAGGGTGCAGGGCCGAATGCCTCTATCGCTGTCATCAGCGATCATCGGCAACGTAGTACCTGAACTTAACGTCCCGTTCACCGAATTTCTGCGATCCGGCTACGGGATCGCTCCGCATTTCATGTCGAATGAGATCGATCTCGATCTCAATATCAAATACGAACCGATCGCCGATGCAGGGGCAGACCGCCTGATCAATTCGTTTGCAGCCGCTGAGAAGTACGGCCCGCCGTGTATTGTCTGCAGTTTTGGAACGGCTTTTACAATTGATTATGTTGACAGCGCACGTACACTCGTCGGCGGGCTGATCGCTCCGGGCATGGGCACGCTGTCGACCGCGCTTAGGCTCGCGGCTTCGAGGCTGCCGGAGGTCGAGGTAGTTCCGACCGACTCTCTGCTGCAAACAACTACCATCGGATCTCTGCGTTCAGGGATTTTCCACGGATATGGTGCGATGGCAGAAGGCCTGATCCACGCAGTGAAGCTAGAACTCGGCAACGATCCGAAAGTGGTCGCGACGGGGGGCCTAGCCGAAACCGTCGCCAAGAAAACGTCTGAAATAGATATTGTCGATCTCGACCTCACCATCGAAGGCCTCGCTCGGATCTACTATCGTCATTACACTGTATAGGTCGACAGCAAGCGCGGTTTTCGCCGTGCCGCGGTCGCCTGTTCGAACGAGTACGCGAGCGAGATGAGCTTTCCATCGCTCCACGCACTGCCGAAAAATGAAATGCCGATCGGCAGTTCCTTGATAAACCCTGCCGGCACGGTGATGTTGGGATAACCGGCGACCGCAGGCATCGAAGAACTCGACACATAACCGCTCGTACAGTCGCCGGCAACGGTGTCGATCATCCAAGTCGGGCCATTCGACGGGCCGGCGATGGCGTCAAGCCGATTTTCGCTCATGACCTTGTCGATGCCCTCTTCTGCAGCATATTTTCTGCACGTTGCAACTGCTTCGAGATACTCTTTCGATGTCAGATCGCCTTTTTTCGCGGATGTCTCAAAAATGCTTTGTCCAAAATACGGCATTTCACTTTTGGAGTTCTCAGTATTGAATCTGATGAGCGAGTCGAGAGTCAGATGCTTGCCGCCGCGGCTTCTTAAATACTTCTCGAGTCCGTCCTTGAATTCATACTGCAAAACTTCAAATTCTGCCGCGCCAAAACGACGCAAGTTGGGAAAACGGACGTCGACCAACTCGGCCCCCTCGCGTTTCATTACCTCGAGAGCAGCGTCCATTACCTTGTCAACGGCGGCGTTCCTGCCCCAATAGTCCTTCGCCACGCCAATGCGCGCACCGCGAAGCGAACCTTTGACCAAGTATTTGGAAAAGCCATTCTCAAACATCCCGACGCTGCCGGGCACTGCATCTTCCGGATCGACGGCGGCGATCGCACCTAATAAAGCCGCAGCATCAGCCACAGTTCGTGCCATCGGCCCGGCCGTATCTTGGGAGGCAGCAATTGGTATGATCCCGCTTCGTGAGACCACTCCGATCGTCGGTTTAATACCAACAATGCCATTCACCGACGACGGACACACTATGGAACCGTCGGTCTCGGTACCAATTCCGACCGCGGCTAGGTTTGCCGATATCGCTGCTCCCGTACCGGACGAAGATCCACAAGGGTTTCGGTCCAGAATATATGGGTTGCGTGTCTGTCCGCCGCGGCCCGACCATCCGCTGATAGAGTCGTTATCGCGAAAATTCGCCCATTCGCTGAGGTTGGTCTTCCCTAAAATGACCGCGCCGGCGGCCCTCAGCCTCGAAACGATGAATGCGTCCTTTTTAGGCGTTGGAGCATCGACGAGAGCAAGACTGCCGGCCGTCGTTTTCATCTTGTCCGCCGTGTCAATGTTGTCTTTCAAGACAACCGGAATTCCGTGGAGCGGCCCGCGGACACGTCCGGCACGGCGCTCACGATCCATTTCTACCGCGATCGGAATCGCGTCCGGATTGAGTTCGATAATTGAATTGATCCGCTTATCGATATTTGAGATCCGCAGCAGATAGCCGCGGGTGATCGAGGCTGAAGAGCTTCGGCCCGATGCCATGGCTTCCTGCAATCTCGCCAAAGTGGCCTCCTCCAGATCCAAAGCCTTGCCGTATGAAAATCCTTTTTTCGATCCGATCAACACCGCAGCTCCCGCAAGGGCGGCATTACTGATAAAGTCTCGACGTTTCATTTCTCTCCTTTCACTCCGATAAATAGTGACGAACCGATAATGTCATATCCGTACGAATTTGGCTATACTCTTGGCAATGGATCCGCGAAGGGCAGAAATTCCACCCGCAAAGTTGATCTCAGCGTTGCGTCGGTACGATCTGCTGCCGGCTATTGTCTTTCTGCCGACCCGACGACGCTGCGACGAATCGGCAACGGCAGCAGCAACAGACAGGTCGCAGCCCTTTAATGATCAAAAAGAAAGGGCCCGGCTGGAGATCTTTAAAGTGTTCTCGGAATTACATCCCGAGATAATCGGTCACAAACACACGAAAACTTTACTGCGTGCAGGAGTTGCAGCTCACCATGCCGGACATATTCCCGCTTGGAAGCTGCTGATCGAGAAGATGATGTCCGCGGGACTGCTCGACGCCATTTTTGCTACATCAACCGTAGCGGCAGGAGTTGATTTCCCTGCTCGCTCCGTCGTCATTTCGAACGCGGACACTCGCGGCAATGAAGGCTGGCGGCCGCTGACGGCGAATGAACTGCAGCAAATGACAGGCCGGGCAGGGCGACGCGGCCGCGATAACGTCGGATTCGTTATACTCGCTCCAGGGCAATTTCAACACCCGCGTAAGATCGCCGACTTGCTGCGTTCGCCGCCAGACCGTCTTGAGAGCCGTTTTCGTGCCACCTATACCTCGCTGCTGAATTTGCTGGACGCATTCGGCAATTTTGCTCAAGTTCGTGACATCACTGACAAGAGTTTTGCATTTCGCTCGACACGCCCCGGCGGCAAGCGGCTGCGATCGGATGAGGTCTGGCAGCAGTTCGAAGACCGCTCGCTCGTTCTGGATCATCTGGGCTATTTGAACCGCAAGGCCGAAAAAGTGACCGATGAAGGAAAGTGGCTGGCCGACCTCAGAATTGACCGTCCTCTCCTAGTCGGCGAGGCATTGCGGAGCGGTATCTTCAGCGAATTGCAGCCAAAAGAAATGGCTGCTCTGATCGCGTCTGTAGCCGCTGATTCGGACCGTAATTACGGCGAGATGCACACTTCGCGAAATGTAGAAGACCTTCTCTCATACTTCGACGGGATAATCATTTCAGTTGCCAAAGTGGAATGGCGATTCGGCGTGGAACCCGACGAGACGGTCAATTATTCTGCAGCGGCCGCGGCCGAACGATGGGCTCAAGGCATGGACTGGGACGAACTTGTCGACCGTACGCGAGCAGAAGAAGGCGACCTCGTGCGCCTCCTTTCCAGAACAGGAGAAGCTCTCCGTCAGATCGCGGGTTTGCGGTCCTCCAATGCTCCTGCCGCTGCGATCGCAGCCGCGGCCGCTGAGGCCATGCTTCGCGAGCCTGTCAGATAGAATATTTTCTTTAGCTCAACCCATTTGATAGACTGAATCTTGGCGTCGCGGCGGAGCGAATAACTTTTTATGAAGGTTTTATTGGCAGACGAATACGGTTTTTGTTTCGGTGTAGAACGTGCGGTCGATATGGTGGAAGACGCCGTAGCAGCTGGCGAAACTGTGCGTTCCCTTGGGCCTCTTATCCACAATAAGCAGGAAATGCAGCGGCTCGCTCACGAAGGCGTCACCGCCATCGAATCGCCGGTTCAGATCACCCGCAACGAAACCGCCGTTATCCGAGCCCATGGCGTAACGCCCGAAGTGCAAAAAGAACTGGAAGAGAAGGCCGCAAAGGTCGTGGACGCGACCTGTCCTTTCGTAACACGCGTTCAACGGCTCGCCGCACGCGCCGCCGCAGCCGATCGACATGTAGTCATCGTCGGAGCACCGGATCATCCTGAGATGATCGGCGTAAAGGGTTACGCTCCGGACCATTCGTTCATCATCAGGGACGAAACCGAGGTTGAGTCGCTGCCAAGGCTTCGCAAACCGATGGTCGTCTCGCAAACCACGATCAAAGCTAAGACCTTTTTCGACACCGCAGAAGCGATCAAAACAAAGACCGACGATGAGGTCGAGATAATTAACACTATCTGCTCAGCCACCCGCGACCGCCAAGAAGCTGCACGTGCACTCTCGGGCATGGTCGATGCGTTTTACATTATCGGCGGGCGGCATTCATCGAACAGCGTCAAACTGCTCGCTGTCTGCAAAGAGAACTGCGAAAAAAGTTTTCTCGTAGAGACCGAGGAAGAGATCAACCCCGATGATCTGATCGGTGTCGAGACAGTCGGCGTTACGGCTGGAGCGTCAACACCCGAATGGTTAATACAGCGTGTCGTCAAACATTTGGAAGAGATCGGAAAGAAGCAAAGTTTAGAGCTGAAGCCATAAACTATTTTTTCATCAATAAAAAAGACACGAAAGAGTGTTTAGCTCTATCGTGTCTTTCACTTTGAGCCTCTTGGGCTATTTCTTAAGCCAACCGAAAAGAGCATTTACCGTGATATCACGGTTCGTCTCGTAGATGGCTTTTGTAAGAGGAAGGTTCATCGGGCAGACCTGAACGCAGTTCTGAGCATTGCCGCAGTTGCCGATGCCGTCGTCGCCCAGCAGGCCGTTCAAGCGGTCTTCGATTTCCATCTCGCCGACAGGATGCATATTGAAAAGCCTAGCTTGAGCGATGGCCTGCGGTCCAATGTACTGGTCATCGCCGTATTGGGGACAAGCCTCCAAACAGCATCCGCAGGTCATACAGCGGGATAGCGCGTAGCGTTCCTGCGCGACCTCATTCGATAGGTGCGGTCCGGGACCAAGGTTGTGCGTACCGTCAAGCTCGATCCATGCATGCACCTGCTTGAGATGCTCGAACATCTGCGAACGGTCTACCCGCAGATCGCGGATATTCGGGAATTTCGACATCGGAGCAAGACTGATCGTATCCGAGCCCGAAGCCAGCAATAGATCGTCAACGAGTGCCGAACACGATTGTCTGACGCGGCCGTCGATCACCATAGTGCAGATGCCGCAGACCTGTTCAAGGCACGACATATCCCAGACTGGCGGAGTGGTGGATCTGCCATCAACAGTGACGGGATTTTTGCGTATCTCCATCAATGCGGAAATGACATTCAGGTTTCGCCGATATTGAAGCTCAAACGTCTCCCAATAGGCCTTTTCGCCTTCCCTTTCCCGCCGCTGAACCTTGAACTTCACCGTCTTCGGCGGGTTTTCAAGGCGTTTCTTTTCGATATGTCCGTTCGTTGACATAGGTCAGTTCGATTTCGCTTTTCCTTTCGAATAATCTCTCTTACGCGGCTCGACCAGCGAGACGTCGATCGGCTCGTAGCTGAAAACCGGAGCCTCCGCGGAGTATTCTGCGATGGTCGTCTTCATCCATTCCTCGTCGCTGCGGTCCGGGAATTCAGGCTTGTAATGAGCTCCGCGCGATTCATTGCGGTTCAAAGCCCCAAGCGTTATCACGCGTGCGAGCTCTAGCATATTGCCTAGCTGCCGTGCGTGCGGGATCGCCTGCGTCGCCCACAAATTATTGTCGTTGATCGAGATCTTCTTCAGCCTGTCCTGCAGCTCGAGCAGCTTGTCGTCCGTCGATTTCAGCTTGTCGTTGTAGCGGACCACGGTAACATTGTCCGTCATCCACTTGCCCATCTCGTCATGCAGCCTGTACTGATTTTCCGGGCCTTCACTCTTAATGATCGAATCGTTGATCTCCTGTTGGCGCCTGACCTCGGCATCGAAAATGCCGTTGGTCTCGGTTTCACCGCGTTCGACATTTGCCGCGTACTCCATCGCCGAGGGAGCTGCCACAAAACCGCCGTAAACGCACGATACAAGCGAATTCGCTCCCAAACGGTTCGCTCCGTGGATCGAATAATCGCATTCGCCTGCCGCGAACAATCCGGGAATATTGGTCCGCTGTTCAAAATCAACCCACAGCCCGCCCATTGAATAATGCACGCCCGGGAAAATTCGCATCGGCACGTGCCGCGGATCGTCGCCAACGAACATCTCGTAGATCTCGAGGATCGCCCCGAGCTTACGGGTCAGAGTTTCCGCCGGGATATGCGACAGGTCGAGATAGACCTGATTCTCGCCTTTGACGCCGTGGCCCTCGATGCAAACCTGGAATATCTCGCGCGTGGCGATGTCGCGCGGAACAAGGTTTCCGTAGGCAGGGTATTTTTCTTCCAAGAAATACCAACGCTCGCTTTCGGGAATGTCTTTCGGATCGCGTTCGTCGCCGTCCTGCCGCGGAACCCAAACTCGCCCGCCTTCGCCGCGAGCCGATTCGCTCATCAGACGCAGCTTGTCCTCACCAGGAATCGAGGTCGGATGCACCTGTATGAATTCGCCGTTCGCGTATTTCGCTCCCTGCTGATAGCAAGCCGAAACGGCACTGCCCGTGCAGGTCATCGAATTCGTCGATTTACCGAATATCAGCCCGGGGCCGCCCGTCGCCATGATGACCGCATCGGCTGCGAACGCCTTGAGTTCAAGCGACTGCAGGTTCATCGCGACCACGCCGCGGCATACCTGATGGCTGTCCATCACCAGCGAAAGCATTTCCCAGCCTTCGTATTTTGTGACCTTGCCGGCAACCTCGTATTTCCTGACCTGCTCATCAAGCGCATACAGTAGCTGCTGCCCCGTCGATGCCCCTGCGAAGGCCGTCCTGTGATGCAGCGTTCCGCCGAATCGACGGAAATCCAAAAGCCCTTCTTTGGTACGCGAAAACGGCACGCCCATTCGGTCAAATAGGTAAATGATCTCGGGCGCCATGTGGCACATACGCTGGACCGGCGGTTGATTTGCGAGAAAGTCGCCGCCGTAAACCGTATCGTCGAGATGTTTTGCGGGTGAATCGCCTTCGCCTTTAGTGTTGACGGCGCCGTTGATGCCGCCCTGAGCGCAAACGGAATGCGAGCGTTTTACGGGCACTACCGAAATGATATCGACCTCGTGCCCCGCCTCTGCGATCTTCATCGCGGCTGCAAGGCCGGCAAGCCCGCCGCCGATTATCACAAACTTTTGAGAGCTGTTACTCATATATCAGGATTTCGTTGGAGGAGCCGGAGTAGATGTTTTCTTCGGGCTTTCGCACATGAATTGCGGCATCAGACCACACGGACGAATGAACGCGAACGCTGCGTTCACGCCGACGGCCGACAACAAAATCGCGAGCCCCGCACTTGCCGCAAGCGTTGCTCGCTGTGCTTTTTCGCCGATCACGATGCCCCAATCGACCGCAAATAAAAAGAACCCATATGCCAGATGCCACGCGGTCGCCAACACACCAAGAATGTAAACCACTAGCACCCACGTTATCTGAAAATCACCGGCGACGATATTGAATGACGAGCCGGCATTCCCCGCAACCGCGGTTTGCGTCAATCCCGGAACGAGGCCAAAGCGGAAATGCAGCAAATGGAACAGAATGAACACGAACAGGAAGATCCCCGTCGCTCTCTGAAAGAAATAGAACCAATTGCGGGCGTATCCGTAGCCGATCACGTTCGTCTTCGATTCCGACGAAATGATCACGCCGTAGACCGAATGAAACAGCAGCGGCAGGAATATACCGAATATCTCGATCAGCAGCAGAAAAGGAATATCGTGGATGTCCTTCACCGCTTTAACAAAACTCGCCTCGCCGTTCATGGCTTTAGCGTTCGTGAACATATGCACGAAAAAGAATAGCCCGAGCGGAACGATGCCCGTTATCTGGTGCAGCTTTCTCAGTAGGAACGTGGTTGAAAATTTGATCGCCATCAGCGTCGGATCGGAAAACCGTAGATTTACGAAAATTCTTTCAAATTCTAATGGTTGCCGATCAATTCGGCAATTCTGTCGAACAGCTTTTTATAGTAATGAATGGCACGTATAAGGTAAAATGAAAAATATTTGGGAGATTAAACAGTTTCCCTAATACCACCCCGCCGGACGGTTATGCACATAGAAACACTGAAAATATTCTGCGACCTGGTCGATCTCGAGAGTTTCTCTCTCGCTGCGGAGCGCAATTTCATAACACAATCTGCGGTCAGTCAGCAGATCCGAGCACTTGAGGAAAAATACAAACGCCGTCTGCTCGAACGCCTTCGCGGACGCCGCGAGGTGAAGCTGACACCCGCGGGCGAGGTCTTTTACCGGGAATCAAAGAACGTTCTCGACGCCTATTCGCAGCTTGAAGAAAGCCTCCGCGGCGTGGTCGGCAAGATCGGCGGCACGGTAAAGGTTGCAACAGTTTACAGCGTCGGGCTTCACGAACTTCCGTCAAAGGTGCGTGAGTTCATGACCAAATTTCCGGCGGCAAAGATCGACCTGGAATACTCTCGCACTACACGCGTCGTCCGCGACGTTCTGAACGGCACGGTCGAACTCGGCATTCTCGCATTTCCCGAACCGAAACGAGGCCTGACCCTCGTACCTATGCCGGACAATCGTCTGGTGCTGATAACACCGCCGGATCATAAATTCTCAAGCCGCAAAAAGGTAAAGGTCACTGATCTGGACGGTGAGGAATTCGTCCTGTTCGAACGCGACGTGCCCACACGAAAGGCGATGGACCGTATCTTTCGTGCCAACGGCATCGAGGTAAAAAAGGTCGCCGAGTTCGACAATATCGAGACCATTAAACGCGCCGTCGAGGTCGGATTTGGGATGGCGATCGTCCCGGAACCGGCAGTCGCAGAAGCGAAAAAGGCAGGCACGCTCGCCGTCATCGACCTGGCAGAAAAATACTGGGTCCGGAGCGTAGGCGTCATACACCGGAGCGACAGACAACTGTCACTGGCAGCGAAGAAATTTGTTCAGCTCTTGGCAGAATCTGATGTTCAGTGAATCTGCGGCTCGCCGATGCCGGCGGCGGCAACGTATGTCATAGGCGTTGTCGGTGCGAGTTCGTTGAGTGTAAGACGCACCTTTTCGGCGAGGCCTTCGGCTTCCATATATTCGCGGCCGAGCAGTCGGCGGAAACGCTTGTTGCGGTCGCCGCCGTTAAGCTCTTTCAGCATTCCGCCGAGGAACGCCGTCACGATCTCGGGTGCGAACTGCTTGCCGGAATTGTGTTTGAGATCCTCGACCACATCCTTGGCAGGGCGTCTAGCTCGGTACGGACGGTCGGTCGTCATCGCGTCAAATGAATCAGCGAGGCTGACGATCTTTGCAATGTAGGGTATCTCGCGGTCGAAGAGACCGTCGGGATAGCCGCGGCCGTCAAGGCGTTCGTGATGATATTTTGCAGCGAGAGGCACATCGGCATACGGATGCCTGATCGGCTGCAATATCTCGAAACCGACGCCGGGATGCTTATTAAGCTCAGCGGATTCTTTGGCGTTGATGCGGTACGGAGCGTTGATGATCTTGCGTTCGACGGTCAGTTTACCGACGTCGTGCAGATAGCCCGCAACAGCTGCACCCTCCATTTCGTCCTGTCCCCAGCCGAGTTCTGAAGCGATGATCTCTGAGAATTTGCCGACGCGGACCGAATGTCCTTCGGTGTATTTGTCCTTGCAGTCAATGGCGGCTGCGAATGCCTTAACGGTGTCGTGATATGTCGAGCGCATATCGTCAAACAGCTGCCGGTTCTCCTCAGCACGGCGTTCGATCTCCGCCATCAGATTGCGCTGCGCGATGGCGACCCCGATGTGCTGCCCCATCGCGCAGATTATATCCTTGTCGTAACTTGTGTATTGTTCACCCGAGGCTTTCTCGCCTAAAAAGATCGATCCGACGATCTCGTCGCGGACGACCAGCGGCACAAAAAGCTCAAGCCCGCGGCTTTCAAAACTCACGTCATACACCTGAAAGAACGGCAGCACCTTTGCCTGCGAGACCTCGATCGCATTAAGCCCGTTCGCCAAGAATTGCCGCTCATCTTCACCGGTCAACGTCAGGCTCAACGGAAAATCATCGCCAAGCTGGCGTACCGCGATCATGTTAAGCTCGTGAGCGAATCTCGAATACCGAGCCACGGCACCGCGCATTATCCCGATCGCCCCGGACAGCAGATGAAGCGACGTGCGTATCGTTTCCTGGAAATTGCTGCGGTTCGTGATCTCCTGCCCGAGCATCGCCAGGGCACCGAAAGCGTGTATGAGTTTGTTGTCTTGTTCAGGCATGGGCTTCTATTACGCTATTGTTACGTGTTTCGTGAGGCCGAGCATATCAAAAAGTTCGACCTTGTCATTGGCGACATCGGTGAAAACGACGCGGGCATTATTTCGGGCGGCGATATCAATAATGCCAAGCAGGATCGAGATCCCGATGCTGTTCACCATCTCGGTGTGCGAGAAATTTACTTCAATTTCCTCGCAGCCTTGATCAAGCAAACGGCGGCATTCGTATTCGAGCTTTTCGCCGCTCAGTTTGTTCAAATAATCCCCCGCAAAGATCATCTGCCGGGCATTTTCAGCCTCAGCCGACGTGGATTGAGCGCTTGCTGTATTCACGTAAATAATCGTCCTTGTTTAGTTTAGCTTGAGCGTTTGGAGAAACTACTTGAGGATATGTTTAACACAATGCTAATTCGATTACAACCATTTTTGCTTAAAATCGTGTGAAATTCGACATGCCTCAAGACACTATGGCACCAGATGCATAATAGCTGCACCTGCTTTTAGCCGAAAACCACAATATCTTGTGGTTTAAGCATTTGTTGCGGCGTATTCGAAAGGCTTTCGCCCAAATTCTTGAAGTAATGGCTGGAGTCTGTCGATAATGATCTGGTGCGCAGTCCCGTTGGTTGCGACGATGCCGTTTCGATTCTGCAGATCGCGGCGAAGGTAATCTAATTCAGATCCAAATATATCGGTAATTCGGCCGCCGGCCTCTTCGAGAATTACCTGCGGGGCACATGTGTCCCAAAGTTTCGTCCGCGGGCTCGGATGTATGTAAACGTCGCATTTGCATGCGGCGATCAAGCCGGTTTTTAAACCGACCGAGCCGCGGCGCAGAACGTCTTTGAAGCCGAAATACTCGATGGTGCGGACTATGCGTTCTGTAAGATGATTGCGGGTCACGGCAGCAGTCATTGTTGCCGGATCGGTTATATCCGATGTAGAAAGGCACGTTTGCCCATCTGGTCCAGCAAGATACGCACCGTCGCCGCGGACCGCCCAATACATCTGCTCATGAAACGGCAAATGGACAACGCCGAGCACCGGACGCCCGCCTATCGCCAGGCCTATCTGAACAGCAAAATCGCCGTCTTTCTTTACAAAACCTGCAGTTCCGTCGAGCGGGTCGATGATCCATAAGCGTGCCGCAGAAAGACGTCTTTCAACGTCGTCGGGCTCTTCCTCTGAAAGTATCGCGTCTTCTAGAAACGCGGCCGCAATGCCGTCAACAATAAGCCGGCTCGCTTCGACATCTGCGATCGTAACAGGTTCAAGATGGTCGTCGGCACCAAGTTTTTCTTGTGCTTCAAAACCATTTTGATAATGCCCCAAAATGACGCGGCCTGCATCAAAGGCCAGTTTTTTCGCGGTTTCTAACTCCCGTTCCAGCATCAATAAAACTCTATCATCGACGATGACGGCAAACGAAATGGTGCGTCAATTTAGTTGAGTTCGATCAGCTCCGTGATGCCGCAACTAGGGCACGTTAACGACCGTCTTGCCGGATCGGCCCATTTTGCGATAAATGAATCTGAGACCGGCTCGTCGGTCGACTGCTGATCTGAGTTACATGGGTGTTCGAGGTGCGGGGCACAGAAGACCGTCTCGCATTGAATGCAGACCCAGCCGAGTTCGGTTTGATGAAAACTGTGCGGCATAAAAAAACGGCGGACTCACGCCCGCCGTTTCAATTAGTTACTGAACCCGACGCGAGCCGCCTGATTGCGGATTCGGCAGCAGCCTGACCGGCACCACCTGCGTCTTACCGTCACGGAATACTTCCACATTCACCGTCTCGCCGAAATTCTTTCTGTCGAGAAGCCGGAACAGATCATCGAGATCGTTCATCTTCTGCCCGTCAACGGAAATAATGATGTCGCCGATGGCACCGGTCGGGCTGACCCCGCGCAGACCGGCGCGTTCTGCAGAACCGTTCGGGACCGTTTGATAAACAAGCAGTCCTTCGTCGACCGGAAGCCGGTAGCCGCGTTGGGCGAGTTCCTTTACGCTAGGGAGTGATGCACCCAGTTTCGGGCGGCGGACCTCACCAAATTGAATCAGCTGGGGTATCACCCGCTTCGCCGTGTTCACAGGAACCGCGAAACCCACGCCGACAGAACCTCCTGCAGGCGAGAGAATTTGCGAGTTAATGCCGATCATTCTCCCGAATTTATCAAGCAGCGGACCGCCTGAATTTCCGGGGTTGATCGAGGCATCTGTTTGAATGGCCGCGTCGATAGGCCGTCCGTTTCTTGCACGTATCGGCCGCTGAAGGCCGGAGATGACGCCCGTTGTCAGAGTTCTATCCAATCCGAAGGGATTACCGATGGCCAGCACCTTCTGGCCGACGACAAGCTGATCTGAATCACCGAGCGGCACAACCGTCATTCCTGCCGGCGGGTCGATCTTGATAACGGCAAGATCCGTATCGGGGTCACCGCCGACAACGCGGGCGGGATAGACCTTATCATTGCCAAAGGTCACAGTTACTCGCTGTGCACCTTCGATCACATGGTAGTTGGTAAGAATATGACCATTTTGATCAATTACAGAGCCCGAACCGTTTCCTCGGCCCTCCTGAACATCGCCCCACCAGCCCTGCGTGTATGACGTCGTATTTATGAATGCAACACCCGGAGCAAGCGTTCGATAGACCTCAATATTGTTCTGTTCGTCACTGACTGCGGCCGGATCTGAAATGCCGCCCGGAACCGGACTGCTTTCGGCGAAGGTGATCGGAGTGCCAGTCCCTGATGTCCAGATGCTCGAATAGTTGTAGATCAGAGCCGTGACACCGATCGCGACGATCGCCGACGCGAAGGCGAGGCCAAAGATCTGTTTTGCTGAAAGATGATATACAGGCTGTCTGTTCATACTTGATTATCCCTGTTCACGATTATGTATAAATCCGAGTTTTAGATGCAAAAACCCGCATCACCAGTTGGAAATGTACTATACGAAATTGAAAAGAGCGGTGTTCCCGATGAAACACCGCTCACAAAAACTGGCCCTTATCAATTCCTATCCGGCGATCGACATTATGCTATCGGTTAGAGATGCCAGATCTGTTATGTGAGCATTTGAAACGTAGCCTGCCGCTGCGAGTCCGGTAAACAAATGTATGAACATAAGGCCGATATACACCGCGAGCGAGATGACCAGACCATATCGTGCAAGCCGGCGGTCGCTCCATTTGTACAGCACCACAGCAGCTGCCAGGCCGACAGCTATCTTCACACCTAGGAACGTTCCGTCGCCGATGTCCAATAGCGCAGCCATGAGTTGATTTCCTTCGGTGGCAACACCGCTGCGGACCCAAACGATGGTCAACAGCGCGTCGAGAAGATTCAGACCAAAAAGCAAAACGGCGGGTGCGATAAACTGCATATCACTCTCAGCTCCTCAAGCAAAAAACTTGTTTAAACTCTTCCTGAAACTACTTGACCCCCGGTTTTAGGCCGAGGGTCACGCAACTTTTGGAGATCGTAGATTGTCTAACGCCTAAACTATATTTCTAATGATGCCCTGTTTCAAAAAAATTTTCCAATCTTCTCAAAATTCCCCCGAAAATATGCGCGGCGTGTTGTATTCTTGAGACGTATTTATTTTGCAAACAAATTGATTTTTTAGCATCAAATACGCCGGCTGCTCGATCGGCATCATCTGTCACGCGGCTCGGTTGAAACTCGGAGGATACAACAATGAAACGACTTTCATATTTTGGTTCAATTGCCCTGTTAATTGGATTTTTTGTCATGACGGGCAGCGTCGAAACACTTGCCCAAAAGCCCGCGTTGAAACGAAAGCCCGCCGTTAAGAGGCCTGCCGCCACGAAGCCGGCTGAACCGCTCTACGCGGTCGAATCGGGAACGATCTTTCGCGTCAGAATGAATAAGACCATCTCGTCGAAAACCGCAAAAGTCGGGGAAACCTTTACCGTCACCTTCACGGAGCCGGTTTATTCAACAAATGGAGTTGTCGTAGTGCCCACAGGTAGCACTCTTCTTGCGAAGATCGAATCCGTCAAACCTGCCGCTAAGGGCGGCAAGGTCGGAGAGATAGATGCCAGATTTGTCGAGCTTCGTCTGCCGAACGGACGTAAGCGTGCGATCAACGCGTCGCTGACCGACCTCGATGCCGGTAAAACAAGCAGCGACGATGAGGGCGGTGCAACGGGGGACAAAATGAAGAACCGCAAGGTGATCTTCATCGGCGGCGGAGCGGCCGGCGGTGCTATTTTGGGTGCAATTGTCGGCGGCGGCAAAGCGACCGCAATCGGGGCGATCGCAGGTGCAGGCGCCGGTATCTTGGGCGAACGTCTAATGAAAGGCGCAGAGGCCGAAGTAAAATCAGGAACTGAGTTCGGCGTGTATTTGAACCAAAGCATCTCGCTTCCGCGGTTTGCAGAGGCAACAACTCCGTAGATTTTTTGCCAATATTGATTCGGGCCGCTCGGTTGCGGCCCTTTTTCATTTGACCTGAACCAGAAACTCCGGGGTGATCACCGTCGGAGAAAAGAATCCTGCCGATTCATTGAAGACACGCAGCCGTGCCTGTTTCTTCACGTTGGCGATATGGCCGAAGTCCCAAGTGACCAAATAATCGATCGAGTGAAACGCAGCCAGAGCAGCATGAAAAGCATGTGACATGTATTTACGTTGAAAGATACCGCGGTCGATATAGGCATCAGCGAGTATCGCGGCTTCGTCCGGCATACCTAGTTCGTCCAACGGCCGAATAAGATTCAGACAGCCGGCACGATGCGGCTCGAGCATACGCTCGATCTCGCGCCGGACCAACATCGATGTGAATATCTGGTAATCTCCGAGCTCGTGTTCCCACCAACGGATCGTCAGATCTCTGCGAAAAGGCTCGTCATTGTCCAAATAGGCGCAGACGACCGAGGTTTCAAGGTATAGGCTTGTCTTCATCGGCGGGTCAGTCGTTCTCCTGACGAGCGGGGGCAAATGTCAGGCGTGAGTTGCGAAAATCGAAGGTTAGCCGATAGTTATTGAGGAAATTGCCGCCCAGAATCCCTGATTGTTCGAATCCTGAAGCCTCGTTGATCAAATCCAGATCAAGAGAGATCGCTGTAACATCTCGCCGCGTGTGCTGTCCGAATGTGATCTTGGGCAGCGAAAATGCCGGCACATTCTCGGTCACGCCCGCCGAACCAATGACCCGCATTCGTTTGCCGTTCACAAACTTGCTGATCGAATCGAGCTTCGCAACGCGGTCCGATATCACGGAGACGCTGGCTCCTGTATCTACAATGAAGTTCAGGGGCCCGTCAAAACCTTCCAATTCTACTTCCCCGCTGAGAAATCCGCTCGATGTCAATCGAAGCGGCAGCGTGATCCCTTCAGGAGCAGGCTCCGCGGCTTCGCCGGAATCTCTTCTTCTGAGGGCGAATGTCTGATCACCATAGTCGATGGTGGTCAGAAATTTTGAGATCATTCCGAGACCGATATAACCGTCTATCTTGTGAGCATCATTGTGAAAATCACGAATGTAAACCGGAACATTTCGCAGCCGCACATCACCAAGCGACATCTCGTTCAAGAACCCGTAAATGATCTCGAACTTCCCGTCACCGCCGATACCGCGTGCATGACCGCCTCTTGTAACCGGCTTTATCTTCAATCGTCGGGCTGTCTCGGCCGAGAGAACCGTTATTCCGGAGCCTGTATCGAGAACAAATCGCAGATCATCCTGACCCCTGTTTATGCGCACCTGCAACACAGGCCGATTCCCGATAAGCTCAAAATCAACGGTTGTTTGTTCTTTGCCGATCGACTGATAGAGCCTTCCGCTTTGCCCCAAAAATGCAAGAAAGTCGATAAGCCCCTTGATGCGGGCACGCCTGTCCTTGTCCGTGGTATCCGAAACGCGTAGGAACTCACGATAAGCATCGGCGGCCTCCCGGTAACGTTCAGCACGGGCAGTCACCTGGGCTAACGAGAATAAGTAATCGGGCTCTGACGGACCCCGGTGTACGGCTTCGCGCAGATTGGCTATGCTTTCAGACAGGTTGTTCTCGTAGAAATCCAACTGCCCGAACCCGGCCCATGCGAGATGCTCGCGCCTGTCAAGGACGATCGCGTTGTAAAGTATCAGCCGAGCCTCCTGAAATCTCCCCGCTACAAGCAGTATCGTTCCAAGAACAGAAAAAGCACGGGCATTCTTGGGCTCGCTTTCGGCGATCGGGAAGACAATGTCGTAGGCCTCTCGCAGCTTTCTCTGCCGGGCAAGAGCGAGGCCGAGTTCGATCTTGACGTCAGTTCGGGACGGTTCGGCCGCAATGGCTTGCCGCAGGTGCTCTTCCGCTGTGGTGTATTCTGCTCCACGATTTGATTTTGCGGCACGCTTTAGGAGGTCATTTACCGATGGGCTTCTTTTCTCCTGTGACCAAGCAGCCGGAACTGCAATAACGAAGATGATCAGGAGGGCAAACGCACCTGTGACGATCTTTGGCAGGGGAAAGCCGAAACTACGAAGACCGCGATACCGCATAGAGCAAGCTCCGTAACCGATCGATGGGGGCTATTTCAGTATAGCATTTGTTTTCATTGACCAAAGCACAAGATCCAATTCGTCAAATCCTACCTCAGACTCCGCTGCGAGCTCCCTTACGATATTCTCGACGGCGATATAGCGCGATCGTGTCGCGGGTGGTTTGGGGTCATCGATCAGCTTCAATTCAGCTAGGCAATTAAGGACGTGCTTATCGAGGATCGCATAACCGGTAAATCCCACATTTCGCAGAAAGTGGCTAGCCTCTTTATAACCAAGGCCTTTGATTCCTCTGGTCTTTGCCAGCCAATCCCGCCTTTCCAGCCCGCAATCAAAATCCATAAGCGTCTTGCGGATCTTCATCTTATGGTTTGCTGTGAGAAACTCTCTCGACTCCACCACGTACCGTGCCCGGGCGTTCGGATAGCGATGAACTCCGCTTAGCGCCGCAGCGATCTCTTCCTGTGTTCCTGACGCCAACAGCGGCCTCACAGCCTCGATCGATCTCAATCCCATCGCGGCTGAACAGCCGCCTGTAAAGAAACAAAAGACCATTTCCTCCCAAAACCGTTCTTCCGTGCCGCTGCGATGTATCTGCCGGAACTCGGACAAGCGGGCCGATATCTCCTTTCGCCGCTCATTATGGATGCGACGAATGTTATCTACCGTTATGGGAAGTTGAGTTTTCACAGAACTGCCTGATTTTATCACCCCGTGTATTCTCGATGTCAACTTAAATTTTTGGCCCTGACAGGAGTCGGCGCCATACTTGATTTAATCCAACCAAAAGACAACAATTTGTATCAAAGATTACAGTCCGGTTAGGGGTCTACAATTATGAGATTTGAAGGGATTTTGCGGTCTTTTTTGTCGGTTCTCGCGTGCGTGATCGCTGTATTTGCGTTCGGCTCCGATGTGTTTTCCCAGTCGCGGCCGCAAAAGAGCGGCACCCAAAAGACCGACCAAAAGAAGAATCAGCGTCCCGAGCCATTGACCGAGGAAGAAAAGAAGCGGCTTGAAGAAGAGAAGAATGCGATAGCTGACGACGAGGTCGAACGGATCGAGACCAATGTGGTCAACATTGACGCTGTCGTCTTCAATAAGAAATCAGGCCAGATCATTACCGGGCTCAAGAAGGAGAATTTCGCGATCTTCGAAAATGGGAAACGCGTCGATATTTCAAACTTCACCACGCCTGAAGCGCCGATAACGATCTCATTGGTAGTTGAATTCAGCAAATGGACAGAGCTTTTCGGCTCTGCGGCCGGCGGGCGGTTCGAACCGGGAACCTATGAGGTCATACGCCCGGTCGCTCAATTTTTAACGCGTTTTATCCAGCCTCCGGACGATTACGCATCGGTGATCGCCTTTGACCTAAGACCGACGCCGATCACTGATTTTACCAATGACCCGCGACGCATTAGCGACACCATCAATCTCCTGCTTCGCAGCATGCCCGCGTTTCGCGAGAATAACCTTTGGGATGCTCTCTCTTTCGCGCTCGTCGGCGGCAAAGGCGATTCGGTGATTCTCGAGAACAACAAAGAGCGTTACTCAGACTACGCCGGAATGGCGTCGGTGCGATCGAAACGCAAAGCTATCATTCTTGTTGCATCCGGCATTGATACTTTCAGCCGTATCAACTACGACCAGGCTCGCCGCATAGTCCAAGAAGCCGGCGTCCCCATTTACATCATCAGCACCGGAAATCTGTTCTACAAGCGCTATGAACATCTGCTGGGCCCGACGGACCGGCTGGACGGTCTTCCGGGGCGTCTGACTTTCCTGCAGGCACAGAACGCGATGAACACCATTGCAAAGGAATCCGGTGGCATGCATTTTTCGATGACCTTCGAATCCGAGATTCCCGGCTATCTCAATTCGATCAATGGGTTGCTGAGAAATCAATATTCACTTGCCTATGACCTCGGCGAAAAACGCGAGCCGGGCAAACGCTACAAACTGGAAGTAAAGGTGGATGTTGACGGGGACGGAAATTTTGATGATAAGACCCATACGGTCCAACACCGTCCTTTCTATTCGACCCCGAAGCCGGACTCGAAGAAGAAGTGATCCAAGGTCGGTTTTGCTCAACCTGATCGCCCGACATCATATGGTCACGCCGTGCAGCCTCTGCTATCCTAGTTCATTGTTTTAGAATGAGCCGAAAGATCGCAGACAGCTATCGCAACAAACTCGCCGCGGAGGAAGGTTACATATACCCGGCCGGCAGCGGTCTGCGTATCGCTCTTTGCTATCCGAACACTCACGCTATCGGGATGGCGAATCTTGGGCTCCATACGATGTATGAGCTCTTCAATTCGATCCCCGGCGTTGAATGCGAGCGAGCATTTTATCCAGACAGTTCTGAACTCGCTGAATACGAACGCACCGGAACACCGCTGATGTCGCTGGAGTCCCAAACTCGGCTGCGGGATTTCGACGTAATAGCTTTTTCCATCTCATTTGAGACCGATTACCTGAATATGGCGAGGATGCTGCAGCTCGCGGGTATTCCGGTTTGGTCGCGCGAACGCAGCGAGAACCATCCGCTCGTGGTGATGGGCGGTGCCGCGTCGTTTCTCAACCCTGAACCGATCGCCGATTTCACTGACGTCATTGCGGTCGGCGAAGGCGAAATACTCGCCTGGCAGCTTGTGGACGCTATTGAAGAGAACGATCGCCGCGAAGACATCCTTCTTCAACTTGCAAGGATCGGACGGGGCTTTTACGTACCGTCATTTTATGACGTCATCTACAACGACGACGGCACCGTTTTCGACTACAAGCCTAATCAAGAATCTGTACCAAAACGGGTCGGACGAGCATTGGCGGCTGTTAACCCAAAAGAAGGCACCCTTCGCCGTGCTCTGAAACGCGGTGAGACCGAACTCGCCGAATTCCTAACCACTCAAGATGTCTTTTGTCCTTCTACCTCGGTTTGGTCGCCGGAGGCCGAAATGGGTGATCGTTTGTTGGTTGAGATCTCACGCGGATGTTCGCAAGGATGCCGTTTCTGCTGGGCAGGTTACAACTACTACCCGCCGCGCGTCGTTCCGGCAAAGGATATTTTGGCGAAAGCGAAAGAGTGGCGTTCGAAGACCGACAAGATCGGGCTCGTATCGACCGCTGTTTGCGATCATCCTGAAATATCCACGATCCTCCGCGAGCTTCGTGCAATGGACTACCGCATTTCCGTCTCATCGCTTCGGCTGGATCAGATATCAGACGAATTGCTCGACGCACTGGTCGAATCACGGGATCAGCAGATAGCAGTTGCGCCCGAGACCGGTTCCGACAGACTGCGGCGAGTTATTAACAAAAACCTCACAAACGACGAGATCGTTGATATCTGCGGTGCGGTCTTTGATCGCGGGATGCTGACCATCAAGCTTTATATGATGGTAGGCCTGCCGACAGAAACACCGGAAGACCTGGACGAAATGTTCGTGCTTGTGGAACGAATCAAGGATCGGATGCTCGAGGCAGGCAAGCGTTTCGGACGGGCCGGCACTATCATTCCTTCGCTCAACGGTTTCGTGCCGAAGCCGAACACGCCGCTTCAGTGGGAAGGCATTTGTGATGAGAAGGAACTGAAGAAACGCATCAAATATGTCTGCAAGGGCCTGAGCAAGATCCCCAACGTAAGTGTTCGTTTCATGTCCGCCCGAATCGCCCACGAGCAGGCGCTGTTCTCGTCCGGCGATCGGACCATTGCTGCCGTAATTAATGAGGCGGCTCGAAACGGCGGCGACATCCAGAGGGCTCTCCGCGAAACAGACACCAATGCCGCATTCCACATTTCCCGCGATCGCGGCTACGGTGAATTCCTTCCGTGGTCGATAGTAGATTCTGGCCTATCCTTCGAATTTCTGAAGACCGAACACGAAAAAGCACGTGAAGCTCGTTCCAGCCTCCCGTGCCCTGCCGTCGAAAAATGTACTACGTGCGGTGTTTGTCCCAACACTTGGCTGGCGGACGCCCCGCAGAGTCTTATCCAGATCCAGCCAAAACGCGTTCTCGAAGCGATGAACGCCGCTGTCTAATTCATACTGTCAACCAGAAAACCCGTCGGCGTCGCAGTGTGGTCAAAATTGTATTTGTGCTTGTAGAGGCCAAAAGGCAAGATGTTCACTTCCTTTGTGAACGACACGCGGGCTGAGATGACATTTCCCTTTTGCTTAACGTCAATAAGCGTGTCAGGAGGCGCTCCGTTCTTTTGGGTTGAAGCGTGTATTCGATTACGAACGTTCTCCACAGGGTCGATCTTGCCGGGAAGAGCAAGCCCCTGAACAACAGCCTGCTGCATATCTGTCTTTAGGCTTTCAGCGTTGTAAGCGACCGGCACGTAATTATACCCTGCATGCGCCAACAGGCCGAGTATTACGAGAAAAACAGCAAACTTTACGCCGGCGCTTCCACGCTCGGAGCTCTTAAATCTATTTTGCGTACTCATTGCTTTCTGATGCTGCGGCGGGAAATTCACAGCTGTTTCCTGAAGAAATGTTTGAGAGTGTTTTCAACTACACGGCGTTCGGTCCTCCCGATCTGAACTACGATCGGTTTTCCGATGCCTCGCAGAAGTACCATCTGAAGATATCCGCCGATATTTTTCTTATCAAGGCCGAACGCGCGAATGACGTTCTCAAACTCGACGCCGGCAAGTGACGGCAGCGGGCCGACACGATGCACAACATCGTTCAACAATTCTACATCTTCTTTAGCGCAATTTGCAAGTTTTTTTGAAAGTTCTGCAGCAAACAAAATGCCGTATCCAACCGCCTCGCCGTGCAGAATTCCTCTGTAATCTGTTGCTTTTTCAATGGCGTGGGCGAGAGTGTGTCCGAAATTGAGTGTCTTTCTCGAGCGCGGGCCCGCTTTCGTGATCGCTTCGTTGGGATCGCCCATTACGATCGAAGCCTTGAATGCGATGTTCTCAGAGATCAGATCTGAGATCTCAGATGGATCATCAAGGCTCAGCAGGCCGTGATGCCG
The DNA here is from genome assembly GCA_016700075.1 of Acidobacteriota bacterium. Lineage (NCBI taxonomy): Bacteria > Pseudomonadati > Acidobacteriota > Acidobacteriota bacterium. Next base: position 2,802,225 of record CP065000.1, on the reverse strand, counting down.
TTTGGACAATAGCTCGATCAATCTGGAGTTTCGGCCGAGCAGCTTCTTTCCCGAGAGAGCACCATGTTTAACGGCCTCATAGAGGCCCGACCGAATATGCCGCTGCGGAAGTGTTGCCAGTGCCGAAACGTCGACCAAGACCGCGGCGGGTTGACGGATCGTACCTATTAGGTTCTTCCCATATTTTGAGTTAACGCCTGTTTTCCCTCCAACCGAGGCGTCGAGCATCGCCAACAAAGTTGTCGGAATATTAATAAAGGGAATGCCGCGAAGATGCAGCGACGCGGCCAACCCCGCCAGATCGCCGACAACGCCGCCGCCGAGTGCAGCAACGGCATCGGTCCGCGTAATGCCGGATCTGGAAAAATGCTCGAGCGTCTTTTCCAGCGTCCTGAAGTTCTTGAATCGCTCGCCGTCGCCGATCAGGTGAACAACCGCCTCGATCCCGGCGGCTCTCAGCGAAGCGACCAGTCGATCGCCGTAAAATGAGAATACGGTCTTGTTCGAAACAACTGCAGCCCTTCTCACGCCATTGCCGGGAAGCCCGGCAATCAACGACCCGGCATTATCGAGTGCTCCGCCTCCGATCACAACATCATAAACATCGGACGAGACAGGTGTGCATACTTTTACGATCGTGCCGGTCATATCTTCAGGTAGTCTGCAACGACCTCGAGCGTGATCTCCGGAAATGCTTCAAGGATCGCAGCATTCATCTGCGATCGCAGATCTGCCGGAATGCCGTCGTTAGCGGCTGCGTCGCGTGATGACTCATCGGGCCATTTGGCATAGGCATAGTACCGTCCGTCGCCGCCTCGGTGCAGACGTGAACCGAGACTTCCGTGATGTTCCAAATAATGCCGTGTAACGGCAGACCAACTTTCTGTAAATTGCTCCTCGAGCGAGGGATCTATCCTCCAACTGTACAAAACTACGAACATTAGCCAAGTTCCCTGCCTATCACCGCGATCAATTCGTCGGCCATTTGATCGATCTCCGCTTGGTCTTTGCCTTCGATCATTACGCGTGCCAAGGGCTCAGTGCCCGAATAACGCAATACAAGCCGGCCGCTCTCTCCCAGTCTTTCTTCGATCGCCTTTCTTAGTTCCGAAACCGCATACACACTATCCAACGGGATCTTCTCCTTGACGCGAACACCCTTCAGTACCTGTGGATATTGCCTAAATCCGTGGCTCAGCTCCGACGCAGTGCAGTCTTCCTCCAACATCGCCTCAAACAGCAGGATCGACGTCATAATGCCGTCACCGATCAGGCTGCGCTTTGGCAGGATGATGTGGCCGGATTGCTCACCTCCGAGTTCCGACCCGGTCTCGAGCAGGCGTTCGAGCACGTATTTATCGCCGACAGCGGTTCTCACTAAACTGATATTCTCCACCGCAAAGGCCTCATTCAGCCCCAGATTGCTCATCACCGTCGCAATGACCGTCGCGTTTTTCAGACCTCCATTCTTGCGAAGTTGTCTGGCGAGGATCAGCAGAGTGGCGTCGCCGTCTATAAGATCCCCTTTCTCATCAACGAAAAGTGCTCGGTCGGCATCACCGTCATACGCTATGCCGAGGTCGGCTGAATATTCGAGAACCGCCGACTGAAGGCCTTCAATATGTGTCGAGCCACAGCCCAGATTTATGTTACGGCCGTCCGGCGAGTCGTTGATCACAACAGCATCAGCCCCTGAGCCGAGAAAGATCTGCGGGGCAATGGCAGATGCGGCCCCGTTTGCACAGTCGATCACGATGCGGCGGCCTTCGCCCGACAACTTCAGGCTGGCTCTCAAATAATCAGAATAGGCCGCGACAAACTCTTGCTCTCTGGTCAGATCTAGAATTGAGTCGGCCAATTCTCCGGCGCTCTCAGATATCGCCGCTTCGATGCTTGCTTCTCCGGACGCATCCAGTTTCTGCCCGCTCGGCAAGAATATCTTGATTCCGTTGTCATGATACGGATTGTGTGATGCGCTGATCACAACGGCCGAATCAAAGCCGAACTTACCGCATAAATAAGCCGCACCCGGCGTCGTCATTACGCCGGCCGAGACACAAGTACCACCCGCCGAAACGGCTCCGGATGTTATTGCCGTCTCGATACGTTCGCCGGATTCCCGCGTATCTCGGGCAGTAAGCAGGCGAACATCTCTCCCCGTCCTCGATCTCAGCTCGTCGGCTAAACCGCGGCCGATTTGTTTCAGCGTCGCATCATCGAAAGGAAATTTATCTGCCTCTCCGCGAATGCCGTCGGTCCCAAAAAGTTTCATACACTATAAGCTATCTTTGTAGCATCAATAAATTTTTCTTAAAAGACTTGACAACACCATCGCCTATGTCGGAATCTTATACGTGCTGATCGACAGCAATTGACCCTTAGGCTATCGCCTTCCGATCTCCTCTACAAAATTATGAGATATTTGGCCGCTCTTGGCATCTGCGTCGCTGCTTTTACTGTGTCTTTCGGACAAGGCCCGTCTTCGGGACGAATGGAACCGGCGAACCCTCGAGTTGTTGTTACCAGCAATATTCCATCGCCTGAACCGGTTAAAATGCCGGCTGCTTCGCCTTCACCATTCACAGCGCCTGCAGTTTCGGCAGTTCCCGCACCGCCGCGGCCCGCCCCGGCACCGATCCCTGCCGTTCCGAACACCTATCTTTCTTTCGGACAGATCAAGGGCAAGATCGCAGAGGCGAAGCGTTCATTACAGACAAGGCCGATGACCACTGCGATGGCCGAAGGATCAGTCCTAAACGAGGTCGTCCAAATAGCCTACTACGACGTAAAGACGAAAGAGGTCGCGTTCGTTTCGATCGGGAAAGAAGCCTTCTTGACACGTGGAGTTCCCTTCTCGGTTATTTCCTCGAACGGCCGCCAGATGACGTCGCGTACCGTTAGGGCGAACGGCGTCAACACACCTGTTGTCCTGATCGACGACGCCGGCACACCGCATCAGCCTTTGATGGTGCAATACCCGGTCGTCCGAAACGGCGTATTCATCGAGACGGCATATTACATGTCCACGCATCCCGGCATTGCCACTCCTGAGGTGGTGTCAGCGGGACAACTGTATGTAAGGAATACCATCGACATCGCGCGTTCAACGCTGCGTGAAAAGGGTTTCAAGATCGACCCGATCGTCGCTGATATGGCAGAACGGCTTGCGACGGTAGAGCACGTCGATCACCTGCGTTTCCGCACCGAACCGCACATAAACATTTACAGTGACGTGTTTACGCTCTATGCGCTCAACGAAGGGCAAACATACCGTTACGCCGTCAGTTCCGCGGGGGCGGGCGGAATGATCCAGATGATCCCGTCAACGTATCGCATAATGCGTGCTCGGTATCCTAGCGTCAATCTGATGCCTGATTTTGTCGAAGGCATGCGCAACCACGCAAACGCCGCACAGGCGATGCTGCTTTATATTCAGATGACGTGGGATGACCTAGTTTCGCGTCCGTCGGTCAGCAATGCTCTTGCGACCGGCATCGCAACGCCTTCGCAATTAATGGCTGCGGGATATAATTCGAATCCCGCTCGCCTGCCCGGCTATATAACACGCGGCGGAGCCGGCTGGACGAACCTGATCCCGCGTGAAACGAAGATCTATCTTCAGATCTACGATTCACTCGAGCGGAACGTGCCGATGAGGCCGAGAGTTCAGTAAAGGCTCCCAGTTTGAGCAATTATTGGACTGATTGCCCTAAAATGCGGGCGACCTCGGTCTGAACGTCAACGAATTTCTTGCCGACCAGGTTCGCTCCGGTGAAGAACGTATCGTTCGTCACCTCGATGACAACAAAGGGCGGACGTAGGAATTTCTCCATCGCCTCTTCATCGTGAAAAAAAGCTCGTGCCGTCGTTAGTCCCCGCAGATCGCCGAGATAAACATCGAACGTGAACTCCACGCGGTCGAACTCGTGAAAATACCGATTCTTTCTGATCTCGCGGCCTTCAAAACGCTCAAAAACGGCATATTCTGCCTCGTTCAGGTGCATCTCGGCGATGCGTGTCGCGGCCTCTTGTCCGGGCGGCGGCGTTAGTTTCTGCTGCAGAATGCGGGTCCATTCTTTCGTGTAAGGATCGCGTATCTGACGAATGCGCAAGCGTGTATTTTCTATGTAGTTATCAAACAGCTGCAAGTGGCTGCTGGCGGGCGTTAAAGGCTCGGGAAGCCCTTCGGTAAGGAACAGTCTTTGAAAGTCGAAATGTGCGTTCTTGTCCATTTTTGCTAAAGTAATTATACTCACGTTTTTGCTTTTGCGAGGAGAATTACCGAATTATGCGTATCACATTATTATTTTTGCTATCCGGCATTTTTATGCTCGCCGGTTGTTCCGGGTCGAGTGATAAACCGGCCAACGCGACCAATACAGCGGCCGCAAACAGCGCCGCAAACGCAGTCGCAACGGAAAAGAAAGAGTCCGACGCGACGACCAACAACGCCCCGACGCTTGAATCGGTCGTGAAGGCCTATTGCGAGGCTTGGGAAAAGAACGACGAAGCGGCTCTGAGAAAGCTGTTCTCAAAGGACACGCTCAAATCTTTTGACGAAGGCATGAAGGCGGACAAGGAAAAGAGCCTGCTGAAATACCTCGAGGACGACCGCATAACGGGCAAGCCGTGCGAGGTCCGAAACGAAGATATAAAGGGCGATGAGGCCGTCGCTGAGTTCAAGGCGAGCAAGTACCCGAACGGCATCAAGATCGTATTTGTAAAAGAGGACGGAGAGTGGAAATGGACCACGCGTTCTCCGTCCGTCGATTCGGTCTCAAAAACTGCATCGAACACCGCGGCAAATACCGCGAAATGATCAACCCGCAGTACCGCGGGCATCCGCGGGTGCATAGGGCGGCAGCGTAACGCGTGCCGCCTTTTCCTTTTTCAGCCCAAGCGCCCAGTCGGCCTGCATTAGTGTGTGAATGTCGCGTGTGCCTTCGTAAATGACAGCGGCCTTGCAGTTACGCAGATAACGTTCGACGGGATAGTCGTTCGTATAGCCGTTGGCTCCGTGGATCTCGATGGCCATCGACGCAGCCTTTTCGCTGCGGATCGTCGCCTGCCATTTCGCCAATGATGCGGCCTTTGCTGACGGCTTGCCTTGGTTCTTGAGGTATCCGCATTTCAGCCACAGCAGATGAGCCATTTGATAATCGGCTTCCATCTCGGCGATCTTTTGTTTGACGAGCTGAAAATTGGCGATGGTCTGTCCTTGCACTTCGCGAGTGTTCGCGTAGGCGATAGATGCGTCACGCGACGCCATTATCACGCCCGTCGCACCGCTCGCGACCGTATAGCGGCCGTTCTCGAGCGAGAACATCGCGATCTTGAATCCTTCGCCTTCCTGACCGAGCATATTGGCCGCGGGCACGCGGACGTCCTGCAGTGAGAAATAGCCGGTGTTGCCCGCCTTGATGCCGAGTTTGCCGTGTATGGTTCCGCTCGTAAAGCCGGGCATCGTACGCTCGATAATAAAGCACGAGATGCCTGTGTGGTCGCGAACCTTCATCTTCTCGAGGTCGGTCCAGCAAAAGAAAAGGAAATGATCCGCCACGTCTGCAAGCGATATCCACATCTTCTCGCCGTTCAGGATCCAGTCGTCGCCGTCGCGCTTTGCATAGCTTTTCATACCGACGACGTCTGAACCGGCGTTCGGCTCGGTCAAGCCGAATGTTGCGAGCTTTTCACCTTTCGCCTGCGGGACGAGGTATTTCTGCTTTTGCTCCTCGGTTCCCCAGGTCAGCAGGCTCATACTGTTCAGCCCGACGTGCACCGACATCGCCACACGCAAAAACGTATCGCATGCCTCAAGCTCCTCGCACACCAGCCCCAGCGAGATGTAATCAAACCCCGCACCGCCATATTGCTCAGGGATACAGACGCCCAGCAAGCCCAATTCGGCCATTTTATCGAAAACACTTCGCTCAAAATGTGCCTTCTCGTCCCATTCCTTGATGTACGGAGCGACCTCGCCCGCACAAAACTCGCGGACCGTATTCCGCAACGCAATTTGTTCTTCTGTTAGTTCAAGATCGATCACAAATATGTTCCCCAAATTTGACAAAATAGTCGACGCTATCAAAGATTATCGTAACATTCGCCTAGGTCATATTCCATACGACCAAGGAAAAAAGGGGCCGTTAAAAACGAAATTGCCGGCACGCCTTAGAAAACGAAGGGGAGGTTTACATACCTACATCTAATCTTGGCTCGACACTTCCCACTTATGTATATTAGATTACCGGTGACCATGAAATATCACGACTACTAAAAATATTCGAATTTGCAACGACTCTTCGCTCAAAACCATCATCGAGTGACAAAATAAACACATCAAATGTTTTCCCCTTGCATGTTGAATAGGCTACACTTTGCCCGTCGGGGGAGATTATCATTTTGCGAATTCGGCTGTTCGTCGGAATAAGCGCTCTTTCGCTTCCATCGGAATTCATGACAAAATACTGCTTCTTGAAATTGTCCTGCGATACACCAAAGACCATTTTTTTGCCATTCGGTGTCCAGTGCGGACAAGTTGCGTTGGATCCCAACATTTTGAACTCCCGTAGATTTTCTCCGTTCGGGCCCATAACAAAGAGTTTGCCCCAGTCGTCATCCAAACTCCTTTCGAACACAAGCTCATTTGAGGGTGTCCATACAACATCTGTATTTTCTCCACTTAGCGTGAGCTTTTTCTTTGATCTGTTATTTACATTTACGACAAAGATATCCTCCAAATGTTTTCCGTTAACATACTCGTGGAAGGAATACGCCAGGCGACAAGAATCAGGAGACCACGTTAGGCTAGAAATGCTTGCCCCTGCACCTTCATGAATCGTTAGGCGATTACGCTCATCTCCGTTCTCATCCATTATGAGAATGCTTGACTTATCTTCGTGAATATTTGAATAAGAGAATGCGATCCATTTCCCATCAGGCGCCCATGCCGGACAGGAGGCATGCTGACTGGAATAGATTTGTTTACAGTCGGTGCCATCGGAATTAATTGTGTAAATCCCGTCTTCCCTGCAAGGACCTTCCTCTTTCACTCGATCAAAAACCAAGCGTGAGCATGGTTGAGAATCAGATCGAAAACCAAACAATGAACCTAGAAGTTGCTTTAACATTTAGATTATCCTTTGCTTTTTAAGCATAACTTAGTTGATGCGTTGCAACTTGATGCTTTGAAGCAGCATTAAGCTTCACGCCGTACGGCCAAGGCAATATTTGGCCCAACTAGGGTGTAGCACCCAACAAGTCTCGGCAGCTACCACATCTATCATGGCCGCAATAACTACAGTGAGTTGGATCATTATAATTCTCAACACGACACTTACAACATTTCCAAGACTTCTCTGCAGATACTGGTGGTAACGACGGTTGTTTTTGCGTATTATCCATTTGAACTCTCCCTTGCGATTAATCGAATTAGTTACTTAATTGTGCCTCTTACATCTTCGGCTTAACCCCGGTTGACTAGTCGCTATTGTCAATTCTTTTGAACACTGTCAGACTGGAGTCAATAAGCCCAAGGCAGTTGGCTAGGTCAGAAAAAAAAAGATCCAAAACTGTTTGAATTTCTACGTCCGACCACGCGTTTAAGGCAATAATAGACCGATTGAGTGACACAACATTTGAATCACCCCACTCGCGGATTGCGAGATAATACCCCGATGCATTGAACCCTCCGGTATTTTTCTTGAAAGCACAGAAAAGTTGAGAACACCAATCGTCGCCATCAAGTTCCATGTCTAAGAAGGCCCAGATATGTTCAATTTGGACGAGCGTAAAATGTTCGGCGGGATCCAGTTTAATAAACGTGCGATGCCCGTCCATCCAAGGGCAACTAAGATCCACTTCAAATAGATTGGCGTCCGGTTCTGAGATTCCCGCCACCTTGTAGAGTAAGGTGTCCATCTGCGAAATTTTCTCAAGTATATTTACGAAGCGATTGGTTATCATAATCATTCATGATTCGACTGACAAGCTGTCGTCTCATTGCACCTTCTCTTTGCTTTCCCTCATTTGGTCAAGAATTAGTGGAAGAGCAAAATACACAACGGCGGCAAGTATTAACGGAAAGCAGCATCCGCCTCCGATCACGGCCTCCGGCGAACTGGCTTTCGAAAAAGCTGTGATTGCAAAGACAAGGAAACCTGCACCGATAGCAGCGAACTTCGCAAGAAGCTTACCTTTACGTTCTTTCGTTAGTACGAATAGCGTCCGATCGACCGAGTTTCTTGTGGAGCACCTCTCGCAAGCCCAGCTTGAAACCCCCTCACCACACTGCATGCAAAAGACACCTGCGAGGCCAGTACGGAAGTGTCGATAGTTACAGTTGTCGCATTCGTCAATTTGATACTTCGCTTTACATCGAAGGCATTGCAGTAAAAACCCATCGTTAAGATCGGGACGATAGAAAACACCGCCGGATTGAGTTCTGACCTCTTCAATGTTCGCCGGCGACCACGTCCCAGTGAACTTTGGGTCAGCACTACTTTGTCTTTCTATCTCAAGATCTGATTTGTGAAGCATATTCTCTCCCGCATTGACAAATTTTGGGCTTGTTCAAATGTAAATAATGATCCGACCCGCAAGTTTGCCCCGATACTCGGTTCTACCGTCGACAAAAACTTGGCCAGTTCCATTTTCGTTATTAAAGTGGGCCTCGCCGTTGCTGTCTGTGTACTCTGACGATGAGTTGCCCCCAGAGAAAACACCGTCAAACCCCAACACCACTCTTTTTCCACTCGCGGGATTGCCCGAGCTTTGATTGATTACTTTTACCGTTATCATATCGTCTCTAAGATCTCCTATATTATTTTTTTTCGTCTACGCCGAAACAGTAAAGGAGTTTCCCTCCAGCCGTTGTCAAGACATATTCTCCCGGCTCCAACTCGACGCTGGGCGTCGCCGAAAAAGATTTTTCTCCATATTTCGAAGCCGAGAAAGGAATCAGACTGGCCTCGACTGTCGCATTTTTTGCTCTACCGATACTAGTACTAACGCCCTGTCGTTGGAACAGCCGCATCCCCGGCTCATCTATGAACCGAAAGAATTTAATTAGAATTTGAGGGTCTTGTTCCCTAGATTGAACTCGGACGACAAACCGAACCATAGTCCCAGTTTCAAATCGGACAGGAGAGCGTTGTTCTGCAACAAAGTACGATGCCGACACCGCAGAGGAAAATAGTCCTGGTTTTGATTTAGCCGCGTATTTGAGTTGCTGTCTTTCCAGGGGAACTAGATCCGTCCTACCATCTACTATCGCGTAAAAAATATCGACATACTCTGGCTCCGAAACCTTAACCACAGACTGAGCCTGGATGGAAAGGCCGCTTTCGGCTACGCTCAAGATGACCAAGACCACTGTAAACATGGATAATCTTAGTTTTTGTCTACACATACTATTTTTTATTCCAATTCTTGCTAACACCACGAAACCCGATCAGTTAGTTTTAACAGGGGGTCAAGTCCTTGGCTACACAATCCTTACCCGTGATTATGATTCAAAACGTCAAAACCTAATTAATCGATGCCTTTCGAAATTCCTTTATAAACTTCTCTGCCAACTTAATCTCATTCGGTTTCGTCTGGAATCCAATACCGCCGGAAAGGAATTTCATTTGCTTCGCGGTATCAGACCAGGTGATCGTCCGGCCAGCAGAGTTCTCGATATACGCGGTCAACTGTGAACGCGTGGTAGTGTCTTCATTTCCCTTTTCGGAGGTCACGTCCCGGCTTAGCGTGCGATACTCAAGCACAAAGTCGGCTTTATTCGGGTCACCGGTCAACTCAAAAAGTTTTGCTTTCGACAAGACCTTTTCTATATTCTCCCGAGCTTTGCCCACCTCTGCAGAGACATAGACCCGCTTAAGGCCTTTTATTTCTTCAATCTTCCCGTAGTTCGGAAGACTGGAGTCCCGATCGGATGGCCTTCTGACTGACTGACGACCGGCAAATCTCTGCATAACCGCAATCACGGCATCACTTACACCAGCAGATTTTAGGCTAAGTATTCCATTGACAGAAAGATCAAATTTGTTCTCGTTAGCCTGAATAGCGCCTATGACAACCGAATCGCTCACGCCAGATTTGACCATCCTGATAATGTCCGCATTAGTAAGAGTCTCGTTGCTATGCGGTGAGAGACTGCGCCCACAATTGCGGGTTCCTTGGACACAATCGGCATTATTCAAGGCCAACCAGTCAGACGATAGAGCAACCGCGTTAAGGTTAAATAACAACAAAAATGCTACGCAGTATAGGTATTGCATTTTCCGAATTCGCAAAAGGTGAACTAACCGCAATTTGCGATTAATTATAATGTGTACGACCATAAGCAAACTTCTCACTTGCTGACGTTTTGCCTCAAATCACTGCGGCTCTTCAAACAACGCACCGTTCGTGCAGAAAATGTGTCACAATTCTTATTTTTTTTGTCTTGCCTCACCACATGGCTCTCCATACAGAATCTGGCGCCGTTATGGAACTTGAATCGTACAAGTAATCGATAATGATCGTTCTGCGGCTTCAACCTGGGTCCCGAAAAGCCTGTAGCTAAGGCAAATAGTGTGTTCTGGGTCCACCAAATCAGCAGCCCAACTCTTGCAAAAATACTACTTAGGATTTAACATCTCGGAACACGGCGAATCATTAGGTCAAGAAGTTTCAAACCGGAAGCCCTCTTGGGAGTTTAATAAGTAACGCACTCTTTCTGATTTTAGCGTGTCATCAACCGGCGACTTCAGATGCCCGAACGCGAGCACAATTTGGACGAGTCGATACCGCAGAGTTATGCCGATCTGCGGCGGCTGGCGGCGTATTATTTGCGCGGTGAGAGGGCGAATCATACGTTATCGCCGACGGACCTTGTTCACGAGACGTATCTGCGGCTGCAGTCGCAGCATTCCCTCGATTTCGATGATCGCGTACGTTTTTTGAGTGTTGCGACGACGATGATGCGGCGGATATTGGTCAATCACGCTCGTGATAAAAAACGCGCCAAACGCGGTGATGGTGCCGTTCACATCGCACTCGATGATGCCGCTATCTATTCAACGGTCGAGTTCGAGCGAAAACGCGTCGATTATATCGCTCTCGATGATGCCCTCGACAAACTGGCGGCGTTAGACGGGCGGCAGCTGACCATCGTTGAACTGCATTTTTTCGGCGGCATAGCGTTTGACGAGATCGCTGATCTATTGGGCATCTCCCTGAGCACCGTAATGCGGGACTGGCGAATGGCACGCAATTGGTTGTATAAACAGCTTAACCCACAATAGAACCGAGAAGTATGGCCGGCAGCGACGACAAAAAACGATGGGAACGCCTGAAAGCGGTCTTCAACGAGGTCGTCGATCTGCCTGACGACGAACGCGCCGCTGCCCTGTCGCGACTAAGAATAGACCAGCAGACCATTTACGAAGAGCTTTCCGACCTTCTAGCGGTCGATAATGCCGCCGCCGGATTCCTGGACGAACCGAACGCTCCGGACAATGGCCATTCCATCATTGGTGAAACGATCGGCAATTACCGCGTCACACGCGAGCTTGGCCGCGGCGGCATGGGAGCCGTTTTCGAAGCTGAACGCGAGGACGGCGATTTTGACAAACGCGTCGCCATCAAACTGACCGGCCACAACGTCTTTTCCGAGGAACTGGCACGCCGTTTTCGCAACGAAAAACAGATCCTTGCCAAACTCGAACACCCGAATATCGTCCGCCTCTTTGACGGGGGCATCACCGCGGACCGCATCCCCTACTACGTGATGGAATACGTCGAGGGCACGCCGATCACCGCATACTGCCGCGAAAAGGCGTTGACGACACGCGAGCGGTTGCGGCTTTTTGTGCAGGTCCTAGATGCCGTGTCGTACGCACACCGCCGGCTGGTCGTTCACCGCGACCTCAAACCGTCGAACATCCTCGTCACTGACGACGGCACGGTAAAGCTGCTCGATTTCGGCATCGCAAAGGCACTCGACATCGAAGGCGGGACGCAGACCTCGGCACCGATGACGCCCGAATACGCCGCACCCGAACAGATCGCCCGCGCGCCCGTCTCGACCGCGACCGACATTTACAGCCTCGGCATTTTGCTTTTCGAAATGCTCACAGGCTTGCCGCCGACGGCCGTTTACCGTGCGAAAGGCCTCGATGTTTACCGCGCAGTGATCGAGACGGAACCATCGACGCCATCCGCCGCAGTTACGCGGTCGGAACGAGAAGGTTCCGATAAAGATTTCGCACACATCGACCGAATACGCCTTGCAAATGAGCTTCGCGGCGACCTCGACAACATCGTCCTCAAATGCCTAGGCAAAGAGCCCGAAACGCGTTACGCATCGGCGGATCAGCTGCTCGCGGACATCGAGGCATACCTCGCCGGCCGGCCTGTTTCCGTGCATCCGCAATCGCGGTCGTATCGCTTTAAGAAATTCGTCGGCAGGAATCGCCTACCCGTCGCCGCCGCCTCGGCTGCCGTTTTGCTCATACTCAGCGGCCTCGGCATGGCTCTGTATCAATGGTCGGTCGCCCGGCACAATCAGCTCATCGCCGAACAGCGTTTCGAACAGGTCCGCAAGGTCGCCAATTCACTCATATTCGATTACCACGACGAGATCGCCAAACTCGAAGGCTCCACTGCACTTCGCGAACGCCTCGTCACCGACGCCGTCGCCTACCTCGACGCCATCTCGCAAGGCGAAATAACCGACCCCGAACTCCTCAAAGAACTCGGCATCGCATACCGCAAGATCGGTGAGGTTCAGGGAGCGTCGTACCTTCAAAATCTGGGAAAGCTCGATTCCGCCATCGTTAACTATCAGCGGGCATCCGAACTTCAGCAAAAACTTCTTTCAATGTCGCCGGACGACATTGTTCTAAAACGGGAGCTTGCGGAGACGCTGCATTTACTGGGAAACGGATATGCGCGAAGCGGGAATGGCGACAAGGGACTTGAGTCGATCAATGCAGGGATAGATCTTCTCGAAAAGGACGAGGATACTCTCGATATTGATGGGCTTCTTGCATTGAGTGAGCTTCGGCGACAGAGACCCGCATATTTCACAAACAATGTCCGCCGTTATGAGGAATACCTTAACTCCATTGAACTGTTGAAACGGATCATCGCAAAACATCCGGACGATAGGCGATTGCTAGATCAAATGTTAAGGCTACAGAGTTTTGCGGGGAATTCGGCGAAATTCGCAGGGTATGACTTCATTGATGAAGGAAAGCCGGAGCAGGCTCGGCTCTATTTCGAGGCTGCTCTAAAACATTATCTTGATTTCGCATCAAAAGTTGAGCAGACAGTACCTCACATGGACAACAAAACCCTTGGGATAAGGCGGCGGTACGGAGCGGCGATCGCCCTCGGTGACATCTACATTCGACTGGGACAAATGGCAAAGGGGCTAGTTCATATATCCGAAGCTAAGGAATATAACCGACAACTGAGGCTAGACCCTAGCAACCGGGAAGCTCGAATGGACCTGTTGAGAATTGCTCACACTGATCAAGACTACTTCATTAAGACCAGCAAATTGCGGGAAGCCCTAAGTAACATTGAAGAAGCAATTTCGCTTGCACAAGAGCTTTCTGAACTCGACCGATCAAACATCGAACTCACTTACTACCTGCTTCATTTCCACCAAAAGGCAGGCAAGGTGTTAACCAAGCTCAACCAGAAAAAAGCAATACGGGCCCATATGGAAAAGGAAAGTCACTATCGTGCGATCCTACAGGAAAAAGTAGGGCACTATTTTACGGGGAAGGCTTACTTCTGATCACTGCCGTTAAGGGTAAGGTTCCCCGGAAAACATAGAATATATGATCACTATTCCACAAGCCCTCAAGATCGTCGCTCGCGAGGTCACGCCGCTCCGCAGCGAGCGTATCGACATCGCCGATGCGGTCGGGCGTGTGCTGGCGGAGGACATGGTTGCGGATATCGATCTGCCGCCTTTTGACCGTTCGCAGATGGACGGTTATGCGGTTAGGGCGGCGGATACTGCGAATGTTCCGGTCGATCTTGTGATCGTTGGCGAATCGGCGGCTGGCCGCGGTTGGGACGGTAAGCTGAAAAAGGGCGAGGCCGTGAGGATCATGACCGGCGCACGCGTGCCGGTCGGCGCCGATGCGGTTCAGAAGGTGGAAGTGACGAAAGAGTTGGGCGGCGTAGTGACCATATTTGAGACGGTAAAGCGCGGAATGTCGGTCGTGAAACGAGGCTCCGAGGTAAAAAAAGGCCGCCGCCTTTTGCGTGCTGGCGATCTGATCACAACGCACAATATCGCGACACTCGCCTCGTTCGGCTATGCAAAAGTGCGCGTCGCGAAAATGCCGCGTGTCGCCATCCTCTCGACCGGCAGCGAGATCGTCGATATAAATAAAAGACCGAGAAAGGACCAGATCCGCAACTCGAACTCAGTGATGCTCGCCTCGATGACTGCCTCTGCCGGCGGTTTACCAACGATCTTCCCGCACGTCGGCGATACGCTCACGGAGATCACAACCGCCATCCGCCAAGCCGCGAAAAGCACCGACGTTCTCGTTATAACCGGCGGCGTTTCTGTTGGAAAATACGACCTGACCAAAGACGCATTAGCGAGCCTCGGAGCCGAACCATTCTTCGATAAGGTCGCCCTTAAACCCGGCAAGCCGACCGTGTTCGGCCGACTTGGAAAGACGCTGATCTTTGGCCTGCCGGGCAATCCTGTTTCGGCTGCGGTCACATTTCACCTATTTGTGCGGCGTGTGATCCTGGCAATGCAGGGAGCCTGCGAAAAGAGTTGTCCTACGGGCTACGCAATTGCAAAACGGGACGTCCGCGGCACTCGCGACCGCGACGCGTACCTTCCCGCAACGCTCTCCACTGATAAACACGGCCGCCTGATCGTTGACGCCGTAAAAGGCACCGGTTCTTCAGATCTGGTAAGCCTAGGTCAGGCACAGGTGCTTGTATTGATCCCACGCGGCACGGCCCTCAAAGAAGGCGAGCCGGTCAAGATACTGTATCTGTAATCGGCTCATTTGCGAGTATTCCATTTTGAGCAGCTCGAAATATTGCGGCGGCCAAAAGCATCGTCCCGAGCGGCAAAGCTCCCGCCGCGAACATCGCATCCGAGACCGTTTCGCCCAACAGCTCCTGTAATCCAAGCCCCGCGATCGCCGCCGAAGCCGCAACCAAGCCGCGAAACCACTTGTCCCGATTGCCAACAAAATGCCAGACGTAAACCGAAAACACATACGCGGGAAGCAGAACGACGAAATAGTGTTTCTGTGCCGTCGGAGCGAAAAGCGGGATCATCGTGAATGCAAATGCGGCTCCGCCCCATCGGGAATAGAGGTCGTCACTCTTTCGAAACCTGAAAGCGTAATAACCAAGTGTGGCAAGAACCAGCAGTTGGGACGCTTTTGAAAGAAAAGACAATGCCGCAGGCGACAGGTTGACCAGCGTGAAATATATCGGCATGCCGTTCAAGTTCATCGCCGGCTCGTTGCCGAACAATCTGTTCAAAACAGCTGTGACCGATGTGTTTATCGAGCCAGGAACATGCGAAGCCGTTAGAGAATCGCTCAGGACGATGTTGTTCAGCCAATACGCAACGTAGTCCAAATTCACGCCGAAGCCGACAACGAGGCTCGGGATCAAGACTGCCCCCAAAAGGACCCCCGCAAAGAGACCCGCTTTTGTCTTTAGGCCTTCTTTGATGAACAGCCAGAACATGAATGGCACCGCCGTGACCTTGACGATACCCGCAAGCCCTGCCCATATTCCCTGTAATATCCCATGTTCCCGGCGGCCGTATTTGAGCGCCAAGACCAGCATCGCGAGGATGAGTATGTTGACCTGTCCGTATGAAAGGTTGTGAAGCAGATAGCGGAGCGTTAACAGAATGGGGATGCCCATCATCACCCATCGCTCAACAGTTGTCAGGTCAAAGAACCGGTGTCCGGTCATCGCCTCGTAAAATGTCTTTACGGACCAAAAGACCAGCAGAACATTGATAAGCGTCCACAAGACAATGGAGATATTTATCGGCAGAAACGTGAACGGAACGAACAGTATCGCAAGCAGCGGAAGGTACAGATAATACGATCCGCCCTGCTCAGCAGGTATCTGCGTGGTAGCGTAGATGTTTCCGCCATTCAATATGACCTCGGCGGCGTGCAGGTAAACCGATGTGTCGCCTTTCGCCAGCGGGCTTCGGATCATCTTGCTGCTCGAACTGACGACCACGATCAGCGTCGCCGCGACCGCAAGTACCCGAAAGATCGTGATGTATTTAAGGAAAAACTTCTTCAAATCCGTCCTTTGCTAAATAGGCCTCACCAAAATAAAGCGGTTGCTGTTCGAAACATCTGCGTCTTGGCTATAGTATGTTAGGTATCGCATTTGTCTGAAATTGAGCGCACGGCGCTTTATTGGGAGAATGATCATCATATGTCCGAACTTTCGCATTTTGATGAGGCCGGAAAGATAAAGATGGTGGACGTATCGGCCAAAGAATGGACCGTTCGCCGAGCCGTTGCCTCCGGCAGAGTGCTCCTTTCGCAGGAAACCATCGCTAAGCTGCGGGATAGATCGAACCCAAAAGGCGAGCCGATAGAAATTGCTCGAATAGCCGGCATCATGGCAGCGAAGAGGACCTCTGACCTGATACCGCTTTGCCATCAGATCGCTCTTTCCAAGGTCAATATCGACGCCGAATTCACGGATCGAGGCATCGAACTCCGCGGCGAAGCCATCACAAATGCACAGACCGGCGTCGAAATGGAAGCCTTGACCGCAGTTTCGGTCGCCGCTTTGACCATCTACGATATGTGCAAGGCTGTGCAGAAAGATATTGTCATCACGGACATTCGGCTTGAGTCAAAGACCGGCGGAAAAGAGGACTATGAACGAACTTTGCGTTAAACTGGTTCGTAGATCATAGGCAGGAAAAAAGGGGGGAATTTATGCTGACAAAATATCAGGTCGCCCGCGACGCAGAGCCTCAGGTCTCATTGCTTTTGTTCGCCATCGCAGCGAGCATCGGTCTTTGGATACTGTCTATGTTCCTGCCTTTCGTGAACTACTTTCTGTATCCGCTTCAGCTGTTTGCGACATTCGTTCATGAGGGCGGACACGTTTTGGCGACGCTCGTAACCGGCAACTCGGTGCAAAGCATGACAGTAGCTCCGGACGCTAGCGGAGCTGTCTTTTCGCAGGCGACGGGCTGGGTTGCACCTCTTTTCATATCGAGTGCGGGATATCTCGGCACCACGATCTTCGGCGCCGGGCTACTCGCTTGGTTGCGTTACGGCTTCAACTCGCGGATAGCTCTTTACGGTTCTGCCGGATTCGTCGCGGTCCTGACAGTGCTTTTCGGTTTGTTCGCCCCGATCTTCAGCTTTTTTGCGACCGTCACCGTCGGCGGCGTGTTTTTTACGCTTATTTCCGGAGCCTTTTTGGCCGCAGCACTGTTTTTGATCGCGAAATTCGCTGCGCCGAAATGGGCAAATTTCGCTCTTGCGTTCCTTGCTGTGCAGTGTCTTTTGAACGCTATGTTCAGCATCGTGGATCTGTTCTTTATCGCGTCATTCACGGATACTCATTCCGACGCGGCAAATATGGCAGCAGCGACGGGCATTCCGGCAGTGGTATGGGCGGTTCTTTGGTTCGGCATTTCGGCGGCGATCATTTTTGTCGGTATCCGCATCTATGCGGTCAAGAAAGGAAAATCACCCGACCTGCTGTTCAACGATTGACATGAGAGTTTTTGCAACTTCGTTTCTTTTTCTGCTGCTTTCTGCAACGGTCTTCGGCCAGACCAAATCTCCGACGCCGTCGCCCGTCAAGGTCCCGTTCCCGGAAGCTCGGCAGGCTGTCGTCGTAACCTCGAAAAAGTGGGACTCCACATCAGGCACGGCAGCTCTTTTCGAACGTGCAAGTGCAAAAGCAGGCTGGAAACGTGTCGGCGATAAATTCCCTGTCCTTTTGGGACGCAGCGGAATGGCGTGGGCACAGGACTCGGCTCCGGAAAAAGTTTCCGAGTTCAAAAAAGAGGGTGATGGCAGATCACCCGCAGGACTTTTCCCGGTTACGTTTGCCTTTGGAACCGCATCGAAGCCGGAGCAATTAGCCTTTCCCTATATCAAGGTCGTTCGCGACACTGAATGTGTTGACGACCCGCGTTCAAGCCACTACAACAAGATCGTAGAAAGAATGAAGGTCGGCAATTGCGATTGGAAGTCGTCGGAAAAGATGCTCGAATACGTTGAGGAATATGGGCTTGGGGCTTTTGTTGCGTACAACACGTATCCCGTAGTTGCAGGCAATGGTTCTTGCATCTTTCTGCACGTATGGAAAGATGCCGCAACGCCTACCAGCGGATGCACCTCGATGGAGCGCCGAAATGTCGAACGGGTCGTTTCGTGGCTCGACAATGAAAAGAATCCCTATTTGGTTCAGTTACCGGAATCCGAATTTAAGCGTTACAGAAAGGCGTGGAACCTGCCGAAACTTTAAGACTAAGCGATCTGCCGCTCGGGGGGCGCCTTCTCGTTCGAGCGAAGACCGAGTGGCGGAATGCCGCGATCTCACGAATCGGCGATGAGCGTGTTTCGATCAGCGTAGAAAGCCGACGAGGCAGGACATACAAAATATTTCGCCACCCCGATACCGAGGTGGCGAAAACGCGAACCCTTTTTTATTTGATCTGCGGTGAGCTGCCCGATTGGCGCACTAATTTCCTTACGCCTGATCCGCGTTGGTGACTTCCCTTTATGGCAGACACGCACCGCCGCCCGGCTTACATTCGTTGATACCGCCGCCCACGTTTTTGCAGCAGTTGCTGCAGCACTGCGAGCTTGCAGTACAAGTCCCGTTATTAGCGATACAGGACTGAGCACTGGCCGCGGGCGGAGCCACAAGGGAGGCAACCATAGGCAATGCCACCGCCGATGCCAAGCCGACCCTGCGAATCGCCTCGCGACGAGACACGGATGTAAGTGCCGCCGGAATCTGACCAGCGGAATCAACAAGCTCTGCTTTTTCAAGCTGATCCAATGCAAGCCAAACCATTTCGTCCGGCACTTCAGACCTCAATCTTTCGGTCAATATTCTTGCAATTGCCTCAGTATCATTTTGGCCATTGCAATTTCGCCAGACGATCGACGAGACCGTATTCAAACAGTAGGCCCGGTGTGACCCGATATCATAGATCAAGGTCTCATCATTGATCTCTTGAACCACCTTATTCTCATTAATTGCCCTTGGGGCTTTTCTGCGCATAAGTACACAACTCCCTTTTAAATCAACAGGATAAAATAAACAACAGGATTTAGTATTGGATATCGCGGCCGATCGGGGATGCCGACGGGGAGGGCAGCTCTATCTAGAAGCTAGCATTTGCAAGCGAAATGACCACAAAAGCCGATTCAGGCCAATGTCAGTAACTAAATTATTGATTTTCTTATGACTTAGGTCAAGCATACCAAGTAGAAATGCGGGATATTTTAACCATCAGCACCGTCGTGTTATCATTTGGGTTTCTCCGTGTGAGGAAGCAGATCACTATGCGGCCTGCAAAGAAACTTGCATCAATGAAGGTTCGCGGTGCCCGCGTTCACAATCTCAAGAACATCAGCGTTTCCATTCCTTTCAACAGCTTAACGGTTGTTACTGGCGTTTCCGGCTCGGGAAAATCCAGCCTTGCCTTTGACACCGTCTATGCCGAAGGCCAACGCCGATACGTCGAATCTCTGTCAGCCTATGCACGCCAGTTTCTGGAACGGATGGATAAGCCGGATGTGGACGAGATAACCGGCCTCGCACCGGCGATCGCAATACGGCAAAAGAACTCCACGCGTAATCCGCGTTCGACGGTTGCCACGCAGACGGAGATCTACGATTACCTACGTCTGCTTTATTCGCGTGCCGGCACGACGATCTGTTATCAGTGCGGTCAGGAAGTGAAGAAGGATTCACCTGAATCAGCCGGAGAAGACACGCTTACGAAGCTCGAAGACGGCACGCGTTTTTATGTGCTCTTTTCGGTCCACACCATTGAGCACTCGGCAAAACCGCGATCAAAGAAAAGTACGACAGGCCTCAGCGTTAAGGCCGCTCTCATCTCGCTATTGCAGCAGGGGTTTTCGCGGCTTTACCGCAATGGCGAGACGATCGAGCTTACGAAACCTGAGGATTACGCGTTCAATGATCTCAACGAAACGTACGTCCTGGTCGACCGGCTAAAGTCATCGCCGGACATTCGTCAAAGTCTTGTCGATTCTCTCGAGATGTGCTTTCGCGAAGGCCATGAGGCAGTGATCATCACGGCAGACGGCGGCAGTCGGTTGCGCTTCTCCGACCGTTTTCTGTGTAAGAACGACGGGACACAATACGATGAGCCCGATCCGCAGTTATTCAGTTTCAATTCGCCTTATGGTGCGTGTCCGACGTGTCAGGGATTCGGCAACACCATCGGCGTTGATTATGGCCTCGTCATTCCCGATCGGCTCAAATCGATCAATGAAGGTGCCATTGAGCCATTTACTCGTCCGCAACACAGTTGGGCACAGAAAGAACTTCTGAAATATGCAGCATCCGTCGGCATCGACACGAAAGCTGCGTTCGCGGATCTGCCGGAATTTCATCAGCGTTGGATAATCGACGGCGAAGACGGCTGGCGCGGTGTGAAAGGGTTCTTTGAATGGCTGGAGACCAAGAAATACAAACTCCACGTTCGCGTATTTCTTGCAAAATATCGCGGCTATACAAAATGCCCCGACTGCGGCGGATCGCGCCTTCGTCGCGAAGCACGTGATGTCAAGGTCGGCGGCCGTTCCCTATCCGATATTTTGGATATGTCGATCACCGATGCGGCGGCATTCTTTGACAGCCTGGAGTTTGATGCGGAAAGGGCAAAGATCGCCGAAAAGCTGCTTCTCGAAATACGCCGCCGCTTGAAATTCCTGGTAGATGTCGGACTCGACTATCTTACGCTAAGCCGTTTGGCATCAACGCTTTCCGGCGGTGAAGCACAGAGAATTCAACTTGCAACGAACCTCGGCTCATTGCTTGTCGGGACGCTATACGTTCTCGACGAGCCGAGCATCGGTCTTCACCCGCGTGATAATACGAGGTTGATCCGCATTTTGGAAGGCCTGCGCGACATCGGAAATACCCTGCTAGTAGTCGAACACGACATCGATACGATGAACGCCGCGGACCACCTAATCGACATCGGCCCGTTGGCGGGTGAAATCGGCGGCACAGTGGTTTTCGAAGGCAGCAAAGCGGAATTATTGAAATCGCCTGATTCTTTGACCGGCAAATACCTCCGAGGCGAGATGAGCGTCAAAGTACCCCAATCGCGGCGAAAGCCCGGCAAAGATAAGATCCGCATAACCGGCGCCCGAGAGCATAACCTGAAAGGCGTCGATGTCGATATTCCGCTCGGGCTTTTGACATGCATTACCGGAGTTTCGGGCTCCGGCAAATCGACCCTTGTCCACGACATTTTGTATGCCGGGCTGAAAAAACAGCGCGGCGATTGGACCGGCCATGTGGGGCTTTTCAAAGAGATAACGGGCGGCGACCCCATCGACGATATCGTGCTAGTCGATCAATCGCCTATCGGCAGGACGCCGCGCTCAAATCCCGTAACTTACGTGAAAGCCTATGATGTGATCCGCGAGATCTTTTCAGGCACACAGGGAGCAAAGGCAAAAGGTTTTACGGCGTCGCACTTTTCTTTCAATGTACCCGGCGGACGCTGTGAAGTGTGTCAGGGCAGCGGCACAGTGACGGTCGAAATGCAGTTCCTTGCCGACGTCGAGCTAACGTGCGATGACTGCCGCGGCACACGTTTTCGCGAAGACATCCTTAACGTAAGATTCAAAGGAAAGAACATTGCGGAAGCTCTGGATCTGACGGTCCGTGAAGCCATCGTCTTTTTTAAGGATTCGAAAAAACTGCAGTCGCGTCTGAAATTGCTCGATGCGGTCGGACTTGGCTACCTGCGTCTCGGCCAGTCGGCGACCACGCTCTCGGGCGGCGAGGCACAGCGTGTGAAACTCGCGTCGCATATGGCGCAGACCGGAAAGGCGAATACGCTTTTCATCTTTGATGAGCCGACGACAGGACTGCACTTCGACGATATCAACAAGCTGCTTTCGGCGTTTCGAGCATTGCTCGATAACGGGGCAAGTCTCATCGTCATCGAGCACAATTTGGACGTAATAAAGACGGCCGATTGGGTCATCGACCTTGGCCCGGAAGGCGGTGTAGGCGGCGGTGAGCTCGTAGCTATCGGGCCGCCGGAAAAGATCGCAAGAGAGCCCGCGTCTCATACGGGACGCTTTCTCAAAGAAGTTCTAAATTGATTAGCGAAAATTAGCTTTCGAGCAAAGCCGTTTTCCATGCGGACATTCGCCGACCTGTACCCATTCGTAAAATCCCTCAGTGTCTCCTTCGACAGCATAGACAACTTTACGGATCGACGGAAACTGCTTCAATGTCTTCTCGATACTCGTGAAAAAGCCGCTGCCGCAACTGGTGGTCGCATTGCCGAGCTTTTCGTAAACGACATCGTCAAAGTTCACGAACGCGACGCGGTTCTTGATGTTCAGCCCCTTCAAAATGCCTGAAGTGCTTTCCGGTTCGAACGAAACGAATCCTTTCGCTTTTTCGTCGGCATTTACGCCTTTGAAAAGTTCGAGCAGTGCCGCACGGGCAATGCCGGCAGTCTTAGGAATTTCCCTGACCGTTGGCTTGACCGCCGTGCAGTCCTCGATATTCGGATCGTCTTTCTCATTCAGAAAAAACACCTTTATCTTTGTCGTGCCAGCTGATTGCCCAAAAGCCGAAACTGTAAGAGCGAGAAAAAGCAAAGTGGTCAGTATTCTCATAAATGGTTTGTCTCCTCAATCATCGCCAAACTTTCTTCGCCAAACAGGGGCGATCTGTTCCATTACCTTGCAGTCGCAATAACCTCCATTGTTGTTCAGCCAACTTGTTACTTTACCGAAATCGAGCCCGTTGTCCATCATGAACCGCATCGAATACTGCAGGCTGTGATTGCACTCGTTCTCGTACAGTTCATCTTCCACGAAATCGAGTAAGTAACCTATCGTCGCCTGACCTGCGGGAAGGCTTTCGAGAAACGTCCGCAGTTCCTCCGTGGTCATCTGTTCGAGATTCTCGATCTCGCGTTTTTTCAGTATCGGCATTGGTTCCCATTGTATTTCGTCCACGCAAATTCGTGAAATCCCGCGAACGCGCCAAGAGCATCAAGGCATATCGATTATCGGAAAAGGCTTTGAATTTGGTATCTTCTTTGGAGTAACTGAAAAACTTAGGCAATTCCACCGAATACGTGCTTGCGATAATTTATCTGATATTGTTCATCGTCCTCGGCGACCTCATTTGCCGCCGACTGCTTCCTTTTGTATCGATACCGCAGCGTCTCGCAACGGCGGTCCTGAGCGGAATGCTGATAGCTGCGTGGGGCACCTATATTTCAGCATGGCTCTTCTCTTCCACAAATTCGCCGATGCTTTGGGGCAATCTACTCTTTGCGGGCATTGCCTTGGCCGGGATTGCTTTTTTGCTGAATCACGAATACAACGCTCCCAAAGTCTCAGAAGAGAACATTTCCCTTCACGACGATAAATGGGACTGGGTAATATTAGGCGTTTTTCTGATCGTCGTTACCTGGCTCGTTTTCATTACGTTCAGCTTTGGTGAAGGAAAGCTGAAGATCGCTCATCACCAATGGAGCGATTTCGGTTCAAATATCTCGATAATGCAGGGTTTTGCCCTAGGGCATAATTTCCCGACCGAATATCCGCATTTCTCGGGTGACCGCATACGTTATCACTTCCTGTTCTATTTCCTTGCCGGCAATTTGGAATACCTTGGCCTCAATCCGGCACTATCGAACAATATTCTGAGCATTTTGTCTTGGGTTTCGATGCTTGCGTTAATAATGGCGTTCGGCAGCATCGTCTTCTCATCAAAGGCCGTCGGCAGGATCGCCGCGGGATTGTTTTTCTTTCATGGTTCGTGGTCTATCATCACGTTCTTGACCTCAAAAGAAACTTTTTGGGATGCTCTGTCCGCAATACCGGCGATGCGTGATTTCCTTAATTCAGGCTTTCCTTACCGTGGCGAGGCTTGGGGTGTTTGGTCACAGGTCGTTTATGTGAATCAACGGCATCTGACGAGTTCGATCGGTTTGCTGCTTATCGTTTTGTGTTTTCTCGCGATCCGCTACAAGGATAGTTTGAAAAAGCCGGTATTAACTGACGCAGAAGCAGATAATGTACAAAATGGCGACGGCGCTCTGACCGACGGATCTATTGAAACTGCCCCATCAGAAATTGCCGACGACCTGAACCCGGAGCGAGAGCCTGTTGATACAGCCGAAAAAGACGAAACAGGCCTTAACAAATTCTTTGTCGAATTATCCAATGACCAAGACGAAAATGCTCCCGAATATCTTTCCAAGGAAGGTGCCGATCCCGGCGACAAAGATCCGATAGCCGACGAAGAGTCTGCTTCAGACACCAAGGATATGCCACCGGTTCAACAGACACCGTTCGATTGGCGGGCCCTTGCCATCACACTGCCGCCGTACATATTTTGCGGGTTGATATTGGGCCTTAGCCCTATGTGGAATTCGGCTGTGTTCGTATCGGCTTTCGTCATCTTGGCGGTCTGTTTTTTTGTATTTTCGCACCGGCTTCAATTGCTGGTCATGGCGGTTGTCACAGGCATTTTTTCACTGCCGCAAGTGCTTTTCCTCAAAGGCGGTGACCTGCCTGACACCGGCGTCAGGCTGTTCAATTTCGGCTACACCTTGGTGCCGCCGACATATTGGGCCGCGGTCGAATACATGGCGTACACGTTCGCCCTCAAATGGCCGTTGATAATTCTTGGCTTGATAGTTGCGACGTGGTTCCAGAGAAAGATCTTTTTAGCCGTATTGCCGCTTGTCTTCATAACGTTCTTTCTGCAGTTCAGCGCCGAGGCACTCACCAACCACAAATTCCTTAATGTTTGGCTGATCTTCGCAAATATGTTCGCGGCTTCCGGCATCGTGTTTTTATGGCGCTTGAGGAACAAGGCTGCCGCCGTGGCCGGACGAGCCTTCGCTCTGATACTTTGTACGGTAATTGTTTTTGGCGGCGTTGCCGATGCTTTCCCGATAAAGAACAGCTTTTGGATGTTCCTTCCCTACAAGGACGATCCACTGGTCGAATGGGTCAAGGAAAATACAGATCCGCGTTCCAGATTTTTGAGCTTCCGATACGTCAATCACGGAATTCTCGTCGCCGGGCGACGATTGTTCCATGGCCATCCGTACTATTCATGGGGTGCGGGCTATCCGGTCGGTGAACGCGACACGGTTTACAAGAAGATGTTTAGCGAACGCGATCCGCGTACTTTGTACCAACTGCTTCGCGACCATCAGATCGATTATGTCGCAATTGATGACCAGCTTCGCCGCAGCGATTTCACTCCTAATTTGAATGAGGCGACCTTTACGATAATGTTCAAGGCCGTATATAACGACGTCGAGAACAAGTATGGCAAACTGACCATTTTCGAGGTTCCTAAAGATGCATCACAGGTCAATTTCAGCTTGGCTGCCAGCTCTGCAAACCCGAAAGGATCAGAGCCAATGCCTCCGGCCGCAAATGCCTTTGCCGGCGGTGAAGGCCGCGGCGGCGGGCAATTCATTCGGCCGCGCGGTATGACCGTTGACGCTGCCGGGAATATTTATGTGGCCGATACCGGAAATTCACGAATTCAGAAATTCGACGCTAAAGGCAATTTCCTGCTAGACCTTGGCGATGCGGGCGACGAACCGGGACGCCTGCGCGAACCGAACGGTGTCGCCGTCGACGCAAAAGGCAATATCTTCACCGCTGACGCCGCACGCAATAAGCTGCTGAGGTTCAACGCAAAGGGGGAATTTGAAAAAGAATGGAGCGGGCCGCCCGAGATGGATTTTTATGGTCCGCGAGATATCGCAATAGCGGCAAACGGCAGCCTGTATATTGTCGATCAAGGCAGAACTCGAATCGTTCGATTTGATCCTGAGAAGGAGACCTTTTCCCAATGGGGCACCCGCGGCGACGGTGAAGGACAGTTCGTGGAGTCCACAGGTATAGCGGTCGGAGCCGGCAATATATTCGTCGCGGACAACGGCAATGGAAGGATCCAGGTATTTGACCTCGATGGAAAGTTCATCCGCCAATGGGAAGTGCCGGCATGGGAAAAATTCGTGTGGAACTTCCCCGACATTGCTGTTGATGAAAAGAGAAAACTGCTCTATGTTTCAAACGGTTGGAAGGATCAAGTATTCATTTATGACTTTGATGGGAATCTGGCCGCGGGAGCGGTGTCTGTCGCATCAGGGGGACAGTTAAAGAATCCGACATCGCTGGCATTCCTGCCGGAAAAAGTGGGCGGCAATCTGATAGTACTGAATACCGGCGGAGCAAACTTGTCCGTAGTTGCGGCGGCGGCATCACCGCAAAGGTAGTTAGCTCTTATACTCCCGGCATCTGACGAGATCCGGATGGCGGCATTCGAAGTATTGATAGATCGACAATCCCGCAGCGATCCCGAACACCTTTCGCTTTACATCAGAAAAGAAATAGCGGAGCACCTCTTCGATCTCGGCAGCAGTGTTCACGTGTTCGTGCCGCATCAGCACCTCGTAATCTAGTCCGTAACGCTTTTTGAATTCAGCTCCCGTGGTCAGCGTATAACCCAGTTTCCACAATATAGTTCCTTCGCTCGGTATCGCGACACGCAGCGAACCGCCACCGTCAAGCAGCAGGCCACACCGGGCAACCACGGACGGCAGTTCCGCGATGTGTTCAAAGGTCGCTATCGAAACGATTCGGCCGTATTTCGTTTCCTCCGGGATCTCGCCAATATCGTTGTAAAACTTTCGAACTCGTGACCGCAACGGTGACGACTCATATAAATGACGAAACGGCTCAACTACGTCGTAAATGTCGGTGTTCGGTTCATGTTCCAGGTGGTTGAGCGTTCCGGCGCCGACCTCAAGGGTCGCGGGCACAGGCTCTGCCTTTGTGTCTGCGGAAACGCATCGGTGCATCCACCGCTCTAGTTTCTGTGCAAGGCCGGCGGCATTCGATCTGCCTTCGCGATTCTCTTTGTAATGTGCGTCGTAGATCTCCTGATATTCCGGAGGCAGAGGTGGACGTTTCTTGGGGAAATTCTCAAACATTCTTGTCTTCTATTGTCCTATCTATCGATCTCGCGATCACATATCGCGGCCGGTGTTTGATTTCGTCGTAGATCCGGGCGAGATAAATACCTATTATCCCGAGGCTGATCATCAGTAGGCTGCCGATCACCAGCAGTAAAAGAATTACTGTCGCAAAGCCGCTCACGGAACGGCCGGTCACCTGCAGCACGATGGTGTAAACGGCAAAGATGATGGAAAACGCCAGAAAAACAAGGCCGGCGAAGGTTACCAACTGAAGCGGCAAAGACGAGAATCCTGATATACCGTCAACAGCAAGCCTCACTCTTCGGAGCACCGACCAGCTCGAGGCTCCTGCTTTTCTCTCACCCACCTCAAACGGAACTTGAGCCCGCTCGAAACCGAGCCATGCCGTCATCCCGCGAAAAAAGACAGCCCGTTCATCCATCGCCAGATAGGCATCGACCGCCTTGCGGCTGAGTAGTTTGAAATCGGACGCGCCCCGCATCTCAAACCCCGAAAGTTTGTTCCAAAGCCGATAGAAAAGACCTGCGGAAATACGGCTGAACAGCGATTCCTTTCCGCGGTCCACCTTCGTCGCCTCTACGATGTCGACTCCGCCCTCGCGGAACACACGCAGCATCTCAGCAATCAATTCGGGCGGATGCTGGCCGTCTCCGTCCATCACGATCACGATATCGCCTTGAGCAGCTTCAAGACCGGCTGTTAACGCAAGCTCCTTGCCGAAATTTCTGCTTAGACGAAATGCCCTCAGCTCGGCGATCTCATTGCCGCATTCGGTCAGTACCTTCCACGTTTCGTCGGGCGAGCCGTCATCGATCACAATGATCTCACAATCGTCGGCCGCTGAGACTAAAGCATTCCGGACCTTTTTCAATACGTCCGCAATGTTCCCGGCTTCGCGGTAGCACGGCATAACGACGGATACTTTGGCGTCATTTGGCATTAATAGGGTCAATAAGGTTCAGGCAGCAAATATCTTCAGCTTGAACTCATCGTTAGCAATATAAACTTCTGGACGTCGGCCTGAGAAACGGCTGGATTGTCTCAGGATCATCGGGATACCGCCCTGCGGTGCATGGATGCCGTATTCCCGGCGTTTGAAGATCGCGGTCATCTGCGGATTTATTCTGCGACTGATGCCGTATCTGACCGCACGGCCTTCGGGAAGCGTAAAGCCGCTAGTCCGCCGCGGATTAATGAACTCTATGGAATTATCATAAATGTTCACCCGCGTTCTGATCTCTCGTAAGGCAAGGTCGCGATGTGTCAACGCATTGATCACACCCTCAGAAACTGAATAGTAATGGTACGTTCCGCGCGGCTTCGCGACGGGATCTGACACAAGCGAGAGCTTACGTTTCGGCTTTTCTTTCGCCAGATCGGCGTATCGGCCGACGAAATTCATTATCGCTTCGTACTGTGAAAGGAGATTTCCCTTTATTTCAAACGCTTCAATCAACTGGGCTGTGCCGTTGTCGCCGGAAAACCTCGCCACCGTAACATTTGACCGCGGCAGCAATTCGGTAACCCGCTCGTTTTTTACGAAAAGCATTACTGCAGCAACAGTCGGGAAAAATTCGTCGGTTCCGCCGATGGCGAGCATCAGATCCTTTCTTAGAAAATCACTGGTCTGATACAGGTTGATATTAGGCGCGGATTCGTCATATGCCGAAGCAAAGCTCCACAACAAGGAATCGTCGAAATCGGCCTCAGTCACGGTTTGCAGCGGGATGTCCTCAAACGAAAGCGGTCGGACCTCATCGAGCCATGCAGAAAGTTCATCGCGTGCCACCTCACGTTTTTCGGCACCGAAACGCATATAGAACCGCCCGTCACGCGTACGGTAAGGCCGGCGTTTGCCTATAACATCAAGCGCCACGATCCTTTTTCCGCTGTCGAAAGCTATTGTCTCGATCACCGGAACAAGCGGCGGCACGATATCTTCGCGGCAAATGCGTGCGAGTTCCTGCTGCACCCACTCGGGATTTCCAACACCCTCAATACGGAGCTGATCGCTCACACCGAAGATTATGGTGCCGCCGTCAGTATTGGCAAGAGCGACGATCCCCTGCGCAATACGCTCGCTATTGGAAAGCTTTACTTTGAGCTCAAGATGGGTATCTTCGCCGCCTCGGATCAAACGCAGTAGCTCTGTTCGGGTTGTCTGCTGAGCAGGCTGATCGAGAAGATATTCCGAAAACGAATGACCTTGAGGAGAATCGGGACGCTGACTGTATCGGAATTTTTTTCTTGCCATGGCCGTCCGAAAATAGGTTGGATCTCAACTCGAACCGCCGGGCATATTGTAAGCAATGGTTGAATTTCGGAAGATGGCCGTGCGGTCATCTACATTGAAGCACGCCGCGATAAAAAACACAAAACTTAACGGGGCTACTGTTATTCGGCCGTGAGCGCCTTGAAATTTCCGGTAACTATGCGTAAATTTATGCAATCTGACCGTCAGCACGGTACGACACCTCATTCAGCGTGAATCTCTTCGGCACAAGCAGTGAAACCGTTTTCATCGGACTCGGGTCGAACCTCGGCGACCGGGCGGGTAATCTGCTCCTTGCCGTTCGGGGACTGATCGAGGCCAGCTTCGAAATTCGGCAGATTTCCGCCGTGTATGAAACGGAGCCGGTTGGTATGGAATCGGACAAGCCTTTTCTGAATATGGTCGCCGAGTGTATGGTAAGCGGCGTCTCCCCGACGCAGGCGATGGCACGGCTTCTGCGGATCGAATATATGCTCGGAAGGACCTATAAGGGTGAGAAAAAGCCCCGAACGGTTGACCTGGATATATTGTTCTTTGGCGATGTCAAAATGGAGACCGAATTTCTGACGCTGCCGCATCCGAGGCTGCATCTGCGGAGATTTGTGCTTGAACCTCTTGTTGAGTTGGCCCCGACGCTTGTTCATCCGGTCCTTGGCACTGAGATCGCAGACATCCTAAGGGAATTGAACGACAAGAGCAGCGTCATTCGCTGGGAACCGGGGCGTTCGGTGTCCGCGGAACAGGCGGCGAATGGCTAGACTTGGCTTTGCCAAAGGAATAGACTCAAAGGCAGTTTATGGCCTATCTTCAGCCCGATAAAGAAGGAAAAGTTTATCTGCCTGCGATCCGCGCGGCAAAAGATATCGGTGAAAAGCTTGTCTGCCTGACAGCATACGATTATCCGACGGCGAGGATCGTTGATGAGGCCGGAGTGGACATGATCCTTGTCGGCGACAGCATCGGCAATGTCATTCATGGATACGGTAATACTATCCCCGTTTCGCTGGATGAGATCACCTCCGCCTGTATCGCTGTAAAACGCGGTACCGAGCGGGCAATGGTCATCGCCGATATGCCGTTTGGTACCTATCACGTCAGCGAGAACGAAAGTGTAAAGAACGCACTTCGCCTCATGAAGTACGGGGGAGCCGAGGCTGTAAAGCTCGAAGGCGGCCGCAATCGTGTCGATCTGGTCAGGCGACTGGTTGATGAAGAAATTCCGGTCGTCGCTCACATCGGCCTGACACCTCAATCTGTTTATAAGATGGGCGGCTATCGTGTTCAGGGCCGAACCGCGGATCAGGCGAAACGCCTTCTCGATGACGCAAAACTGTTGGAAGAGGCGGGGGCCTTCGCGATCGTTCTCGAACTTGTTCCGCGGGAGCTCGCAGCGATGATCACAAGAGAGCTGGAGATATCGACCATAGGCATCGGAGCAGGTGCTGATTGCGATATACAGGTTCTCGTCCTTCACGACCTGATGGGAATGACCTTCGGCCGTCAGCCCCGGTTTGTGCGCAAATACGCCGACCTTCGCCAGGTCATGACCGACGCGATCCATGCTTGGACCGGCGATGTCCGTTCGGGTGCATATCCTAACGAGGACGAATCTTACGGTCTTACCGCAGAGACCTTGGCAGAATTGGAAAATTCCTGATAACACGTGGAGATCATCAATCGCCGACAGCGAATGTTCTCGATATCACGCAAACTGCGGCGTGAGGAGAAAGTTGTCGGCCTAGTCCCTACTATGGGAGCTCTTCACGCGGGCCATTTAAAGCTCGTCGAAGAAGCTCGCCAAAGCTGCGATGTCGTCATAGTGTCCATCTTTGTCAATCCGACCCAATTCAACGACAAAGGCGACCTAGAACGATACCCTCGGAACCTCACATCTGATGCTGCGATGCTGGCGGATTATGACGTTGACTACGTCTTCGCTCCCGATGTTGAGGAAATATATCCTGAAGGCTCGTCCACCTACGTTACTGTAGAAGGTATCTCCGAGGGCCTCGAAGGAGCGTCGAGGCCCGGGCATTTCCGCGGCGTAGCGACGGTTGTCACGATACTGTTCAATACCGTTCGCCCCGACAAAGCGTTTTTCGGGCAGAAAGACGCTCAACAGGTCGCAGTGATAAAGCGGTTAACCTCTGACCTCGGCTTTGAGACCGAGATCGTAGTCGTCCCTACGATCCGCGAAGCATCGGGCCTGGCGATGTCATCGCGAAATGCTCTTCTGACCGATGCGCAGCGTGAAAAGGCCGTTGCTCTAATCGAAGGGCTGCGCGAGGCAAAGATCGCGTTCAAAAAGGGTGAACGAAATGCGCTGCATTTAGCTGAAATGGTTCAAAAACGAATTGAAGGCGAGCCTCTTGCGCGGCTTGACCACGTAGCTGTCGTTGACCGCGAGACGATGCAACCTATTGACAAGATTGGAGATAACGAAGCATTGATCGTGGCTGCGGCATTTTTCGGGGAGGTTCGCCTGATCGATAACGTCATTTTGAATCGCAAGCATTAGATTGGCACCCGTTTTGCATCTAAATTAGCGGAAGGCCGTGGTTCGGCCAAAGGAGGAGCTATGAAAAGAGCGGTCCAATTCACGATCTTCGCGGTTTTTGCCGCAGTTTCGGCTATTGCCGTTTCGGGTCAGACGGTACTTTCGACCACTGACAACAGGCGAATCGACCTTGAGGATCATCGCGGAAAGGTGGTGGTCGTTGCTGTCGGGGCGGCTTGGCTTCCGCTATCGACCAAGCAGGCCGAATTCACGAATGCCCTCGCCAAGAAATATTCCGGTCGCGATGTTGTTTTCTATTTCGTCGTTACGGACTCGATGAATTCCCGCTCGCGCAATTTCGCTGATAATGCCGCGATCGACAGATTTACAGCCGACAAAAAGTTGACGATGCCTGTACTTCGCGATTCGGACGGGGCTGCGACAATGAGACGCTTTAAGGTCGATCAAATACCTTCGTTCGTGATCTTGGACAAGGAAGGCCGGCCTGCGGTCGAGCCTTTCGGCGGACTTGATCCGAAATTCGACCTCACAGGCCCGATCTCGAGGACCATCGATCGGCTGCTTTAGACCGCCGAGGTCTGCTGGACTTCTTGGAGCTGCCAAAAAAGACGATAAACGAGTCCGATAGGAAGCCCTACTACATTCCAGTAATCACCCTCAATTCCGGTAATGAAAAGAGCGGCCTGTGCCTGAACGGCATAGGCCCCTGCTTTGTCCAATGGTTCGCCCTTCTCGGCCAGAAAATCGATCTCAGCATCGTTCAAGCTGGAAAAGATCACGCCAGTCCTCTCAATACCGGAAGCAACGCTCTCACCTGAAACCAACGCTACACCTGTTAAGACCTCGTGTCTGCGGCCGGAGAGCAACTTCAGCATTCGCCGGGCATCGTCCAGATCCGTAGGCTTTCCAATGATCTCACCATCGATCACTACCGTCGTATCAGCCCCAAGCACTATGCGGCCCGGCATTTCGGACGCAACAGCGGCCGCCTTTTCAATTGCAAGTCGCACGACGTAGTCCTCGGGCGATTCGCCGATGACCGGCGATTCGTCAACGTCCGCAACACGCTTTTCGAATTCCCAACCGACGGCCGCCATGATCTCAGATCTTCGAGGGCTGCCGGAGGCAAGTACTATTTTGGGAAGGGTTATCATTTCGGTCGTGATTTAATCTTTTCGGATTTCTAACTTATGATGATAGTAGCCGTCCGGATAAACGCAAATGGAGCACATCGGCAAAGCTATCGCAAAAGCACTGAGGTCACTGGAGCCGAATCCGGTGCTGGAAAAGATCCTTGTAATTTCCGCTTGGGAAACTTGTGCCGGCCCGTTGCTTGCGAAACAGACCAAAGCTATCGGATTTTCTGGTGAGCGATTAACCGTTGCCGTAAAGGACGAAACTTGGCAAAAGCACCTCGTTGACCTGACCCCACAGCTCTTGGCAAAACTTAACCGGGCCCTTGGTGAGGGAGCGGTTACATTCATTGAGATCGAGGTCGATCCACAGCAATTCGGATCGGAAGAAATTTCCGGGAACAGGAACTGCGTTGACGGCCGGACAGCAGCCATTCCTGACAGGGTTCTCTCGGCTTCTGCATCGATCGAAAGTGAATCACTGAGAGAGGCATTTTTGGATCTCACGGACCGCATGAGGCACCTGGAAGAAAAGAGAGTAAAAAGCTGAATGGACGTCAAAAAAATAGCAAAACTCGCCCATCTCGAGATCACTGATGCCGAGGTTGAGGTGTACACGCCTCAAATGCAGGAGATCGTCGCATATATCGAGCAGCTGAATGAGCTTGAGACTGAGAATGTCGAGCCGATGCTTGGCGGGCTGACGGCCGAAGGTATGGCAACATCGACGTCCCGTGAAGATACGCCGGGAGACTCGTTTTCTCAGCACGAGGCTCTTTCCGAGTCGCCCTCTGCGGTAGTAGGTCATTTTCAGGTACCGAAAGTGCTATGAAATTCGAGTTCTGTCCGGATCGCGAAAAGAGGCCGCAGCTGCGTGTAATTCGGGGGATCTTTGTCTGGGTTCTCGCGACAGTATTGGGCGCGTGCGGTGTTCCGAATCTGGAATCACAGGAGTGTACAGAAGCAAGGATCTCGCTGCGGGTATTCTATTCTTTTCACTTCGACCTTGGTGTAACAGAGGATCCAGTTGAGGATCTTGGTGCCAGGCGGCGGTTTCTGACGCGGGAATTCGGACAGACGATCGGTGATCTTACTGCTTCAACAAAGGATCCGTTCACGTTGTCGGATTCGCTGCCGACCACATTCAAACTTGGTGAGTGTTCGAGCAGCGGGAATAACGCGGTGTTTCGGGTCCAGGTTTATTGGCGGGACGATCACAGCACAGTTCAAAAGGATCTTTATACGGCAATGAAAAAGGTCGACAGCGGATGGCTGTTGAATGAAATTTCGGCAACGCCGCTCTCACTGCAGCGGTGACCTCATCCGTCGCAATGACCGCACAGAAACAAGATGTCACTCGTAAATGAAATTCAAAGAACGCTGGATACGGCAGAAACGCTTAATACGAAGTTGAACGCCTTCATCTCGATCGAACGCGGTCACGCTGAGGCCCAAGCTCAAGAGTTGGATCGGCAGACCGAACGCGGACCGTTGAACGGGATGGCGATCGCCGTAAAGGACAATATCTGCACCAAAGGGATGCCGACGACTTGCGGTTCCCGTATTTTGGGCAATTATCACGCTCAGTATGACGCAACAGCGGTCGCACGGCTGCAGGATGCTGGCGGCATAGTCGTCGGAAAGACGAACATGGACGAGTTCGCTATGGGCTCGTCAAATGAATCATCCGCATTCGGCCCTGCCAAAAATCCTTGGGACATTGAACGCGTGCCGGGCGGCAGCTCCGGCGGCTCAGCTGCCGCTGTGGCGGCAGGCATGGTCCCCGCAGCTTTAGGCTCCGAAACCGGCGGTTCGGTGCGGCAGCCCGCTTCACTTTGCGGAATAATTGGACTCAAGCCTACATATGGCCGTATTTCGCGTTTCGGACTTGTAGCTTTCGCGTCATCATTGGATAACATTGGCATCTTCGGCCGAGATGTGAAGGATGTCGCCGGCGTATTGAAAAGCATCGCAGGGCGTGACCCAAAGGACTCGACCTCTGCCGATGTTCCCGTTCCTGACTACCCGGAAGATCTGGAGAAAAGTCTTGAAGGAAAGATCATCGGAATACCGCGCAGCCTTCTTGGTGAAGGGCTGGACGACGAGATCCGATCATCAGTTTTGGCGGCAGCGGAGCGATTCGCGTCGATGGGAGCAAGGCTGATCGACATCGATCTGCCGCACGTTCGCTACGGCATCGCCGTTTACTACATCATTGCAACGGCCGAAGCTTCTTCTAATCTGGCGCGTTACGACGGTGTGAGGTACGGTTTCCGAGCCGAAGAAGCGTACGAACTGCGTCAAATGTACATGAAAACGCGCGAAAAAGGATTTGGCCCCGAGGTAAAACGCCGAATTATGCTGGGCACTTATGTCCTTTCTAGCGGCTACTACGACGCCTATTACGCTAAGGCACAAAAGGTCAGAGCCTTGATCAAACAAGATCACATAAATGCATTTGAACGGTGTGACGCGATCCTGACGCCAACCTCGCCGTCAACCGCATTCAGGTTGGGCGAGCGCAGCGACGATCCGCTTGCGATGTATCTGAGCGACATCTATACGGTATCGGCAAACCTTGCGGGCGTTCCTGCGATCAGTGTCCCTTGCGGACTATCCTCGGACGGCCTGCCTATTGGTGTTCAACTTACGTGCGACTTTTGGAAGGAATCAACGATGCTCAATCTTGCCCATAAATACCAAACCGAGTTTCCGCTCGAAGCGAAACCCTCGGTATTTGCAGGTGATCTCGGGTGATCAGGCGATACGAAGAATGTTTTGATCTCTCGGTGTGCCGACGGATGCCGGCACAGGTTCGGCCGGGCTCGCGGGCAGAATGTTCTGCCAGCGGCGGTTGTCCGTGATCAGACGTTCGATCTCAGCGACGGGCAGCGGCTTCGAGAACAGATATCCTTGGCCATATTCGCAGCCGAGGATACGAAGCTGGTGAAACTGGTGTATGCTTTCGATTCCCTCTGCAACTACTTTCAGGTTCAATGCCTTCGCGAGGGCGATGACAGTTCTGACGATCTCTCCGTTCTCGGTATTTTCCTCCATCGCACTAACGAATGAACGGTCAACTTTGAGCTGATCGATAGGAAACCGGTGCAGATAGCTAAGGCTAGAATATCCAGTACCAAAATCATCGATGCTGATCTGCACGCCGGTTTCTTTTATCTGCTTTAGCATCAGGATAGCAGTTTCGGCGTTTTCCATGACCGCGCTTTCTGTTAGTTCAAGCTTCAACTGGCGTGGGTCGATACCTGTTTCGGTAATGACAGTGTTGATCTGCTCGACCAACGCCGGGTGTGCGAAGTGTTTGCCCGAGAGATTGACCGCAATGCTTAGCGGTGTTCCCTGCTGGAGCTGCTTTTGCCATTTCACCGTCTGTGTACATGCCGAGTGAAGGATCTGGACCGTCATCGGAATGATCAAGCCGGTCGTCTCGCTGATCGGAATGAACTCATTCGGCGGGACAAGTCCACGCTGCGGGTGATTCCATCGAACAAGGGCCTCAAAGCCGACGAGCGTAGCCGTCTCCAAAGCAATGATCGGCTGGTAAAAGAGTTCAAATTCGTTCCGTTCTATTGCGAAACGCAGATCTGTTTCGAGCTGCAGCCGGGTAACAGCTCGGATGTGCATCTTTTGGTCAAAGATGACGTAATTGTCCTTTTGGTTATCCTTCGCATAGTACATCGCGATATCGGCATCGCGAAGGATGTCTTCGGCCTCAGGATATTTTGAGTTGCCATATGCAATACCGATCTTGGCACTGGTAAACACCTGCCGGCCGTCAAGCGTGTACGGCTCTGCGATACGTTTCGCCAAACGGTCGGCAAAGGCGGTTGCCTCATCGCGGCTGAGAAGGTCTTTCAAGATAATTCCGAATTTATCTCCGCCGAACCGCCCTACCATATCATCTTCTCTAATGAGGCCGGACAAGCGTTTTGCAACATTCTTGATGAGCCGGTCGCCTAATGAATGGCCGAGACTGTCATTAATGGTCTTGAAACTTCGGAGGTCAAGAAAAAGTACTGCGAAATTGCACTCTGCGTGCTCCCTGCTCTGGACCAAGAGTTCCTTTAAGGCCTCAATGAAGAAGTTTCTGTTTGGAAGTCCGGTCAAGGCATCATGAAAGGCCGCGTGGCGGAAATTTTCATGGCTTTCCTGCAGAGCCGCTCCGCTGCGTTCCAGTTCCTCGACGTAGTGCTGTAGCTCCTGCACATGCGATTCCGCCTGTTCTGCTCGTTCGCGTTCGGCCTCGCGGGCGATCTCGACGGTCTTTTTCAGGTCCTCTACAAATCGCCGGAACGTCAGATAGATGATGCCGAATACTGCGACGACGGCCGCGAACAAATATATGTTCATGTGCTCGAGAGCCTTGACTATGATACCGGCGACAAGTGCACCGGTAACATACATCAGTACCGCATCAAAGCAGTTTTCCGTCCAGACTTTCCAAAATCTCTGTTCTTTTTTCAGCGCGGTATAGACCGCAACCAAGAAGGAGTTGACCGCGAACAGCACCAAGGCCATTACGCCGAGCAGCCATACGAAACTAGTGAACTCACCACGCTGCATGATAAGTTCCGTCGAACCGAAAACATATGTTACAGCCTGGGAAGCGGCAAAGACCGCGATAGCAGCAAAATATACATTCACCAAAATGGTGCGGGGTCTTATCGCAACGCCATTACGCTTCAAATTAACGGAAGCGAAAAGCGTTTCGATCATCGCAAGAAATACAGTAACGCCGCCGCCATAAAGCAGCAGAGATAGGATGATCAACCCGTCAGAGATCGTTAAATGAATATTGACCCGAGGAAGCTGGATCCTGAGGTAAATGCTGCAGAAGATGGTCAACGCTGTCAGCGTGATTACACCACTGTCGATATCCGCGGGGGTGATGCTTAGGATCGAGTAGATCACCGCCGCCAATGCAAAAGGCGTCGCGGCGGCGATAAATATGTTTACTGCTTTGTCGTTCGTCAGCATCAGCCGATTTTCTTCTAGGACGGGCCCCGCTGTTGGGAGGATTCTATTTGGTTAGGCTAAAGAAGATGAGAGCCGATAAATGATCGGCAACTGTCATTATAGTTAAAACTTTTTGTTTTTCCAACAAAAATCTTTTCTTTTTTAAAAATTTCTATTTGGCAATAAAAATGGGCGGCCTTGGGCCGCCCCTGTGATATTCAAATGATCGCTTCTGCTATTTCTCAAACCCGACCTGAGTCAATGCATAGGCATACTCAAATGCGATCTCTTTCAGGCGATCGTAGCGTCCCGACGAACCGCCGTGGCCCGCGCCCATATTTGTGCGCAGCAGAACGACGCTGTCATTGGTCTTATACTCGCGGATCTTTGCAGCATATTTCGCACCTTCCCAATACGGCACCTGGCTGTCATTCAGCGAGATATCAACCAGCATATTCGGATATGCCATCTTCTTTATCTGATCATAAGGCGAATAGCTGAACATATAGTCCCACGCCTTTTTATCGTCCCGAGGATTGCCCCATTCGACCCACTCTTCCGTGGTGAGCGGCAGCGTATCGTCTATCATTGTGTTCATGACATCAACGAAAGGAACCTGCACGATCGCGGCCTTGTAGAGCTCCGGTGCCTGATTCATTACGGCACCCATCAGCAGGCCGCCGGCCGATCCGCCTTGGATGACAAGCCTGTCTGCGGAGGTATATTTGTTCTTGATGAGCCACTTTGAACAATCAACGAAATCATTGAACGTGTTCATCTTCTTGAACATACGACCGTCCTGACGCCATTGCTCGCCGAGCTCGCTGCCGCCGCGTATATGTGCGATAGCGTAGATCATTCCCCGATCGACAAGTGACAGCCTGTTCGTTGAGAAGTTCGGCGTCATCGAATATCCGTAAGAACCGTATGCGTACAACAGCATCGGCGACTTACCGTCGAGCTTAGTTCCCTTTTTCATCATTACGGAAACCGGCACCTTCACGCCGTCCCGCGCATCGGCCCAAACGCGAACCGTCTCATATTTTGAACGGTCGTAGCCGCTCGGTATTTCCTGCTGCTTGATCAGCTTCGACTTGCGGGATGCGAAATCAAATTCATAGGTCGAATTAGGCGTGATCATCGAAGAATAGCCGTAACGCACGACGAGCGTATCGTATTCGGGATTGTACCCAAGCCCCATCGTGTAAACGCTCTCGTCGGTCGGTATTCGCATTGGAGCCCTACGCGTTCGTCTGTCCATCACGCGGAGGTATTCAAGTCCGTTCTCAAGCTCAGAAACAACTGCGTAGTCTTTGAAGAAGTCGATCCCATCGATCTTCACCCTCGGGTTGTAAGGAATGAAGGCCTTCCAATACCTCTCGTTCGGATCTTTCTGCGAAACACTCATGACCTTGAAATTCTCGGCATCCTTGTTCGTGCGGATGTAGAACTCGCCGCGGTCAAAATCAGCGTAATACTCGTGGCCTTCGCGGCGGGGAGCCAGCACGCTGAACTTTCCGTTCTTCACGGCATTAGCCGGCAAATAACGATATTCAGTGGAGGTCTTCGCATACGATGCAATGAAATACATCTGCCCGTCGCGTGAGCGTCCGACGCCTGAATTAAAATAAACGTCCTTCTCCTCAAAAATAAGCTCTGTGTTCTTGGTGCCGAGTTCGTGCCGCCAGATCTTGTCAGAACGCTTGGAGACCTCATCTTCCTGTCCCACAAAAAGGTATTTCCCGTCGGGCGACCATTCGGCCGACGTTACGCGCTCTATCGTGTCCGAAAGTATCTCACCGGTTCGCAGGTCCTTCACCTGCAGCAAATACTGCCTGTAGCCGGTGGTATCGGTTGCAAACGCAAGCAGATTGCCGTCGTCGCTTGGTTCAAAGATCGAGATAGCAAAATACTGAAAGCCTTCGGCCATTTTGTTCTGGTCAAGCAGGATCTCCGGGTTTGCACCGTCCGATGTCCGGCTTCGAAGATATGTCGGATATTGCTTTCCTTCCTCGACCTTAGTGAAATACCAATAGTTCCCTTTCTTGTAGGGAACGCTCAGGTCGGTCTGCTTGATGCGGCCGAGCATTTCTTTGTACAACGAGTCGACGAAACCTTTGTGTTTGCCCATATGGTGTTCGGTATAGGCATTCTCGTCCTCGAGATATTTGATTATCTCGGGATCTTTCTTGTCGTTTCGATCTCGCATCCAGGCGTAGTTATCCACGATCTCATAACCATGGATCTTCAGAACGCTGGGAACTTTTTTAGGTACCGGTGGCTTCATATCTTGCTGTGCGGAAATAGAAATGGCCGCGGCAAATACGGCGGCCAAAAAAGTGATCATGAATTTTTTCATTGCGGCGAAACTCCTCGACATTTTAGATGGTCAGTATTGCTGATACGCCGTACCCGCAATATTGGTTTCCGAAAAGCCCGGGATCAACCGACGAACTCAACATCCACCTTGTGCGGGATGATGCCTGCCTTGTGGCCTTCGTCGAGAAGCAGTTTCACGGCTTCCCTCCCGCGGTCGCCGTAGTCCAAGGTAAGGTCGTTGACCCACATCGCGACAAATCGGTCGGCAAGTTCCGGCTGCATATCGCGAGCGAACTGCATAGCGTAGGAGAGTGCATCTTCGCGGTTCTCCATCGAATATACGATCGAACGGTGTAGGTGCTTGGACACCTGTTCCATCAACTCCGGTCCGAGGTCGCGGCGGATCACATTTCCGCCCATCGGCAGCGGCAATCCTGTTTTCTCGAACCACCATTCGCCGAGGTCTATCACCTTGTGAAGTCCTTTCTGATGATAGAAAAGCTGTCCCTCGTGGATCAGCAGCCCTGCATCGGCAAGGCCGTGCTGTACGGCATCGATGATCTCATCGAACGGTACAACGATATGCTCAAAATCCCTATTGAAGATCCTCAGAGCCAGATACGCACTCGTCATTTCGCCGGGAACAGCGATCTTCAACGAACCGATCTCATCTGCGGATTTCGGTTCGCGTGCAACCACGATCGGACCGTACTTATCACCGATGCTTGCACCGTGCGGCAATAATGCATACTTATCTGCAACATATGAGTAGGCATGGAACGAGATAGCAGTTACATCAAACACGCCGTTCTTTGCATCTTCGTTTAATGATTGGATGTCTTTGAGAGTGTGCTCAAATTTGAGTCCTTCGGTCTCGAGCTTGTTGGTCGCCAGCCCGTAGAACATGAAAGCGTCGTCAGAATCGGGTGAATGGGCCAGAGTGATGGTACGCAATTCGGGAGTGTCGTTATCGTTTGAAGACATAAATCATAGCCGCGAAATATAAACGCGGGTGTCGTAGAAAATCTCAATTCTATCGTTTTCGGCGTGTTTGGCAAACAACGCCTGCAGGCTATCGATCAATTCGCCATAAACCGGTGAATCAGCGGCCGGCATATATGATGACGACCTGACCCTGCCGATGACGCCTTCCAGATCGAGCGATTGAATGTTCTTGAATTCGAACAGCTCAAAAGGCGCGTCGAAAAATTTGCCCACGGCGTCGGGGCCAAACTTGTCGTGCCGGATCTCGCTGTAATCGGTAGCATATCTCAGAAGCAGTCCTTCGTATTCCCGCAAAAACTCGGTCGCATCGAGCAGCCGCTCGTTCCACATCAGCACAATGCTTCCGCCGGGACGCAGGATCCGGCGAAATTCCTTAAGCGTTTTCGCCTGATCGAACCAATGGAACGCCTGTGCTGCGATGACAGCATCAACGGAATCATTACTTAGTCCGGTTTTCTCGGCTGCCGCCGCCGTAGTCGAAAAATTGTCAAAGCCCGCCAAATATTCCTTCGCTGCAGCACGCATTGCGTCATTGGGTTCGATGCCGATGACACGGATGCCGCGTTCGAGGAAAGGCCGCGATGAGATGCCCGTGCCGCATCCGATGTCCGCGATCGTCGAAACCGCAGACAGGCCGGCTTCGCGAATGATCGCCTCTATCGCGCCTACCGGATACGAAGGGCGGTATTTTACATAGTCATCTACACGGTCCGAAAACCTTTGTGTCGGGTCCAAAATCACACCTAATCGCCCGCAATAAAAAAGATCATTCGCCACGCACCGCGTTTTTTCTCAAATCCGGCACGCAGGTCTATCGGGCTGCGTATGTAATCGGCACTGACGAAGCCTTTCTTCCCGCCGAGCGTTTCGACGTAATACCAAGCAAATCTACCGCTCTTCTTGGTGATCGACCTCTGTCCGTCAACTTTGACCATGTTGTACGAAAGTTTGTCGATGACCCGTGAATCTGTGGTCGGTCGTTCACGAAGATTAACGTCGAAGCCAAATATCGCTTGATATTCGAACGCGTCCACTTCATCCGGCCATGCTGAGAATGTATATGGAGCAGCGAATTGTTTTGGAGCATTCGGCTGATTTATGAACTTGCCGCCGTTCTTGATAACTAGCCCGAATTCTTTCCAGAACTCACTGTTCGCGCTCTCCAATTTCCATGTCCGCTTGAATGTTGCCAAGCCCGCATCACCGCCGAAGCTGAGCTGAATTCGAGGATCGACTATCGAATAGATATACCTGGCGTCCTTCTTATCGACCGCCGTGATCAGCCTGTTGCGAAACGCAAGGAACGACGCATCTTTCGACGCTTCGTCTACAGGCCGCACAAATCGCTCTTGTGCGAGAAGCGTAAGACCGCAAACGCTGAACAATACTAAAAGACCGGCAACTCTTAACGCTTTCATACCGTTTCTCTACCTTTTTCTCTCCACTCGTCACTCGTCACTCGTCACTTACCTCTTCACCCGTCCATTGTGTTTTCCGTGAGTGCGATATCCCGAACTGGTCGAGAATTCGATAGCAAAGATGATCGACAAGTTCTTCGATACTTTTCGGCCGATGGTAAAATCCGGGACTCGCGGGCAATATACTGGCACCCGCGTGCGACAGCCTCAGCATATTTTCCAAATGGATCGCGTTATAAGGCGTTTCGCGCGGGACGATGATAAGTTTGCGGCCTTCTTTCAAACAAACGTCCGCAGCACGATGGATCAGATTCGTCCCTGCACCGCTCGCTATCGCGCCAAGCGTGCCCATCGAACACGGCACAATGATCATGCCGTCCTGCTTGTGAGAACCGGACGACGGCTTTGCCGCGAGGTTATCGAGCCGCCAGAAGCGTATCAGCTTGGAACCGGCATCGAGCCCTAACCACTCATTGAATTTCTCCGCCGTCGGCTCCTTCAAATTTACGCTAAGCTCAACCTGTGCCACTATCGCCGCAGTGCCTGACATGATCAGATTGATCTGCTCGACCTCGCCGCTTTCAGCAAGAAGCTGCAGCGTTCGTTTCGCATATATCGTGCCGGAAGCACCCGTAATGGCGA
This sequence comes from Acidobacteriota bacterium, assembly GCA_016700075.1. NCBI lineage: Bacteria > Pseudomonadati > Acidobacteriota > Acidobacteriota bacterium. Next base: position 2,758,673 of record CP065000.1, on the reverse strand, counting down.
CGGTCAATTCCATATTCACCAACTCTATAACTTTCGCGTTTCCGTTGCTAACAGTTTCGTCGAAAAAAGGCTGCCGATGCCGACAGCCTTGTTCGCAAAGTAAGTTTTCGCACTAATTCTTGAACGGTGCTCCGTATGCCATCGACGTCAAACCGGGTGCATCGGGCTTTTCATTGAAGGAATACGAAATGATCGGATCGACACTCGTTACCTTAACATTGCCCTTCAGGCGTTTCGCTCCATCGGGACGAATTATGGTGATGATCGCAAGCGTCTTGTCTTTCGGTGCCTTGTCCGCTGCATCTTCGTCCTCGGTCGCAACGTAATCGCCGGGCTCCAATTTCTTACCCGCTGCCGACGCAAGAGTGATGAACAGTGTATGCTCACCTTCTTCCAGCTTCTGCTCAAGCGGATTCTTGAATCGCTCTTCCCAGTTGAAATTGAGATTTTCAGGAGTTCGCTTCAAATAAAGATGGATCGTGTTCACGAACTCCCGCTTCTGTTCCGCCAGCTTTTTGTCATCGGGCATGCGCTCGCCCTTCATTGCAAATATCGACTTGATGCGATCTTCCTCAGCGGGCTTTGCCGCATTTGCGGATGTTTTCGCATTGGCCGCCGGCTTGTTTGCACCGTTATTTGAGGTATTTCCGGTATCGCCTCCGCATGCGGCTGCAAATATTGCCGCAGATAAAGCGATCACCATTGTGAATAACTTGTTCATATGATTTTCTCCCATTTTCAATTGTTAAATTACGATCATGGATTCAGCAGAACGTATAACCTGTCCGCCCATTCGGAACTCGAGTTTTTCAGAATGTCGTACTGGGCCAGCGCCATTTCACGATTTCCGGTCTTAAGATAGGCACGGCCAAGATTAAATCGCGCCTGATCAAAGTTGGAGAAATATCCGAGAGCCGCGTTGAAAGCATCAATGCTCTCGTCGAAACGATTCAGCTCAAAATAACATTCGCCTATCGAATTGTAGGTGCGGGCATCCGGCTTGTAGGCCCTCAACTCCTCGTAAACAGCCGCAGCCTCAGCAAACCGTCTCTTTTGAAACAGCGCCGAGCCCAGCTTTTCCAACGCCGCGGCGTGATCCGGTTTTAGGGCGATGGCACGTCTGTATGAGAGTATCTCCTCATCCGCGCGATTTAGCTTTCCAAATGTAAGCCCAAGCGAAAAATGTATCTCGTAATTATCCTCGTCATAACGCAAGGCCTGACGATAGGCGTCCGCCGCTTCGCGAAACTGCCCGAGTGCAAAGCTCGATGCGCCGATATTCACATACGCCGCGGCCCAATCGGGACGCAATCGAGCAGCCTGTTTTGAAGCCCTCAGCGAATCCGCATGACGCCCCAAAATGCCGTAGCAAAACCCGGCCTGATACCACGCCTCAGCATAGTTCGGGTCGATCTCGGCAGCCTTTTCAAAGAACGGCAATGCCCTCGCGTAATCGTCGCGCGATAGCTGTGCGAGTCCTTGGGAATATGACCGCTCTGCCGCCGACCGCTTGTTCCGCTGCGTTTCTGCGGCCAGCGATGCGAACGACTGCACCTCGCCGACACGCATTTGAAAAATTCGTTCGGACGGCACGGCGAAATTCAGACTCTGTCCCTCGGCAGCCTGCAGTGTTGCCACGCCGATGACCTGCCCCATCATATTTACGACCGGCGAGCCCGAAGAACCGGGGCTGATCGGCGCCGTGATCTGAATGATGCGGCCATATCCTGCAATTTCACGAACTGCGGAAACGATGCCGTTCGAGACGCTGCCTTCCAAACCGAGCGGATTTCCAACCACGACGATCGACTGCCCTTCCTGCGGAACCGACATTATGATCGGCAGCGGTATCGCCATATCCCGCGGCACTTCGACACGCAGCAGAGCTAGGTCGCCCTCACCGTCAACTGCCAAAACGCCGCGAACCGGGAACTTTCTACCGTTCTGCAGATGCACCTCGGCCCTTGCCGCACGGTCGATGACATGACGATTCGTTATTACACGGTCGGGCGCGACAAAAAATCCGCTGCCGCGTGACAGCGACGTATCGCGGCTGTCGTAAGTCTCGATCGCAACAGCTGAAGGCTTGATACGCCTCACAAGCTCAGGCAGATATTCCTGCGGGAACACGCTGCCGGACGCCGTCAGGAGCACCAGAAGCGTCAACAGTAAGACTTTGCGACCACTATCCATTGATAGTGAGATTATATTCCCGCCTCTAAGCTCAGACCAAACCGCTTTTTCCGAAACGAAAGCCGCCTTTTGTCTGGGACTGATACTCGCGTAAAATTATGTTTATGAAAGTTGCGATCGCCGCCGACCATGCCGGCTACGAGGAGAAGGAGAACATCAAGAATGTTCTCGATGAGCTGGGTGTCGAGTACATGGATATGGGAACGAATTCGCCCGATTCCGTTGACTATCCTGATTTTGCACGAAAGGTCGCCGAATCGGTCGCACGCGGCGATTTCGATGAGGGAATCCTCGTCTGCGGTTCCGGTACGGGTATGGCGATCTCTGCGAACAAGGTCCGAGGAATTCGCGCGGCCGTAGCGTGGAATGAAGAAACCGCGCAATTGGCACGTCTGCACAACGATGCAAACATACTCGCGATCGGTGCCAGAACAACGCCTAAGGGCACGATCCCCGATATCGTAAAGGCGTGGTTCACGACCGATTTTGAAGGCGGCCGCCACGCGAATCGAGTGAAGAAAATATCGGAGATCGAGATAGACCATCGTTGATGCCGCTCGATCGGGATTCTTGCGTTTTTAAGAAGGTAAATAAGGAAATTATGAAATTTAGCTTATCGTTGGTTTTTGCTCTCTTACTGTCTACTTTTGCATTTGGCCAAGGCCAGCAGGCACCAAGCCTGAAAGTTCCGGTTCTGAGCCCACTGGCTGAGATCAGTCAGGAAGTGGCTCTAACACAAGTGAAACTCAGCTACGCACGTCCGAGTGCCAAGGGACGCAAGGTCTTTGGCGAACTCGTGCCGTTCGGCGAGATCTGGCGGACGGGAGCGAACGCATCGACCAAACTGACGTTCACCGAGGAAGTCAAGATCGCAGGAAATCCTCTGAAGGCAGGAACCTACGCTCTTTACTCCATCCCCGGCGAGACAGAGTGGACAATGATAATTCACTCCAACCTGCGTCACCGCTCATTGGCAGGCGATGTTTACAAGCAGGAAGAGGATGTTTTTCGATTCAAGGTAAAACCGGCTAAAACCGCTGGATTTGTAGAAACCTTTACCATTGCGTTCACGGACATAACGACAAATTCAGCAAACTTGGCTCTTTCTTGGGAGAATACCGAGGTCAAATTCAAGATCGAATTTGATGTCGATTCGCGTATAAGCCAGCAGATCGCTGAGCTCGAGAAAGCCGAAGGCGGGATGAGCGCGATGAACTACTTCCTCGCCGCCGAGTACAATTTTCATAATGACAAAGACCTCGATCGGGCCCACCGCTGGATCATGAGCTCCCTCGAAAAGAGCCCGAAAAATTCGCGATTCGGACTGCTGCGTGCACGCATCCTGCACAAAGCGGGCAAGAAAGACGAAGCATTGAAGGTGATAGCTGAAGCAAACGCCTGGGCAAAGGAGGCCAACAACGCCAACTACGTCGAACAGACACAGCAGTTCTGGGATTCGATCAAAAAGTGATAGACCTTCGCAGCGATACTGTTACAAAGCCGACCGAGGCGATGCGGCGGGCGATGGCCGCGGCTGAGGTCGGCGATGACGTTTACGGTGAGGATCCGACCGTTAACCGTTTGCAGGAACGCGCCGCTGAAGTTTTTGAAAAGGAAGCCGCGTTGTTCGTCCCGACGGGTTCTATGGGCAATCAGATCGCTGTAAAGCTTCACACAAAACCCGGCGACGAGGTCATAATCGAGGAACGCGGCCACATATTCAACTACGAGATGGGCACGCCCGCGGTGATTTCGGGCGTGATGCTGCGAACGGTGCGCAGCGGTAACGGCAGCGGGCATCTGACGTGGGACGAGATCGCGACGGCTCTCCACGTTGGCCAACCGTATTATTCGTGCCCGACTGGTCTTATTTGCCTCGAGAACACGCACAATTTCGCAGGCGGAAGCGTGATGACTTCGGAACATTGCGCCGAAATTTGCGGCCGGGCACACGATATCAAAATTCCTGTCCACATGGACGGAGCACGGATATTCAACGCATCGATCGCACTGAACGACTCGGTCGTTAACCTTACACGCGGCTGCGACAGCGTTCAGTTCTGCCTGTCAAAAGGCCTCGGCGCTCCGTCGGGATCGATCCTGCTGGGCTCGAAAGAATTTATCACCGAAGCAAGAACCTGGCGAAAGCGTCTTGGCGGCGGTATGCGGCAGGTCGGTATTTTGGCGGCAGCCGGACTCATTGCGCTGGAAGAGTCGCCAAAGCGTTTGCATGCGGATCACGAAAACGCAAGACGGCTTGCTCTCGGGCTTGCAGAGATTCCCGGAATTGATATTGACGTCGAAAGTGTGGTAACAAACATCGTTATTTTCGATGTCGCGGGGACCGGAAAGCCGGCGGAGTCGATATGCGGTGCGCTGCGAAATGATGATATTTTGGCAATTCCGTTCGGCCGCAGGATCAGAATGGTCACCCATTGCGATGTTTCGGGAACAGATATCGACAAAACATTGAATTCAATGAAAAAGGCGGCGGTATAACAGCCGTCGGGAATATAAAATGAAGATACTATCGGCGCTCTTGCTTTTTTCGCTCCTAGGCTTTCCTGTCGCAGAAAATGCATCCGCAGAGACCCAGCGCAAGGTTTCGATCGAGGGTCACCGCGGTGCTCGCGGCCATCTGCCTGAGAATACGATACCGTCGTTCCTACTCGCACTCGATCAGGGTGCGGACACATTGGAAATGGACGTTGTGATCTCGAGCGACAAAAAGGTCGTTGTTTCGCACGAGCCATGGTTTTCAAGTGCCATCTCACTCGACCCGACGGGCCAGAGGATACCGAAAGAAATAGAGCGCGAGCATATCATCTATCAGATGAAGTATTCGCAGGTCGTGCGGTACGACGTCGGCAGCATAGGCAACGCTGAGTTTCCGCAGCAACGCAAGGAAAAGGCTGTAAAACCGCTACTGGAGGATGTGATCAAAAAAGCGGAATCACACGCTAAGAGCAAGAAGTTGCCGCCCGTGAGCTACAGCATCGAGATCAAATCTGATCCAAAGGGTGATCGTCTTTTCCATCCCGAACCGGCAGAATTTGCAAAACTCGTGGTTGATGTCATCACGAAACAAAAGATAGACGGACGCTCGATAATTCAATCGTTTGACGTTCGCGCATTACAGGCGGTCAAGGAGATCGCTCCTAACATGCCGCTCGCACTGCTCGTTTCCGCCGCCGGGCCGCCGCAGGCGAATCTCGACAAATTGGGATTCACGCCGAATACATACAGTCCCAATTTTTCGCTCGTAAATGAAGAGTTGATCCGTTTCTGCCGTGAAAAAGGCATGCGTATCGTTCCTTGGACGGTCAACGAGATCGCCGATCTTGAAAAAATGGCAAAATTCGACATCGACGGCATAATTTCGGATTATCCGGACCGAGCTGTTCAGGTTTTTAGAAAATGATAATCGCCATTGACGGCCCCAGCGGAGCGGGCAAATCCACACTCGGCAAAATGCTCGCTAAACGGTTGGGGCTCTTGTATCTGGATACCGGTGCGATGTATCGTGCGGCAGCATTGGCAGCGGCCAAAGCCGGAGTATCATTAGATGCTCAGGATCGCGTTGTCGCTGTGGTAAGTGAAGCCCACATCGAACTTGAGGGTGAACCTGACAGTTTACGCGTTTCACTGAACGGCGAAGACGTCTCAGCAGCGATCCGAACTCCCGAGGCGGCACAAGCGGCTTCCGTTGTTTCAACGATCTCCGGCGTCCGCCAACGCATGGTCGAACTCCAGCGTTCGATCGGCGAATCTGCTCCGAACGGCTGCGTACTCGAAGGCCGCGACATCGGCAGCGTGGTATTTCCGAATGCGGACGTTAAATTTTTCCTGACGGCGAAAACAGAAGCACGCGCACGACGCCGTTTTGAAGAAGACAACGCCAAAGGCCGCGAGACGACATACGAGAAGACACTGGCAGAGATCAGCGAACGCGACCGTCGCGACAGCACGCGAAAAGATTCGCCGCTCGTCAGAGCCGATGGTGCGATCGAGATAGACACCAGCGATCTCGGCCTCGACGAGGTCTTTGGTCTAATGCTCCGGCTCATTGAAGGGGCGTGAATGGGCTTTTTCGGATTCACGTTTCGGCGAGAGGCAGCTTGGATGCTGTTGTTGAACTCGTGGCCGCTTGCTCTCGGCCTTATCGCGGCGATCGCGATCTACTTTGCGAAAATGTTTGACTAATCCGCCCTCAGTCGATAACATGAAAAGTTGCTTTTTGTTGTGCTCCCGTAGCTCAGCTGGATAGAGCAACAGCCTTCTAAGCTGTGGGTCGCAGGTTCGAGTCCTGCCGGGGGCGAGGATCGAACCGAGGCCAAACCTCGATTGATAATGTGGCGGCTATAGTTCAGCGGTTAGAGCGCCTGATTGTGGTTCAGGATGTCGAGGGTTCGAATCCCTCTAGCCGCCCCACTTAATTTTCATAACTTCCCCTCTAATTTGCCCCACCGTTTATTTATGCCGGGCAGACTTTCAAGTTCTTTCGCCCTCTTTATCGTAATCACCGCTCTCTTATTTGGGGCGCCGGATTCCCGTTCACAAACTCTGATTCGGCCTGCTTTTGCATCTGACGAGATACTGGTCAAGCTCGCGGATCTGTCGATAAACGATGCCGTCAAACAGTTGAACAGGCGGCACGGAGCTTCCGTTGCGGAAACCTTCAGCGACCTTGGCTGGATGCGGTTGAAACTGGCACCAGGCACATCGATCGAGGACGCCGTAAAGACATATGCCCGTTCAGTTCACGTCATCGCCGCACAGCCGAATTTCTACTATTATCCGCAGCTCATCCCAAACGATCCGCAATTCAGCCATTCCGGCCTATACGGGCTTACAAAGATCGCCGCTCCTGCTGCTTGGGATCTGACGACCGGCAGTTCTACGGTCGTGGTAGCGAATATCGACACCGGCATGCGTCTAACGCACGAGGACCTTGCAGCAAACATCTGGGTGAATCCCGGCGAGATCCCCGGGAACGGAGTTGATGATGACGGCAACGGATTCGTTGATGATGTGAACGGCTGGGATTTCTTTTTTGACGACAACGACCCTTCCGACGAGAACAGCCACGGGACGCACGTCGGCGGTACCATCGGTGCGGTCGGCAACAACGCGATCGGCATAGTGGGCGTCAACTGGAACGTAAAGATAATGCCGATCAAGATCTACAATTCGACCGGCAGCGGAACTACGTCGGCGATGCTGATCAACGCCTACAACTATGTGCGGATGATGAAACTTCGCGGCGTGAACATACGCGTGACGAACAATTCATACGGCGGCTGCGACGAGGCGTGCGGCTACGACCAAGCGACCAAAGATGCTATCGATGCTATGGGAGACGCAGACATCCTTAATGTATTTGCTGCCGGGAACAGCGGGACGAACAACGACGGAATACCTTTTTTCCCCGCGAGCTATGACAGTCCGAGCATTCTGGCCGTCGGCGGCTCCGACCAGGACGATAATCGAAGGTACAATTTCGGTGCGAATTCGGTCGACCTCGCAGCTCCGGGCTCGCTGATATACAGCACTGTTCACACATCAAACAGCAGTTACGGCACAAAAAGCGGTACTTCAATGTCAACGCCTCATGCTGCGGGAGCAGCGGCATTACTTGCAGCATTCGATCCGTCTCTTTCTGCACTATCTCTCAAAGCCACATTAATGAAGACGGTCGATCAGTTGCCGGCTTTCACGGGTTTCAACCGATCCGGAGGACGTTTGAATGTCAGCCGCGCCCTGAATGAACCGGTCGTTTGCACTTTTCAACCGAACAGCGCCGAGATCGTCGTTCCGACCAAAGGTGGTTGGTACGAGATGAGCGTCACCGCGCCGCAGTTTTGTGATTATTCCGTCAGATCCGGAACGAAGTGGGTGCATATTACCTCTGAAAGTACGGAATCGGGGAGTTCAACCATAAAATTTCGTGTGGGCGTCAATCCGACCATAAATCGATCGGCTGTGATAAAGATAGGCAGTGGAACCTTCACGGTTTCTCAAAAACGTAGTAAATAGGTGCAGGGAATAGACTTTTTTGCTCAAAAAACCGTCTAATCTGTTACTGAAGACGAGCTCGGCGACACTGTTAAACATGGAAATGCTTGAACGGTAGGTGCAGGGTTCAATTTTGTTGCAAACCGTAGAGAAAGAATGCTAACATTCGATATCGTCTTTTATCGCTTGGCTGCTGCCTTCTCGATCGGCGAACGATTAATCTAGGAAGTAAGAAATGAAAGCAAATTTGATTCGTTTTGGTAGGTACTCTGTTATAGCGCTTGTAGCTCTATTTATGGCAGTGCCGGTATTATCGCAGCTTAGCCTACGCAAAGCTCTGGATTACGATGGTGACGGCAGGGCCGATTTTGTGATCTTCAGACCGAGCAACAATGCTTGGTATTCACTACGTAGCGGCGGCAGTGTAGCGATAGATGGCTGGGGTCTTGCTGCTGAGGATTTTATGGTCCCCGGCGACTATGACGGCGATGGCAGAGGTGATTTAGCTGTTTGGCGAGATACCAATGGCCTCTTCTTTATCATTAACAGTTCGAACGGTACGGTCAGCATCGCGTCATGGGGAATTTCCGGTGATGAACCTGTGGCCCGCGACTACGATGGTGACGGCAGGACCGATTACGCTGTTGTACGCCGTACAGGCGGCTCGATGGTTTGGTATATCCTCCGAAGTTCGGACAGCCAGGTTCAGGTCGCATCTTGGGGACTTTCGACAGACTTCACGGCACCTGGCGACTACGATGGCGACGGGAAATTCGACTTTTGCGTGCAGCGGCCGGGCCCGACACCGACCAGTCCCGCAGTATTCTATGTACTGACCAACGGCACTTTCAATGTAAGCGTCGTTTCGTGGGGATGGGGCAACGACCTTGTCGTACCCGGCGACTATGACGGCGACGGCAAGACCGATTTCGCTGTTGTACGCGAAGGCTCTACAACAAATTCGCCGCTCATCTGGTACATAATTCGCAGTTCGGACAACGTTCCGATCGGGGTCTCTTTTGGCGACACCGGCACTGACCTTAACGCTCAGGCTGACTATGACGGTGACGGTAAGACAGATATAGCGATCTGGCGTGACACTACAGGTCAGTTCTGGTACCGAAGCAGCATTAACAATGCTTTCAATGTGGTCGCTTGGGGATCGCCGAACGACTATCCCGTTGCAAGTTACGACACACATTGATTTTTTGCTGACGCTTTTGTTGAAATGGTTGGGGCATAAAAAGCCCCAACCGTTTTTTCATTCAAATGTCGAAAGACCTCGAAAATTTCATCAACAGATTCTCAAAACTCCGAGTCGCCATCGTAGGCGACGCCGTAGCTGATCAGTTCCTCACGGGCCGCATCGCCCGTGTTTCCCGCGAAGCTCCGGTTTTTATAATGAACCATGAGCTGACCGTGACCGTTCCCGGAGGGGCCGGAAATGTTGCGGCAAATGTCGCGTCACTCGGCGGGCACGCATCAATGCTGTGTTTGATAGGGACAGATGAAAACGGGCGCAGCCTTACTTCAGCATTGTCGTCCGCGGGCGTTTCAACTGAAGGCATCGTTGCAAACGAAGGCGAAACGACGGTAACAAAAGTACGGGTGATCGCCGGACATCAGTACGCTTCGCGGCAACAGGTCATCCGTATCGATTATCTTAACAATGGGCCGCGTTCCGAGCTCGGCCACAAGCTGCTGTCTACCAGGACCGTCAATGCCTTAAGCGAAGCGGACGCCGTGATAGTGTCAGATTATGGCTATGGCACCGTCAGCGCGGAGCTTTTTTCCGAGATCCGCGACCTTGCGGGCGAACGCTCGATACCGTTGACCGTGGATTCCCGGCACAACCTGACCGCATTTTCGGGAGCCCTGTCAGCAACTCCGAATCGTGAAGAGGTCGCCGAGATCCTCGGCGATGATTTCACATCTGAAGATTGTCAGGAACTTCGCGAACGTCTCGGGCTTCAGGCACTGCTCCTGACGAACGGCAACCGAGGCATGTCGCTGTATCAGACCGGCGGTGAGCCCATCACGATATCTGCCTTCGGGCCAACTGAACCTGTCGACGTGACCGGTGCAGGTGACACCGTGATAGCTGCCTATACGCTCGCCCTCGCGTCAGGGGCATCTTTCGAAGAGGCCGCTAGATTGGCCAATATTTGCGGCGGGCTCGCTGTCATGAAACGCGGGACCGCGGCGGTTCCCGCCGGCGAGCTTTATGATGCTGTTCAAGGCAGATCGGGTCCAATTATCGATGCCGCCTAAGTGTATGCCGAACTATTCAGCCCCGATAGTCAACATTGACGATGCTGTCGCGATCGCTCAGCGAGCCCGTAGTGATGGCAGGTCTGTGGTTCTCGCAAATGGCTGCTTTGACCTTTTTCACGTTGGACACATCCGATATCTCCAAGGTGCGAAAGATAAAGGCGACCTGTTGATAGTCGGGATCAACTCAGACCGCCAAACTGCGCTGCTGAAAGGTGAGGGCAGGCCGATCATGCCCGAAAATGAACGTGCCGAAATGGTTGCGGCATTGAAATGCGTCGATGCGGTAACGATATTCGACGAACCTACGGTCGAGAAGCTGCTGAGGGCGATTCGACCGGATATGCATGCAAAAGGAACCGACTATACGGCTGAATCCGTTCCTGAAGCAGAGATAGTTGCTGAGATAGGAGGAAGAGTAGTGATAGTAGGCGACCCGAAGGACCACTCAACGACCGAACTTCTCTCAAAGATCAATGCGGCACGTGACTGATCAGGATTCAATTCAAAATTGGAACGCCCGGACAAAAGATGAACTTATCATCGAGGTTTGGGAATATTTGGACTGCGAGAGCGTCGGAGCCAAGGAGATACTTCAGATCGAATCGGTCTTGAAAGAGATATTCGGCGAATTTGCGGTCGATTCACCTATGATCACGGCCCGCAAACTAGCCGACGAAGGAGCCGAACTTCGGCATCCTGAGATAATGTCGCTTTACGTCAAGCGTTTCACGCAACAGCCCCAAGCCGCAGAAGAGCGCGGTGTCGGCAAATTTGAGACGCTTAGAGGCTCGCTTTCATCAATTCGAAATCTGGAGAATATGCGGCGGCGCTACAAGCAGATCGGCGATAAGAACGGCCTGCGTCACTCTCGGCAGATCGCACTCGATGCCAAGAAACGTTCGTTGGAACTTTCAGAGGACGAAGCTCTGGCGGACGTTGAGCGGCACTCCTATAATGAGATCGCACGTTGGCTGACCGTATGGCTGCAAACGCCTGACGCCTTCGAGGATTGGGTGTTGCTGCGGCTAGGATCGGCAGAGTTTCGCGAACTTTTCGGAAGGCTCGGCGAAGCCGAATAGGAATATGCGACGTTTTTACGCATCGCCCGATTCGTTTGAGGGCAACATGGTCCATCTAGACGAGCACGAGAGTCATCACCTCTTCAGCGTACTGCGTTTGAAAGTGGACGATGAGGTTGATCTGTTCGACGGCGAAGGCAGGGAATTTCGTTGCCGCGTGGCATCCGCGGCAAAAAGAATAGCAGCCCTAGAGATGCTTCAGCGAGCCGAACCTTCGGCTCCTGAATCGCCACTGACAATTTCGCTCGCCGCCGCGTTGATGAAAGGCGACAAGACCGATCTTTGTATTCAAAAGGCTGTCGAACTCGGCGTCGCAGCCTTCGTCCCCCTGATAACCTCGCGTACTGAGAAGCTTCCCAAAAACCTCGAGAAACAAATGTCCCGTTGGCATCGCATCGCTTTGGACGCAACAAAACAGTGCGGCAGGGCAAAACTGATGTCGGTCAGTGAACCCATCGAATTTTCGGAGTTTATTTCGAGAGTTGAGGGAAAATGCCTTTTCTTTTCAGAACGCGGCGGCGGAAATATGCCGGCCACAATTACTGACAGTATTACTGTCATTGTCGGTCCCGAAGGCGGATGGGAAGATGAGGAAATCGAAACAGCGAGACGGGATCAAAGCATTGAATTGGTCACGCTCGGCGGCAGGATCATGCGTGCCGAAACAGCCGCAATAGCGTTAACAGCGATCGTCCAGCATCGTTTCGGCGACCTAAAATAAGCCTACTTGGAATTTCTCGCACGGTAATACGAATCGCCCCGCTGGGTCAATCCGGCCTTGCCGGCGAGCGTCTGCATCAGCGAATCAAGCACTTCTTTCTTGTCTATCTTGAAGCTTGCCGTGCCGTTCACGGCGACGTCCGGATCGCTGAACTGAACTACCATGAACCGCCGCTTTTCTTTTATGAGGCCCGCCAGTCCCGCACCCGGCAATGGAATATGCCTGACAACATTGCCGGTAGTTGACGTTACGGACTGCGAGTTCGGATAAAGGACAAGGAGAGATGCATATGGAAGCCCGAAAAGCTCTTTCTTTTCTTTGTTCAGGAAGATGACCCTCTCATTCTCATCATCCATACGCAGATAGCCGCTCTCCTTCTTGCTGTAGCCGAACATCCCGCCCTCATAACGAGCCTCGACGGTTTGCGGAGAAGTCTGTACCTGCTTAGAATTCTCAGCAGGACGCGGCTGTGCTGACGCGGAAACTGACAAGAAAAGAAAAATGAACGCAGCAAACACCAATGACTTCATACAATTCGATCTCCCTGACAATCAATAGACGCTCGGCGAAACAGAATAGTTGTTATTTTACTGCTGCTCTTTTTGGCTCTTCCACGTAATGAGCGATGCGACTTTCTGCTATATCAACATATTCCGACGATATCTCAGAGCCGATCCATCGCCGCCCAAGCAGATGCGAGGCTTTTGCGGTGGTACCGCTGCCCATGAACGGGTCGTAAACTATGTCTCCCTCATTCGTCCAGGTGGAGATCTGATCTTCGGCAAGCTTTTCGGGGAATATCGCAGGATGCTGAAATGCCACCTTATCCCGAGAACTGGAGGTTCCGACGTTGTAAAAGAAAATGTTGTTCAGCTTACGCTCCTTTGGAGCGACGTGGTCGTGGGCAAGGTCGTTTCGGCCGACACTGGTTATGCGAAACGATTTGAACGCCTTTTCCTGCTTTATCGGCATGGTTAACGGGTTGAAAGTTTTCGGCTGCCCCTTAGAGAAGCAGAACATATATTCGAAACACTGACGGTAACGCTTTCCGCAGTCGCTCGGTATCGGATTGTTCTTGGCATATATCATCGTATCGTGAACCTTGAAACCCGCCTCGCGAAACGCGAACGCGTGCTTAAAGCTCGTCAGCGTCTCGTCGCCGTTCACCGTCCTGTCTCCGACGACCCAAATCACAACCCCGCCATCAGCAATCACGCGATACAATTCGACGGTTATATCCTCGATCGGAAAATGGTATCCGTTGTAGTCACGCAGGTCGTCGTATGGCGGGCTGGTGAGCGTCATGTCTACAAAACCGTCCTGCATACGCCGCATGGTTTCGAGGCAGTTTTCGTTGTAAATCTCGCCGAGTTCGATATTCATAAAAATTACTGTTTTCGAAATTCGCAAAAGAATTCGTCCGATTCACCGTCCATCAGCGGCTCGCACGAGTATCCGAATAAGCTGAGCCTTTCAATACAATCGCGTTTGAGTTCAGGTGAGTGTGTTGAGAGGAATATCTTGGGCCTGGCTGTTCGAAGCGTCCCTTCGCCGCCTTTCAGGACCGCCATTTCGGCTCCCTCAACGTCGATCTTCATTACGGTCGGCTCACGTCCGATCCGCGATGCCACCTCGTCCAAAGTTATGGTCTCGACTTCGAATTCGCGTCCGCCTTTGACCGTTAGGCCACCCATTGCAGGGTCGCTTCCCTCAAAGAACTTCGCGGTTCCCGACGCGTCAGATATCGCAAACGGAAATATCTGCATATTCTCCGCCGCATTAAGTTCTTTGTGTTTTTCAAGGAATGAACGGTTCCGGTCGAGCGGCTCGAATGACACAACAAGACCGCCCTCTCCGGCAATGCGCGATGCCAGTATCGAGTAATATCCTACGTTCGCACCAACGTCGAAAAAGACGTCACCCGATGAGATCTCGGAGGCCATGCGCTCGGTCTGTTCAGGCTCCATATCCCCAAAATAAACGCTTGCACCGCCGCCCTCGCCCGACAATGAACCGAGAATGAAACGGGCTCCTATTAACGGCCCGCGGATAACCCGATAAGGCCGCCGCGGCAGCAATTTGCCAAAGATGAATCTGCCAACGCTGCGAGCCAAACCCATAGATGTTATTCAGGCCACTTAGAGAGAAACTCCGCAAGAAATGCTTTTTCCGGTTTTTCTGTCTCGGCTTCCAGAAAAGCTCTGAACGCCTCGTGCTCTGCAAAATATGACTCTTCAGTGAACAGACCGGAGAAATATGCCATTCGCAGCCAAACGAAATATGTGTTAAGCGTGTCGATCATGTTGTACTCAACGATCTTTGTGAAGTCACCTGCGAGCCACAGGTCGGTTACCTGGTCGCCTTTGACATCGATCTTGCCGGGATAGCCGCAGAGCTTCGCAAATTCGTCCAATTTCGGCGACATCGCGCCACCCGAAAGCCTTTTCAGGATATCCAGATGGCCTTCACTGTTTCGGGCGTCGAAATAATCCTTGCCTTCCCAGGGCTTCGCCGGCCGTTCGCTGAATTTCGGTGCTGTGACCTCGTTGATCATTCCTCGCTGTATCAACACCTGAATATCTGAATCGCCTGAATTAAATCCGACAAGCTGCGGTTTTCGCTCTCCGATCATGTATAAAAATCGCCCGATCATCTCAGCTTCGTTAAGATCGCTGTCCTGGATCGGCAGTTTCGGGAGTGAATTGAGTGCAAACTCGGGTTGTTTTTCGTTGTCGCGAATGATCGTCTTTCGTGAAAGGAACGCGATCGAAACGACCCGCGAGAACATATACTTCAAGAAAGGCCGCGGCATTTTTTCCGCGTCATAGCTCGGCATGTGCTGCCACAGAGCCTGCATCGCTTCCAACTCCGGAGTGTCCTCAGGCAGATCGAACAACCGCCGTGCTCCGGCAGCGTCGGGCGCCCATTCCAGATCAAAAAAGAGCGCTAGTTCGGGAATTCCCTCTTTCAGCATAGTTTTCTTTGGACGGAGAAATTGGCCGAAAAGCCAATAGCAAGAATCTTAGCACAAGTGGCGCGCAATGTTTAACAAATCTCAGCGCTTTTCGCCGATGAGATAAACAACCGGTTCGTTCCCTGGTACACGGGCTCTGTGTTTCGTGCCCGCAGGGATGATGTCGCGGTCACCTGCTTCAAGAACGAATGTGCCGTACCCCTCGACGGTCAGTTCCAGCTTACCGCTCAGTATCCAATGCGATTGATCGCTTGAATGGTGGTGATCGGAATAGAACGCCCCCGGTTCATCGGACCAGCGAAAAGTGGAATATCCTTCGCTGTTCAAAACCCGGCGGCAGTAAGATTCATCCGGTGGATCGCCGTCGTTCTTTATTCTCTGATAGTGCTTCATTTGATTGCGTTTAAGAAACAGTTGTCCCGAAGAGTGATACGGCATTTCAGACGATTTCGCTTATCCGTAGACGATATCGTTAAGCACCGGCTCAATTCATGATCGACTATCAACTTTAAGTCCTTTTATATCAACATTTCTAATTCATGGCACGCACTTTGCCCTAATGAGCAGCGAAGCGGCCCATGAATGCCGCAATTCATAGCAAGAGGAGTAGTAAAATGAAAAGGACAATTTCCGCAATCATGACATCGGCAGTATTCGCTATCGGCCTGGTCGCTTTCGGAACCGTAGAAACGAATGCACAGGGTAAATATTGCAACGACAACAATAACAAGGGACGCTACGAAAGGAGAAGCGGGAATGCACGATATAACCAGGCCCGTTATCAAAACCGCCGCAACTACGGCAATGAGGGGTACTACGGTAATAACGGCTATTACGAGGTCAAGCAGCCGAACGTTTATGATCGCCATCGAAAAGCGATCAATCTGTCGGTCGGAACCGCGGCCGGTGCAGCGATCGGTGCAGCAGTCGGCGGCAAGAAGGGAGCACTGATCGGTGCAGGCGTCGGACTCGCGACGGGAGCCATCGTGACCGCAAAACAAAAGCCGCGCAACTATCCGCGATACTGATCTGCGTTCAGTATGTTAGGAAAGCCCCGCCAATGATGGGGCTTTCTTTGTATTTAACCTCTATCGTTTTGTAGTTATTTTGGCGGTAAAGCCGCCCTTCACATTATGCTGGCCCTCGGAAACATTGATCTCGCCGGAGATCGTGTCGTCCGTAACAGAGGTTATTTTGACCTCTCCCTCAGCTTTCGACATCGTGAACGAGATCTTTTCTTCCTTACCGCCTGTGAAGCGCGAGATCTGCAGATAGTCAACGCAATTATATTTCTCGCATTTCGCGGTGTAAGTTCCCGGCTTGACCGCAGCCTTCTCGTCAGTACCTTCGTCACCGACGATCTGAAAGACCACGCGAACGTTTCCGTCTTCCGTCAATGCCTTGCCCATCGTCACAGGGCCTTTGGTTTCCATTTCAAAGTTGGAAAGAGCGACATAGTGATTGACCGCCTTTGTCATCGTCGTTTCGCCGTCCTTTGTCATCGAAAAAGTCTTAGTTGACGGGTAGACCCCTGACGACTTCACATCTAACGGCACCGAAGTGCCGTTGAAAGAAATGGTGATCTTCGAACTACCCGCACCACCGCCGCATGCCAGTAACGCTGTCGCAACAGCCGTTAAGATCATCGTTCTTAGTTTCATTTAGATCTCCAACTATTTGAGTTTTATATATCCAAGCGTCGTATTCGCATCGGTGCCGGTCTTGAATGCCGCGAACGAACCGTTCGCTACGACATCGGTGGCCTGAAGGAACGCCGGCTTCACCGTCGGATCAGGGAAAAGCCTGACAGTCTTACCGTCATACATCTGCAGGCGCTCGGTTCGGCCTATCGAGTCCTTTCCCGAAATAAAGACACGTTTCCCGTCCGGCGTCACCGCAACAGTATTGCCGAAACCATGCAGGCCGCTATTTCGAGTACTGCCGTCAACGAGCTTATCTGTTGGCACCATGACCGCCGGCTGGCCTCCGCGTTTCATGACGGCAAGGCGTGCCTCGGTCGCATTGCGGTCCTTCGCGTCGCGGTGTGCGAAATAGGCAACTGTCCCGCCCGCCGCCATCACCGCAGAGGTCGCCGGGTTAACGGAGAGCTTTTTCACGGAGCCATCGACGAGGTTGATCTCCATCAGATTCTTTTGCCCGCTCTCAGCGCTGAAATAATATGCTTTGTCGCTGCTGACGGCAATCGCTTCAGTATTCGCACCGCCGTGTTCCTTCACATTGAACGCGACGGGCTCTGTGTCGCCTGATTTAAATAGAACCTTTGCGATCTGGTCGCCGCTGCTGACCACAAGATTGCCGCTCGCAGCGTCGATCGCAACCTGATCGATGCGTATCGCGCCGGGCCACGGTTCCTGATCAACAACCACCGAAGGCGCTGCTCCGCTGAGATCGATGACCGAGAATTTATTACGGTTTTTCGCCTCGTCCATCGTCACCGCAGCCACAAAATTGCCGCTGGAACGCAGCGGGCTGTTCCCTCGGTTCTTCAATCCAGGAACGTCGGTCATTTTTCCCGTTTTCGTGTCGAAAACGTGATAGGTGAATTGCCGTGTGTCTATCAGCACTATCTTGTCGCCCGCGATGGCAAAATTCGTCGCCGAAAAGCGTTCGCTGCCCGGGATGCCGCGGCCCTTTGTGTCGCCGGCTTTTATGTAATCGACGCCGGTGTTTACAGCGGTCCCGTAAGCGATGATCGTATCGCCGACCGCGATCTTTCCGCGATAATGAACCGGAATTCCGCTCTTAACAACGCTCAGTGCCTGCGCAGCCGACGCCCCAACCCCAATACCAACTATCGAAAACACTATCAGCGCATTTCTAATGATTCTCATACTGCACTCCCTACTTTCGTCGCCGCAGCACTGGATCTGACGGCGAAACGTCGAAGACCGGATGTTTAGCTCCAAACCGCTTCACAAAAGCCCTATGAATTTCAGGCGTCATTATCCAGACATCACAGCTACGGCCAAGAGGGCTCGCCTCTGGCGTTAAGGTGGCCATCCGAGCTTCGTCGATGAAATGATTCGCCCAATTCTTCCACGTACTGGGATTTGGCCGATACGAATTGCGAAGTTCTGACGGCCCGCACCCGCGAAGGTCGATCTTGCTTATCGTTTCCGAACTTGCAAGCTCCATTGTTCCGACCGCGACGTGCTGTCCGGCCTCAGGTTTGAATAAGAGTTCTAAGTCGTCACCGACGATCTTATAAACAGCAAAACCGGCATTGTCGCGCTGGAGGTTCTTTTCCACCTCGGCATTTCTTACGACAAGCACGACCACATCGCACGTTCCGACATCGATCACACGCCCTTTTTGCCCGCCAACCGTTGGCACAACCTTTTTGAAGGCATTCTTGTTTGACGGGTTCGCATTATCGCCGAAGATGCAGGCGACCAGGTCCTTTGCTTTCAACACTTTGTCGGTTGCCTTTGCTTCCGTGGTGAAAAAGAAATGTTTCGGATATTCATCGCCGCCGGTATTTGCCGTAACCGTAGCTGCGGCCGGCGATGGCGACTCGGTACGCTGTCCCGCAGGACTCGGCGAAGGCGACGGTGTGGCCGCCGGTCGTACCGAGGGCAGACGCGGGATCTGAGCATTTATATCGGCTGTTCCCCACAATATAGTTCCTGCGAATACAGAAAACAACAAGAAATATTTCACTACTTACTCCTATTATTTATTTAGATTGGCCCATTTGAATTGAGATCGACACACCTCCGCCGAGCAAATATGCATCAGCTTTTGGGCGTTAGGTCGTCCATTTGACCACCTCTCTTAAAGCAAAGGGCAGTTAATTCCTAGGTTATTTTTCGCTTTCCGATAATATCAGAAAAATTTGGTCTTGAAAACCCCTACCGATCTTGACGCCGACGGGTAATGATCGTCTTTGGCATATTACGCAGTTGGGTGGATCCTGTCGGGTGCGCCGGTGGACAATGAAAGCGTGTCTGTTTTAGAATCTCTCTTTCTAAATTGCTGACATTTCATAGTGAGGATATTCAATTGGCATGAGCACACCTATCACGAAAAACTCCGTCCAAGCCGCTGCGGCACTTGGACTATTGATTTTGATGACGCTGGGCTGCGGCGGCTTGGCCGAGAGGTTTAATGACGCGGCAAATTCCGTCGCCTCAAAAGAGAATGTTGACCGTCCTGCGACGCTCCCCGACGGGCCAAGCTCGCCCGGCGACAAAGCAGCAGACGCGCGCGTTTATGAAAGTCCTGAGAACATAACTGATTTTGTCCGTCAGCTGACCGAAGCTGTCGGTACCGACAATCCAAATATCCTAAAGATAGCGATCTACGATGCTCACGCATCGGCACAAGTTCAGGATCCGTCGAAACCTGAGAATATCGATAGTTACACGTATCGTAACGGCAAGCTCTCTGAGCCAACTCCTGTAAAGATATACGGCGGAGGGAAGATCAGCGATAACGTGTTCCCGCTAAAGGAGGTCAATCTGGATGGAGTACCGGCCCTGAACCAGGAGATGGTGACAAAGCTCGCTGAGGTCGAGGGTGGTAAGATGATCGGATACACGGTTGAACGCGGCCTGCCTTTCTCAAAAGACATTCGCATTACGCCATTGTCGGATTCGACGCGAAAGCAGATCATTGCACAGGCGGACAAGAACGCGAAACTCACGAAATTTGAGGTTCAATAGCCTCATTTGCAGTGCAAAACGCAGACGAGCCCCGGACGCGATGCCGGGGCTCGATCTGTTTACACTCCAATAGATACTAGAAAGTATAGGTATTCGCGGCGATCATCGTATCGGCGATACGCTGACGTGCCGCGATGGTGTTGACAGGCGAATTGTTCTTTGTAAACCGCTTCAGAGCGACAAGCAGCGTGCGGCCTTCGTCGCCCTCGGCGATAGCGGCGATGGTGTTTTTCGCTTTTGCTTCAATACGCTGAATAGCATCGTTGCAAAATACCGCCGCCATATCGACGTAACGTCCGGCTGGCTCTTCACCGTTCTTTTCGGCATATTTCTGAGCGCGCAAGATCGCAGATTCCATTTGATAGGCGTCCATGATGATATCGGCGCAGTTGATCAAGACCTCTTGTTGTTCTGCCAATGCCATCATGTATTTTTGAGCGGCGGTGCCCAATACCATCAATGCGATCTTCTTCGCGTTCTGTGCCAATTTCGTCTCAGCTGACAGCAGCCCAGTGTCCTCGTCAAACGACATCTGCGGATTCAGGATCTCATCCTGCAGAGCCTGAGCCGCCTGCAGCAGACCAAGCTTGCCTTTGATCGCTCGCTTCATCAACTGGCCCGGAATGAGCATTCGGTTGATCTCGTTCGTGCCCTCAAAGATGCGGTTGATACGTGAATCGCGATACGCTTTCTCCGCCGGATAATCCGCCGAGTAGCCGTAGCCGCCGTATATTTGCACCATCTCATCGACGACGTAGTCGAGCGCCTCGCTGCATGCGACCTTGTTTATCGACGACTCTACGGCATATTCCTCGATCGACTGCAGCTTCTTCGCGCTATCGGCACCGTCGCCGATCAATGCGTCGATCATGCCGACCGTGCGGTATGTGATCGATTCCGCGACCCAAGTGCGGATCGCCATTTCCGCGAGTTTGTGCTTGATCGCGCCAAATGACGAGATGGGCTTGTTGAACTGATGCCGTTCGTTCGCATAACGCACGGCTTCGTGAATTGCGAGTTTCGCTCCGCCCGTGACCGAGGCACCCAGTTTGAAGCGGCCGACGTTGAGCACGTTGAAAGCGATCTTTGCACCGTCACCAACCTCGCCGATCAAGTTGCCCTTGGGTATTTTTGCATCGGAGAGAATCACCGCCGTAGTCGATGACGACTTGATGCCCAGCTTGTGCTCTTCGGCTCCCGGACGGCAGTTTTCAGAACGTGGAACGAGGAAGCACGAGAATTTGTCCTTCTCGCCATCAACCTTTGCAAAAACAAGATACACATCGGCAAAACCGCCGTTCGTGATCCACATCTTCTCGCCGTTCAGGATCCAGTGTTCGCCGTCCTCAGTGAGTTTGGCGACGCATTTCGCACCGAGAGCGTCGGAACCGGAGCTCGATTCGGTCAGGCAATATGCCGACACGACCTCGCCGGAAATGATGCCCGGGATCCACTCTTTCTTGAGTTCTTCGCTGCCCCAATAAAGTATCGGGAGCAATCCGATCGACGTCTGCGCACCGTAGGTCGAGCCAAAACCGCTGCCGCGGCCGACCATCTCGGCAATGATGCAGCCTGAGATCTGATCGAGAGCCATGCCGCCAAGATCTTCCGGAATATTGGCACCGAGCAGCCCTAGCTCACCTGCCTTTTTGAGCAGTCCGCGGGCGATATCCCAATTGTGCTTTTCGAGTTCCGGCAAATTCGGCACGACCTCATTGTCGATGTATTCGCGGCAGGTATCGCCGATCATGCGGTGCTCGTCCGAAAAATCCTCCGGCGTGAACGTCGCCGCAGTCGTCGTATCAGCGATCAAAAACTCGCCGCCCTTTATGTAATCTTTTTCCATTTTCGCTTCCATAGTTTTTTTTCACCACAGAGAGCACAGAGGGCACTGAGATAAAATTCAGTTTTGTATCAATGCTATCAATGCAATTCTGCGGGTTCTCCTTTCTAATTCTCTCTGTGACCTCTGTGTACTCTGTGGTTAAATTCTTTCAAAGATACCTGCTGCTCCCATGCCGCCGCCGACGCACATAGTGACCATTCCGTAACGGGCGTTGCGACGCTTGAGTTCCTGCAAAACGGTCGCCGTCAGCTTTGCACCGGTGCATCCCAAAGGATGGCCGAGAGCGACCGCGCCACCGTTGACGTTTACCTTTGACGGGTCCATTTCGAGCACCTTCATAACCGAGAGGCCCTGTGCCGCGAACGCCTCGTTCAGCTCTATTACGTCAATCTGATCGAGCGTCAGGCCGGCCATTTTCAGAGCCTTCGGGATCGCATACACCGGGCCGATGCCCATTTCTTCGGGCAGGCAGCCGGCAGTCGCGTACGACACAAATCGAGCTATCGGCGTCATGCCGAGTTCCCTCGCTTTGTCCGCCGACATCACGACCGCGGCCGCAGCACCGTCGGACATCTGCGACGAATTACCGGCCGTAACAGTTCCCGCGGCGTGAAACACAGGCCGAAGTTTCGCCAAGCCCTCCGGCGACGTATCAGCACGCGGGCCCTCGTCCTGAGCAAAAACGATCTCTTTGCGGCGGACGCGGCCCTTTTCGGCGAACTCATCGACAAAGACGTTCATCGGCACGATCTCGTCCGAGAATTTACCGTCTTTGATCGCCGCGAGTGCCTTCATGTGCGAGTTGTAAGAAAACTCGTCGGCCTGTTCGCGCGTGATCTCATATTTCTTTGCGAGGTTCTCAGCCGTCAGACCCATGTTGAGGTAGTAATCGGGATATGTTTCCGCAAGCCGCGGATTTGGGCGAAACGTGTTGCCGCCCATCGGTATCGCGGTCATCGATTCCAGCCCGCCCGCAACGATCACCTCTGCTCCGCCCATCATGATACGTTCGGCCGCCAACGCAATGGTCTGCAGTCCGCTCGAACAATATCGATTCACTGTCATCGCCGAAGCCTCGACCGGAATGCCGGCAAGGATCGCCGCCGTCCGCGCAACGTTCATCCCCTGCTCAGCTTCTGGAAACGCACAGCCCATGACAACGTCCTCGACCAACGACGCGTCAACGCCTGCTCGAGCAACCGCCTCTTTGATCGCCGCCGATCCCATCTCATCGGAACGCGTATTACGCAGCGTTCCCTTCGGCGCCTTTCCCACAGCCGTCCGCACGGCCGATACAATTACCGCTTCTTTCATATCTGTTCCTTTTTCAGACCCTCGAGCTTCTTCAGCATTCTGTTCACGTCCAGCATTCTCGCCGTTCCTTCGCCGCCGCTTGTTGCGTACGATGCAAACTGCTGCCAGTTCGTCAAAGCCTCTTCATATTTGGCGATCTGCACATCGCCCTCCAACCGGTCGCCCCAATTCTCGTAAAAACTCGCCCGAACCTCGTTCAGCGGGAAAAAGCCTTCGCCGCGGTCGGTCTCAGCCAACATCGCCGCTTCTGCCTCGGCATAATTCCCCGCCTCAACCAATTCAAGCCAATTCATTAGATCCCAACCTCAACCTCAGCGACATCAAGCATCCGCAATGTATCCGGATCGATCTCAACCAAAAAACCTCGCTTGCCGCCATTGATATAGATACGTTCGATCTCAAAGATCGTCCGCTCCGCATATACCGGCATCTTCGTTCTTATACCGAAAGGCGACGTTCCGCCGACCAGGTATCCTGTCAATTTCGTTGCCTTTTCCGGCGTTGCCGGTTCGACGGCTTTCACGCTGATATGGCGTGCAAGAATCTTCGTCGAAACCTCGCGATCGCCGTGCATCAGCACGATCAGCGGCTTTTTCTCATTCGTTTCAAACACCAACGTCTTTACGACCGCGTGAACATCCACGCCCAACTGCCTCGCCGATTCCTTCGCCCCGCCTTTTTCGACATAATCATAAAGCCGCGGCACGAACTCGGCCTTTTTCTCTCTCAAATATCTAACCGCCGGCGTGATAGGATAATCCATTTTTCTGTCCGGGCTCATTGCCGCCCACTAACGCAGGCGGTTCTGACAGTCCTTATACCTAAAACACGTCTGCACATGGTCGTTCACCAGACCGCACGCCTGCATGAATGCGTACATTATCGTCGAACCGACAAAGTTGAACCCGCGCTTTTTCAGGTCCTTCGACATCGCGTCAGAGATCTCTGTTTTCGCCGGAACGTCCGCGTACGTCTTCCGTTTTCCGTCGATAGACTTGCCGACGACGAATGACCAAATATAGCTATCAAACGAACCAAACTCTTTCTGGACCGCGAGGAACGCTTTCGCATTCCGCACGGCTGATACTATCTTCAAACGATTGCGGATTATGCCTTCGTTTTGCATCAGTTTCGCGCATTTCGCGTCGGTGTATTTCGCGACCTTTGCGGGGTTGAAATCATCGAACGCCTCGCGATAGTTCTCGCGTTTCGCCAGAACAGTGTCCCAACTCAGTCCTGCCTGCGCACCCTCTAGTATTAAAAACTCAAAGAGCACTCTGTCATCATGCTGCGGCACGCCCCATTCCTCGTCGTGATAGCGTATCACCAATTCATTTTTCGCCCAGCCGCAGCGTTTCATCTCGGAAAATTTTCAGCCGCAGCCACCCTTTTCGCTTGATCATAATGGCGGCGGCAATGCATCGGAATGAAGGTCAACGCATCTGCAAGGCTGTAGGTCACAAATCCCATCAAGGGCGACGTAACGATCTGCTTTTTCGGGTCCGTCTTTTCCACAGCCCGCTCGATGTGTTCTCCGAGTTCGTCCTGATGCAACACAAATCGTTCGATAATGTCCGCGGCGATGGCACTCTGCGAAGGCACTGCCTTTGCAGTCGTTTTCATCTTTTTCGTATTTTTCGGATCGAGCGACCTTATCAGGAATTTGCCAAAAAACCCGCTGAACGGAGAATTCCGCTCCCAAAAGGACATTTTCGTATCTCCGCGGGCAAGGCGATCCAGATCATCAAAATATAGACCATGCGTCGTGATTAGATGATCGAAACACTGTGCAATACTCCAGCCTTTGGCGTCCGGCTTCCAATTGAGCTCCTCCGCGGTCATTGACCCGAACTCGGCCGCGGCCTCCGCCGCGACCTGCCTCAGATCCTTAATAATGTTCGAAATTTCACTCTGCATTATCCGTAATCCATTACGGGTTATCAGTTTCTCAACGGCTTACCCGTTTTCAGCATCGCTGCTATGCGTTCCTGCGTTTTACGCTCACCGCAAAGCGAAACGAACGCCTCGCGTTCGAGATCGAGCAGATAACGTTCCGAAACTTCCGTTTTGTGATTGATCGTGCCGCCGGCCATGATATGTGCCAGCTTGCGGCCGATCAGTTCGTCGTGGTCTGAGATAAAGCCGCCGCGTTTCATCATGTGCAGAGCGAGTTTCATCGCGGATTCGACCGCCTCGCCAAAGACCGGAATATCTTCACGCTCTACCGGCTGTACGTAGCCAGCCGCCGAAAGGTTCAGAACCTCTTGTTTAGCGTCCTGTATGAGTCGGTCGCCGTTCATCGAGATCGCATCGCTGTCGCGAAGATATCCGAAAGCTTTCGCCTCCTGCGCGGATGTAGCGACCTTGCCCATACCGATGGTCTCGAACGTCTTTTTCAGAAACGTCAGCGGATCGGAATCGGGAGCTTTCGCCCAGGCGTCCATCGCACGCATTGTCATTTCCTTAGTCCCGCAGCCTGCGGGAATGACGCCCACGCCGACCTCAACCAAACCGATATAAGTTTCGCCCGCTGCACGCACCTTATTGCCGTGCATCGAGATCTCGCAACCGCCGCCGAGCGTCAAACCGTAAGGTGCCGTGACGACAGGCTTTGCCGAATACCGCAGCCGCATCACGGCGTTCTGCAACGCACGCACCATCATATTGATGTCGTCCCACTCTTCTTCCTGAGCAGCGAGCAGGAGCATCATGATGTTGGCACCGGCAGAGAAATTGCCGCCCTGATTGCCGACGACGAGCCCTTCGAAATTTTTCTCGACCTCATCGATCGCAAAGTTCATCATCGCGACGGTGTCGCCGCCGATGGAGTTCATCTTTGAGTGAAATTCCAAACACGCGACGCCGTCGCCTAGGTCTATCAGCGATGCTCCGGGATTCGTCTTGACGACGCCGGTGCGGTCCTTGACGTCTTTCAGAATTAGAACGCCCGGGCGTGCCGGAACAGGTTTGTAACCGCCATTTACAAGGTCGTAAAAGAAATGCTCGCCGTTCTCATGTTTGTAGAAAGTGGCCGCACCCGAAGCGAGCATTTTCTCGACATTCTCGGGGATCGCCTGACCTTCTTTCCGCATACGCTCGACCGATTCCGCGACGCCTATGGCATCCCAAGCCTCGAAAACGCCGATCTCCCAACCAAAACCCCACTTGATCGCGTTGTCGATCTCGACGATGGTATCGGCGATCTCAGGAATGCGATTCGCAGCATAACGTGACACCCGCGAATGCGTTTTCCATAAGAATTCGCCCACACGGTCCTCGCCCCAAACGAGCTGTTTGACGCGTTTCGCAGTGTCATCGATCTGCTTTGCTCCATCGATCGACGGGAATTTTGTCTTTTCCTGCGGCTTGTATTCAAACGTATTGAGGTCAAGTTCCAGAATGATGCGATTGCCGTCGGCATCCTTGCCTTTCTTGAAAAATCCGCCCTGCGTTTTGTCGCCGAGCAGCTTTTTGTCGAGCAGCGTCTGTATGAGTTCGGGCAGTTTGAAAACTTCGCGGTCCTCGTCATCAGGAACCGCGGGATAGAGGTTGTTCGTTACGTGAGCCGTTACGTCAAGCCCAACGAGGTCCGAAGTGCGAAACGTCGCAGATTTCGCATGGCCGATGGCCTTGCCCGTCATCTGATCGACCTCCGTCGGCGTAAAGCCCATCGCGATCATCTCGTGAATGGTCGCCATCATGCCGAAAACGCCAATGCGGTTCGCGATAAAATTCGGCCGGTCTTTCGCCGGAACGACGCCTTTGCCGAGCCGCTGATCGAGGAAACCTGAAACTTTGCAAGCGATCTCGCCGTTGGTTTTCGAGCCCGGAATGACCTCGACGAGCTTCATATACCGAGGCGGATTGAAAAAGTGTATGCCGACGAAATGCTGTTTAAAGTCATCGGAGAAAGGCTCGGCGATCGAGTCAATAGGTATGCCGCTCGTATTTGTCGCGATGACCGCTCCCGGTTTGCGGTACTTTTCAACCTCGGCAAATAGCTTGTGCTTGATCTCGAGGTTTTCGACGACTGCCTCGATGACGAAGTCGCAGTCTTTCAGCTTTTCAAGGTCGTCCATGAAGTTGCCGAGCGAGATCAGCTTAGCGTTTTCCGCAAGCATGAAGGGCGCAGGCTTCAGCTTTTTCGCCGCTTCAAACAAGGACTTTACTATTCGGTTCTTGTCGGTTGCATCGCCATCCTGCGGTGCTATGTCGAGAAGTAAGGTCGGAATTCCCGCATTCGCCAAATGAGCGGCAATTCCCGCTCCCATCGTGCCCGCACCCAAAACTGCCGCTTTCTTGATGATCATAATATTGGTATCGACTAACTCACAATTCTAACTGAATGAACGTTCATTCAGCAAGCCGTCAAGTTTTCTCTAAGTGTATTCTTGACAGAAGCCTGAACAAGCTAGATACTTTTCGAAAACAGAAAACAGCGGGAATCTCGTTAGCAATTTTTACACCGGCGGGCTTCCCCAACGAAATATCAGATAACCCCAAAGGAGTGTGCTTATGAAAAAGGTTCTTCCGTTGTTCGTATTCGCAATGTTGGCCTTCGCCGGCCCGGTTTTTGCACAGGATCCAGGTGGATCCGATACCTCGTCGAAAACATCTGCCGAAAAACCGAAAAGAGGTCCTGTTTTCAGCCCGACAAAGGCTCAGATAAAGCAGGTTCAGGAAATTTTAAAGGGCAAAGGTCTTTATTACGGCGAAGCGACGGGCAAGTACAACCCCGAAACGCGTACCGCGATAAAGGTCGTACAGAACCAGGAAAGCATCCGCGAAACCGGCACGCTCAACCGCATAACTCTCGAGCGAATGGGCGTCGCTCTGACAGACAAACAGAAAACCATTCCTGTCACCGAAAGTTCGATGACGCCCGTCGAAGCAAGACCTAAAAAGGAAAAGGCGAAGACCGAGCGGATCGGCGACAACACCGACAAGCCGAAACGCGGAGCGGTTTTCAAGGCGAACAAAGAGCAGATCTCAGCGGCTCAACGCATACTCAAAAGTGGTGCGATGTACGACGGCCCCGAAACCGGAAAACTCGATAAACCTACCCGTGATGGTCTGAAAAAATATCAGGAAGCCAACGGCCTGAAGGTCACCGGCACATTGAACAAGGACACTCTGGTGAAAATGGGCGTCGAGCTTACCGATAAGCAGAAAGAAATGTAATCTGCTGCTCGCATTGAGAGCTCAGTCAATATTGACCGTCCGACCCTCGCGGTCGGACAAACGGGCCGCATCGATCACCTTCTGAACACGAACGCCGTCGGCAAATGTCGCGGCGTTCGGTATTTTCTCATCACCTCTGCGGACGGCATCCAAAATAACGGGAGCGAACGTAGCGAATGCACGCGCAAAGCCCGTATCGGGAACTCCCGGGAAACTCTCGCCAAGATCGACCTCTATCGGCTGCCAATCTGTGTCGTTTTCTGCAGCAACAAATATCTCGCCGCGATGCTCGACACGCAGAGACCCTTTCGTCCCGAAAAACTCCATTCGATTGACATAGTCCGGCGACTGCGTCATCGATACGGCGACGAGAGCCGTCGTGTCTTTCGTCACTGCACCATCGCGCAAGCTTAGGAGCGCATTGCATTCATCATCGCTCGTCACGGATCGCGGTATGCCGTCCTCGTCCTTGCGTTCTTTGATATGCGCGTGCAGACGGCAAGTAATATCAGCGACGTCCGTTTCGAGGAACCAATGCAGCGAATCGAAAATATGCGACGCGATCGCCCCAAGTGCTCCACCGCCCTGTGCCTCGTCATACCACCAATTCCAGGGCAGTTCTGCATCGCCCCGATGCGGAGCCTGAAAAACGGAACGCACATGTCGGATCTCGCCAAAGTGCCCGGCCTGTATCATCTTTTTTGCAAGAAGACGCCCGGGCTGAAACCGAAGCTCATGATCTATCAGCGATAAAACCTGCGTCGAATCTGCAGCTGATGCCATCCCCTCCGCCTCTCTAAGATCCATTGCCATCGGCTTTTCGCAAAGGACGTGTTTACCGCGTTCCAGCGAATAAAGCGTCATTTCCTTGTGAAATATTGGCGGCGTAGTTATGCAGACCAGATCGACGCCTTCGCGGTCCGCCGCCTGCCGCCAATCGTCCGTATAAAGATCGGCCCCGCATTCGTCGGCGGTTGCTTTTGCGTTTTCGATCGACGCGCTCGCGACCGAAACGATACGCCCGCCCGCCTTAACGAACGCCGGGATCTGCACGCGCCGTGCAAAACCCGTCCCCAAAATAGCTATCCCTACATTACTGCTCATACCTTTGAAGTTTAATCGTCCCACTGTAAAACAAAAAGGCCGCCGCATCGGACAGCCTTTCAAAAAAGTTGTTTCTAGCACCTACTTCACGTCAGCATTAAGCGTGATAGCGGACGCAGTCCCGTTCAGACGTCCGCCTTTGCGAAGAAATGTCGTATAAGCTTCTCGATCAGCATCGCTGCAGCTCAAAATGTGCACGCCGACGAGGAATCGTTCATCGTTGACATCAGACCCGATCTTTTCGTAACGCTTCCCAATAGCACCGAATTGTACCTTTCCGGTCGGCAACGAGATCTCGACCGTCAACTTGCGTTCTTGTCCAACAAGATATTTTTCCTTTAGTCGGATGACCGGAGTAGATATCGCTAATCCTGTTCGGCTCAGATCGATCGTTTCCCCCGATATGAAAGACAAACGTGCCTTTTCGCGTTCACTTTCGGTATTGATCTCGGGCTGAAACCACACCTTTACAGGAGCACGGAATCGCCGTCGGTTTGGGACGGTGCTTTCTGTCAGCTTTCTGCTGAAGCGATTGATTAGTTTCCTGATCATTTGGACGACCCGCAAACTACAGGGAAAACAATGTATAAACTAACCTGTGGAAAAAATCAACATTAGCTGTGGAAAAGTTTCCCAAATTCCTTATTTCTCCAGAGGTTTTCCTCCATTATCGCGGCTGGTCATACGGGCAAGTCCCGTGCTGTCCGGAACCACGCGGAATGACAGCCTTCCGGTCTTACCGTAAACTGCCGGGACCGCGTCGGCTGAGTATCCTTTCCTGCTTTCAGACAATGTAACGGAGTAAATGTAGCCGGTCGATTCACTCGACAGAACATCCTGCGGCAACAGTCCTACACCGACCAACTGACGCAGATCGCCCAAAATGCCACTGTTTTGAGTCGAATAGGCGTATTGGGCCTTCGCGATACGGTCAAGCATGGATCGAGCCTCGTCCTCTTTGACGGTAATGCGAAGATTGTAAAGGAATTTCGTGCCTTCCTTTCGCATTTGTTCTTCGGACGCCTCATCGACGGCGAGCATGATCCAAACGCCGTTTGACCGCCGTAAACGGACAGTATCCGTATCAGCATTTCCTTCCGGATCAGGCAATTTGAGCGTGACCGTTGCCGAATCGCCCGTTATGATCTCACCAGTGATCTCGATCTTTTCAGGCACTTGCCCTGCGATCGCCGAAAGGTCGCCCGAAAGGTCCGCCAGCTCCGCATCAGTTAGACCTTCAACCGCCGGCCGCAGATTTGTGAGGAAGATCGCTTCTCTGTATTTCTTTTCTCGAAGCTTTGTATAAAAAGCCCGCACCGTTTCCGAGGGCGAGCCTTGAATTATCGTAATTCCCGATGATTGCTTTTCGCCGTCGACCGGCCTTATAACTGCGTTCTTTGATGCGACATTCGAGCAGGCAATTGAAAATATCAATACGGCAAGCACCGGCACGAAACTCTTAAGGACAAAATGCGGCATTTTGGTCATTGCGGCAGAAAAGAAGGGCGGGAGAAAGCCCGCCCTTCTATTGTAGCGTTTATCGACACGAAGTAAAACAATTTTAATCGCTCGATCTGCCGATTCCAAAAATGCGTTCCCGACCAACAAAATAAAGGAAAACTGCGAGTGCAATGAAAGGCACTGTTCCGAGCAGATCTGCGTAGGGACCCTCGAAAAATGGGTTATTCGCCTCTGACCATTTGCCGAAGGTCTCGACAATGCCACTGAAATAAACTGCCGAGAGAGCTATCATTATGCCCGCCAACGCACCGCCCGCAATGTATCCCGAAGCCAGCAATACGCCCGTGCTCTTGTCCGTTTCCGCAATGAACTCCTCTTCTGTCAGATCTTTCTCGGCAAACTTCCTCTTAAGATATTTGTCCACACCCCAGCGGACGAGCCCGCCAAAGAATATCGGCGTCGATGCCGAGATCGGCAGATACAGCCCGACCGCAAATGCAAGCGACGAAATGCCGCATAGTTCCAGCGTTATTGCGATCATCACTCCGAAAAGAACAAGCGCCCAAGGCAATTTCTGGCTCAAGATCCCCTGAATGATGTAACTCATCAATGTCGCTTTTGGAGCACGGTATTTTTCGACCGACTGCGTAACAGGGTTTCCGTTTGAATCGACACCGATCTGCGCCTCCTTTATGACGCCGTTTATCCCGGGATCGACCAAATACGCGGGCCTGCCTTGCGGATTGACAAGGAACTTGCCCGCGGGTCCGCGGGTGGTGTCGGTATTGTGCCAGACTCGATAATTCGCCGAATCTTGTCCGCCGAGGTATCCGCCTACGTTCTCCGAACGGAATTTGTCGCCCTCGCGAACGAGTTCCTGCTCCGGCACCTGAAAGCCTGTTGCAAATGCGGCCGGCTCGACACGCTGATATACCGACGATGATTCATTCAGTTGGATCAGTATCGGACCGAGAAGCAATGCCGATGACAATGCCCCGATCAATATTGCTGTCTGTTGTTTCCACGGCGTGCCGCCGACCCAGAATCCTGTTTTCAGGTCCTGCGACGTTGTTCCGCCGTTCGACGCCGCGATGCAGACAATGCCGCCAACGCTCAAAGCCGTTACGAAATATGGATCAGGCGCTGTCCAGCCCAGCAACAGGAATGCCAACGATGTGAACAACAAAGTTGCTACCGTCATTCCCGAAATGGGATTTGACGACGAGCCGATCTCGCCCGTCAGCCGTGACGAGACCGTTACGAAAAGAAAGCCCAGAATGATGATCAGCACCGCACCGAGCAAATTCATTTTCAGCGATGGCATCAGCGTGATCACGATGATCAACGCCAAAATGCCGATGACGACCCATTTCAGCGAAATGTCCTGTTCGGTTCGCGGCAAAACGGCCGCATCGCCGTTTTTATTATTCGCCCGCTTCGCCTGAAAATCCGCGATGCCGCCGCGAATGCCGTTCCATATGGTCGGCAGCGAGCGTATCAGCGAAATAATGCCGCCTGCGGTTACCGCACCCGCACCGATGTAGAGGATGTATTCGCTCTGTATGCTTGCTGGTCCCTCGATCGCCATGTCCTTGATCAGCGTCGTTGTTGACGGAGCGAGCGGCTCGGTCAATCCCTCGCCGAAATAACGGATAAGCGGTATCAGCACCAAATAAGAAAGCACGCCGCCGGCGCACATGATTCCTGCGATCTTCGGCCCGATGATGTAGCCGACACCGAGCAGTGCGGGGTTGTTCTCGAGCGAGACAGAGCCGCTCTTAAAAGGCTCTTCAAATTCTTTCGTCGGGTATTCGCGCCAGCCGCTGAATACCTTCATCACGATGTTGTACAAAAAGCCTATGCCAAAGCCCGCCGCGATGATAAAGCCGCCCTTTTCCGCCGTCGCTTCGCCTTTTTGTGCGATCTCGGAATGCTGCTTAGATTCCTCGGATGCGCTTGCTATCAGCACCTGAGCGCACGCTGTCCCTTCGGGATATTTCAGGAGCCCATGCTGATCGCGGATCAATGCCCGCCGCAGCGGTATCATCATCAGGATGCCGAGCAGCCCGCCCAGAACCGCGACCATCGTTACCCGCCAAACCTCGAGATCAAAGCCTAATATCAGTATCGCCGGCATCGTTACACCGATACCGAAAGCTATGGATTCGCCTGCTGAGCCCGTAGTCTGAACGATATTGTGTTCAAGTATCGTCGCATCGCGTGCACCGAGTTTTGACAATATACGGAAGAGCGTCACAGAAATGACCGCCACCGGTATCGACGCTGACACCGTCAGCCCAACCTTCAGAACCAAATACAGCGATGACGCTCCAAAAATGACGCCCAACAGAGTTCCGACGATGAGCGGACCCGGCGTCAGCTCTCGCAGGTTTGTTACCGAATCAGGAATGTATGGGCGAAACTTTTCGAGGAATGGGTTTTTCATAACGTGACCGCTGAAATGTACGCCCATTCGGCTGATATTGCAAGCCTATTTTTCGAGGGCTTCAAATTGAGCAATTTTCCGGCAATTTATACTAAACTATCGATATATGTTCACAAGTCTTTTCTCAGTGGCTCTGCGTCTCTGCGGTTTAATTTTTCTTTTTGCGGTCGTTGCCTCGGCGCAGATTCCGTCGCCGAAGGACGTGCTCGGATTCACGCCCGGTGATGACCGAAAATTGGCAAGCTGGGCGCAGACCGTCGATTATTTCAAGCGCCTCGACGCTGCGAGCGATCGGATGAAATTTGAAGAGATCGGTAAATCGACGATGGGTGCGCCGTTCGTTTACGCGACCATCTCCTCCGCGGCGAACCTGCGGGCACTCGAATATTACCGGGGCATAAACGACAAACTCGCTGATCCGCGAAAATTACGCGGTATGCGTTCCGGCATGGATAACGCCGCCCGCAGCCTGATCGGCACCGGCAAGACCATCGTCCTGATCACTTTTGGCATACACTCGACCGAGGTCGGCAGCTATCTGTCGTCGATGTTGATCGCACACGAACTCGTGACCAGCAACGACGCACGCATCAAGAACATTCTCGACAACACGATAATCCTCCTCGTGCCGTCGCTGAACCCGGACGGCGTTGATATCGTGAAGAATTGGTACGACAAAACGCTCGGCACGCCGTATGAGGGCACAAATCCGCCTGAGCTTTATCACAAATACGTCGGCCACGATAACAACCGTGATTGGTACGCCTTTACGCAGGTCGAGACGCAGTTGACGGTCGACAAGATCCACAACGTCTGGCATCCGCAGATCGTGCTCGATGTGCACCAGCAGGGCGCGAACGGTGCCCGCCAATTTCTGCCGCCGTACATGGCTCCGGTCGAACCGAACGTGCCGAAACAGATCGTCGAGGGCTTTACCGAACTGGGCACCTACATGGCGAACGACCTCCGCAAAAAAGGCTTGCAAGGCATCACCACCGGCACGACCTACGATGCCTGGACGCCCGCACGAGCCTATTCGCACTATCACGGCGGAGTGAGAATACTGAGCGAGACCGCATCCGCCCGCCTCGCGACGCCGGTCGAGGTCAAATTCGAACAACTCGGCACAGCACCCGGCGGCCTCGACGCAAAAGTAGAATCACCACACTTCGGCCCCGTCTGGAAGGGCGGCGTATGGAAGCTCCGCAACATAACCGACTACATGACCGCCACCGCCTTCAGCCTCCTGGACCACGCCGCCGATAATCGCGAGAAATGGCTGTCAAGGTTTTATGAGATCGGGAAGGAAGCGGTGAGACCGAGGAAGGCGGATGAACCGTTTGCTTTCGTTTTCCGACCTAAACCGACAGTCGAACCGATCAAGGAAGTGGGAGATTCAGGAACTGGCAGGCATTTGGACGAGAAATCGAGACAAGACGAACTCTTGCTGATTCTAGATAGAGGGGGCGTCGAGATTGACGAACCCTTGCCCTTCCGCATTGATGGTGTAGTTCAACCGAAGGGAACGCGCGTAATCAGATTGGATCAGCCCTACGGTCAATTCGCTAAAACACTCCTTGAGAGACAGATTTATCCGGATTTAAAGGATCAGTCCGGCAACCCGATTGCTCCCTACGACGTTACTGCCCACACGCTCTCGCTCTTGATGAATGTGAATTTCTCAACGGTCACCAAACCGTTTTCGTATCGGCTGCCAAATAGTGGCTCGGGTTCGGGGGGGGGCTCCAGTTTTGGCGTTAGTCATCCACCGAGAGTCGCTACCTACAAGTCGTACGTAGCGAGTATGGATGAAGGCTGGACTCGGTGGCTGCTTCAAGAGAGTATTTTCAAGCCGGATGTCCCGCGATTTGATACGGTTCTCGATGCCGAAATTAGAACGGAAAAACTCCATGACAAGTTTTGGGGGCCGGACGCAATTATCTTCCCCGATCAATCGCCGAACGCCATTCTAAACGGCCATCGCAAGGGCTCGATGCCGGATGAGTATGTGGGCGGCGTCGGAAAGGAAGGCGTTGAAAATTTGAAAAAGTTTGTTGAGGCGGGCGGGACGCTTGTGTTTCTGAACCGCTCTTCGCTGTTTGCAATAGAGCAGTTCAACTTGCCCGTAAAGAACATCACCGCCGGGCTCGACCGCAAGGACTTCTTCATCCCCGGCTCGATCCTCCGCACCGAACTCGACCTCTCACACCCGATCGCCAAAGGAATGCCGAAGCAATCGATCGCCTGGTTCGAGAACTCGCCGGCGTTTGAACTGTCAGAACCACCTGCGGTAGCGGGTGGTTTAACTCGACCGGTGAACGACGACGGATCGACCACTGAATTTCAACCACCCGCTACCGCAGGTGGTACAGACAAGAACGTCCGCATCATCGCCCGCTACCCGTCCGATCCGAAGAACATCCTGCTCTCGGGTTGGGCTCTCGGCCAGGAAAAGATCGCCGGCAAAGCCGCCCTCGTCGAGGTACGTATCGGCAAAGGCAAGATCATCCTCTTCGGCTTCCGCCCGCAATACCGCGGCCAAAGCCTGGCGACATTCCCGCTGCTGTTCAATGCTATAAGCCAATAAAGGGGTTTAGCCACGAATCACACGAATTATGGATGACAGAATTCTGCATCGCGAACTTTCTTACCGGATCGTCGGACTTGCAATGCAGGTTCATACTGAACTCGGCTGTGGGTTTCTCGAGTAAATATACGAGGACGCTCTTGTAGTACTTTTTGAGGAAAACGGGATCATTTATCAACAGCAAGTGCCGATAAACGTAAAGTTTCACGGCCGCATTTTGGGAGAGTATGTGGCTGACATTGTGGTAGAAGATTCGATCATCCTCGAATTGAAGGCCGCGGAAAGACTAATGAACGCTCATCGGTCGCAAACACTGAACCACCTGAAGGCAACGGGCTTTCGGCTAGCCTACCTGCTAAACTTCGGAAAGCAAGAATTGGAATATGAATGCTTCATCCTCTAAACCGCACATTCGTGTAATTCGTGTTATCAGTGGCTAATTCAAAGGTAAACATACAAGAGTCGCGTCTAGAAAATGGCATCGTCGTGCTGACGGACCGAATGGCCGGAGTGCGGTCGGCGACGCTGGGCTTCTTCTACCGCGTCGGCTCACGGCACGAGCCCGTGGAGCTGAACGGCATCACGCACTTTATCGAACACTGCGTTTTCAAAGGCACGCCGCGGCGTACCGCGAAACAGATCGCCATCGAACAGGACCGCCTTGGCGGCAATCTCGACGCATTTACGACGCATGATGAGACGGGCTTTGTCATCAAAGTAACGGACGACCGCATCAACGACGCGTTCGATCTGATCGCGGATATGCTGACCGCACCGAGTCTTGACGAAGCGGACCTCGAGAACGAACAGCGTGTGATCATCGAAGAGATGAAAATGCACGAGGACGCTCCCGAAGAGCTGATAAACGACATCTTCTACCGCGAATTCTTTCCGGGAGATCCGCTCGGCCTTCCGATCACGGGAACGGCCGAAACCGTTCGCTCTTTCGGCAGCGACCGCACGCGCGACTACCACCGACAGGTCTTTACGCCGCAGAACCTTGTCATCGCCGCTGCCGGCAATGTCGAACATGATCGCTTGGTCGATATGGTCGGATCTGCCGAACACTTTAACTCCGCAGATATTGAGAATCCGCGATCCGCATTCCGCGATCCGCAATCCGCCGCTCCAATCTTCATCGAAAAACGCAGCGACCTGGAACAAGGGCACATGATCCTCGCCACGCCTTTTACGACGGCGTGCGACGAACGCCGCTACGCCGCGGACATGCTGGCGAACATAATCGGCGGTGGCACTTCGAGCCGACTATGGCAGAGCGTCCGCGAAGAACGCGGCCTCGCATACAGCGTCGGCACCTCAACGGCGATGTATCGCGACACGGGCTTTTTCGCTGTCTCCGCCGGCACATCGCCCGATCAGGTCGAGGAAGTTTTGGACATCGTGATGGACGAGATGCGTTGGGTCGTCCGCAACGGCGTCAGCGACGACGAGATAAGCCTGATAAAAGACCAAGCTCGTGCGTCGATATTGCTCGGGCTCGAAGATTCCGCAGGCCGTGCCGGTTCGCTCGCACATTGCGAACTGACGCACGGTCGCCAGATCGCCGTTGAAGAAACTCTCGCCAAGATCGATGCGGTTACGCGTGAAGACATCGCCGCGATCGCCCGTGAGTATTTCACAACAGAGAACGTCGCGTTCGTCGCTCTCGGCGACCTCGAAGGCCTCGTTGTTGACCGCGACCGCCTCGCGATATAGTATTCCGCTGAACTTTTCGCTTGCAATAGCGTTCGAAAGGAGTAGATTTGCGGTTGGAGGCCGCGATATGAACCTGCGACGCTTTTTCCTCTATCTGCTGATCGGCTCTGTGACGGTCAGCGCTGTCATCGGCATCGCCGTCATTCTGATCGGCAATTTCGGCGAGTTCGAAACCAAGATCCTTTTGACCACGACGACCATCACCGTGACAAGCATCCTTGGCCTTGCATGCGGGGCGTTCTTAGAAACGGGACGCGGCCGCGTGATGCCGCTTGCAGGCATTGGACTTGCCGTTTTTTCGGCAGTGATGTGGATGGTAGTGATCTGGTCGTGGCAGGAAACGAACGACACTTTCGTGAAAGCACTTATGTCTTTCACGTTGCTCGCAACGTCATGCTCGCACCTTTCACTGCTGTCGCTCGCACGGCTCGATAATCGATTTGCGTGGTCGTTGATCGCGGCTCACGCCGCCGTTTGGTCGCTATCGGCGACCATTCTTTACCTAGTTTGGCTGACGCCGCCGGAACCAAGCGAACTGATCGCCCGGATCCTCGGCGTGCTTGGCATCATCATCGCCAGCCTAACGGTCGTAACGCCCGTCTTTCACAAACTCAGCACCCATGAACCCGGCATAGCCGCGCTCGATTCTGAAATAGCGGAGTTGAGAAAGCGTCTGGGAGAACTCGAGGCAAAACGTGCGGATGCCGCGGCCGAAGAGTATCACGCAGAATAAGCTATCAGATCTCTTACACCCGCTTGCTCAAAACCTCGCAAACGCAGTGCGCAGGAATCACATGTGCCGCAAGCCAGTGTTTCGCTGCGATAACACGACCACGTCAGGTGCAGCGGTGCCCCGAGTTCGATGCCTTTTTTGACGATCTCTGCTTTTGTTAAATGAATGATCGGCGTGCGTATCTCGATGTGTGTATCGGGCTTTGTACCGGTGTCTATAGTCTGCTGAAACGCCGCGTAAAACTCCGGCCGGCAATCGGGATAACCGCTCGAATCCTCTGCCACAGCACCGATATAGATCGCCGTTGCACCGATGACCTCAGCCCAGCTCGTCGCTATGCTCAGCATATTTGCATTACGAAACGGAACGTAGCTCGTCGGAATTTTCGTTGACTGGAGGTCAGCCTCTGTCACTGCAATACTGCTGTCGGTCAACGATGAGCCGCCGATCTTCGCGAGATACTCGATCGATACGTCGAGCCGTTTTTCGATGCCGTAATGATCGGCGATGTCATTAAAAGCCCGGCGTTCGCGTGCCTCGGTCCTCTGCCCGTATGAAATATGGAGCAACGCTATATCGTCATATTCCGCCATCGCGATAGCGGTCGTGACGCAGGAATCCATCCCGCCTGAGCAAAGGACGATCGCGGTCATCGAGCTAATCCCTCCTGCAGAATCTGCGACAGCCGCCATATGAGCAGGCTGCCGATGTCGTCGGTGTTGTAATGGACGACCGGCATGTCATCGACGGTGATCGCCATCGCGATCCGGCCGCGGCGGGTGTAAACGATGCCGACGTCCGAGCGAAGCCGGTCGAGCGAGCCCGATTTTGAAACGACGGGTACCGTGTCTAAGACATTGCGTCCGATGCCGTCTTTATACTGCTGGCGTTTTAAGATAGCGATCATCTCCGCGGATGCTTCTTTCGAGACGACCTCGCCTTTTTCCAGCATTTCGAGCAGCCGAACCATATCCTTAGGCGACGAACGCCCCAGCCCGAATAACTGATTGACCGGATCGGCGTTCGCTTTTGCATCCGCTCCGCCCCATACCTTTCGAAGACTTAGCGTATCTTTTAAGCCGAGCTCACTCATGTATGCGTTGACGGCGTCAGCCGTTACGCGCTCGATCACGAGGTTTGTCGCAGTGTTGTCTGAGATGACGATCATCAGATTGACCGCCGTTCTGAGGTCGATCTTTGTGCCGTCGGTAAACTCATTTAGGATTCCGGAACCGCCGACCTTGTTCTGTTTTGACAGTGTAAATTCATCGGTCCACCCAACCTTGCCCGCTGCGATCTGCCGAAATGCCTCCGCCATGATCGGCAGTTTGATCGTGCTCGCCGTGCGAACCTGTTCGTCGGCCCGAAGACCGTATTCTTTGCCGGTGTCGAGATTTTTCGCGTAGATCCAGACCTTACCCTTAAAGTCTGCGGTCTCCGCACGGATCTTTTCGTCCAACGTATTGGCAGGTTTGGGCGTATTTTGGGCGTTTCCGGCAGCCGTAATGCTTACGATGAACAGAATCGCAGCTATCAGCTTTGTCATAAGAACCTCGCGATGGAACGGTAAAAGGATTGTAAATTGTAACCTGGAAAATTGTAAATAGGCAGACCGTATCGGCCTCCCAATGCGTCATTGAACCAATTTACAATTGACAATTACACGCCGTGAACGTCCGGGCCCCAGATGTACTTGTGAAACTGCAGATTGAACCGCACCCGCATTCCGCTGTTTGCAACTGCCTCAGCGAGCGGCCGCATGTCGATGCCGTGGACGGGCGATATTAGGATCTCTTTGCAACGCGTTTCGAGATCGTATTTCGCAATGATCTCTTTGGCAAATTCCCAATCGGCGAGGTCTGCAACGACAAACTTCACTTCGTCTTTGTCAGGCCGCAGGCGTTCGAGGTTAAGCCAATGATTTCGTTCGGATTCGCCCGAAGCGGGGCATTTGACGTCCAGGATGATCGACGCCCGCGGGTCGACGCCTTCGGTCGTGACGAAACCGCCCGTTTCGATCAGAACTTCGTAACCTCGACTCGCAAGCTCGGACACGAAAGGCAACACGTTCTTTTGGGCAAGCGGTTCGCCGCCCGTAACCTCGACGAGGTTACAAGCGAACTCGTCGAGTTTCGCAAAGATATAGTCAAACGACATCCGCTCGCCGCCGGTAAATGTATATTCGCTGTCGCACCAGACGCACCGCATCGGGCACCCCGTCAATCGCACGAACGAGCACGGCCGCCCTGCATGCGACGATTCGCCCTGAATCGAGAGAAATAATTCTGTTATCCGCAGCGAGCGGCCATCATCCTGCATTTAGGTCGTGCCGCATTGAATTGGCGATGCGGGTCACTATCGGGTCAAACCGCTTTTTCTCGCGAAGCGGATACTCGATCAGAAAATTGATATAGACATCGTCTGATTCTCGATAGAGCGTCTTTTGGTAGATTACGCGTCCGTTCTTTACGCAGGAAAAAGCGAATAACATCGCCCCGACGCGCTCGTAGCTTGTTTTGCCGCATTGCCTTTTCGCCTCGGTAAACTGTACTTCGATCGAGCGAAACAGTGCGTTATTCTCGCCCCACGCACGCATCTCGACCTTCTTGTCTTTCGACATAAACGTCCGCCCGTCACCATTTGCGGGCGGCGCCTGAGGCGAAAGCAAAGACGAAGGATACTCGACCAGGAATTCAAATCGGTCGTTTACGTAAGACGTATATTTGACCTGTGCGGAAATGCTGAGAGCCAGAAATGAAAAAAGTAAGAAAAAATAAGAATACTTCATACCAAAAGATCAAAAGCTTAGAACGCCTGAAATATGGATCAGCTCGCCAAGCCCGAATGATGCCAGATTCGCGACGATCACTGCAATAAAACATCTGGCCAAATCTGACGTCTCTAGAATACCCTTTGTGCGAAATGCCAGCCAAAAGAGCAAACACTCTGCCGCCGGAGCGAACGTTTCGGCAACCGCCAAATAGATC
Source organism: Acidobacteriota bacterium (assembly GCA_016700075.1). Lineage (NCBI taxonomy): Bacteria > Pseudomonadati > Acidobacteriota > Acidobacteriota bacterium. The sequence goes on along the minus strand of CP065000.1, from coordinate 2,717,357 downwards.
CAGCGTTCCGCTCCCTGGAATATCGCGGGCAGAACCAAGACAACAATCGGATAGGTGCACGCCGTCAGCCAAACGCCGCACAGTAAGCGTTGTTTCACCGAAAGCCTTTTTGCGAGGCCGAGGAACAGTATCGGCGTCTCTATGAGGATCGTCAGCAAATAGCCGAGCGGCATAAATCGCCACAGATCGCCTAACGGCAGATTCTGAGTCTGAACAAAATCGACCTCATTGAACAGGAACATACAATTACAGCATCTTTACGAGGAAAGGAAACTCGGCCATTACATGGGCGATCGCAAAGGCGAAATAGACGTCGCGAGTGGTCGTATAATCAAGCGAAAACCCTGCCCAAAGAGCCAGAACGAGCATTAGGCTTACCGCAAAAAATGCTCCGGCAAGTTTTGGAAGGCCCTGCTTGCTCGACATCAGCGGAATGTCTTTCAGACGCCACGGTATTGCCCGCCTGTCAACGAGCGGTATCAGCAGCAGCCACACAAAATAATGTATCGACTCAAGAAATACGTGCGTCGCAACAAGAAAGTGACTAGAAATGCCCGGAACGATCCCGCTGCCTGCGTGCTGTGCGATACGCCAAAACAGAGTTGTTTCTTCCGAAAGGTTTGGACGCGAAGCGAACGCCGCCCAAAGTGCGATCACAAAAAACGGTATCGTTGCAAGACACGCGTGATACGCACGCAGCCATTCGGGCTTCGTGCGCCGTATCTGCCGATCGAGGAACCACATCGCAACGAACGGGTGAATATAGACGAGCGCGAGGCTCCAGTATTGCGGGACGATCCACGCGGCGGCAGCCAACAGAAACACCAAAGGAAACGCCCACGACCAGTCGCTTTTCGGCCGCTGCTTCCCACGCAGATAGAAGAGAACTCCGACCCACAGGATGAATAGCGTATTCCAGACCGCGGCAAAAACTGCCCAGCCCGCTTCGCTCCAAAGCCAATTGCCGCTCGCAAAATACAGGCTCAAATATCCCGCGGTCAGAATGACAACGCCGCCGATGCCGACCGAGTAAAACGCTCTTGAACGCCCCCAACGCACCGGCATACGTGCGGCAAAATACCGGAACTCCATCAGATTATGAGCTCCGGCAAACAGGAAGATCGTAATTATCGACGCCTCCAGCGGAAAGCTACCGATCGCGGCCGCTCCGATCGCGCAAGAGGCAGCGAAACCGACGAACAGCAATGTGCCGCTCGACGGCCTAACGGCCAAGCCGATATTGGAACGACCTATTTCATACATAACGTCAGCTTATTTACGATTGCCAGTCTCGACACCCTCATCGGGAACGATAAGTTCAAATGTGTCAGTGTTGCCGACCTCGACCCTGATCTTTCCGGAGATATAACCAAACGGACGGATCACATTCGTGTCGAAAATCTTTGAGGTGATCTTTCGAGCGGACGGCGGCGGCCCGACATTTGCGTAAACGAGCGAAACCGCTGCTCCCGTCGTCAGCATTACTGCGATGATTCCGGCGGCGCCAGCCCCTTTACCGTTGCGCTTTGCGATCCAGAACCCTCCAAATACAAACGCAAGGCTCAGAAAGACTCCGCCGACAATTGTTTGAATGCGCTGTATTGAAGTACCGGCATCCGCCGTATTGTCCTCGTCGTCCTGATCAAGTGCATCGAGTTCGGCTCTGAGCTTCTTCAGGTGTGTCTTAGGAACTACGAGTTTTGCCTCCGATGCCCCCGAGTCAATTCGTATTACCATGTCCGCCTCGGGACCTTTCGGCTTGGATACGGGCTTCGGCTTTAAATCGGGCCGGGCGATGTCCGCAAATGCAGCAGCAGAAAGGGCAAGGGCAAAGATCGCCGCGATCATTATCTTTTTCATAATTTCAATTTGTCTCCGGAAATTGGTGTAAATAACGTCGAGGATTATAGCAACATTCGACAAATTTAGAACGCGGATGGAAACCGCAACGTGCACTTTTTTTGCGTTTTGTTTCGTTTGCATTACGGGCAGGCGAATTTTGCGATAAAATCAGGACGTTATGCGAAAACAATTGAAACGCTTCATCGACCAGCTTGACGAAAATTCTGTCGCTATAATTCCCGCAGCCCACGAGAAAACGCGTAGCTACGACTCGGAATATAAGTTCCGCCAGGATTCCGATTTTTGGTATCTGACCGGCTTTCCCGAACCCGATGCGATCGCCGTCATTACGCCCGGCGCAAAGGACGACTATGTCCTTTACGTGCGGCCGCGCGACCCGTTGATGGAAACTTGGTATGGGCGTCGCGAAGGCGTTGCCGGTGCGGTTAAGAACTATGGTGCGAAAAAGGCGTTCCCAGTTGAAAAGTTCGCCGCAAACATAGGCAAGCATCTCGACGGAAAGGATGTTCTTTACTATCGTTTTTCATCTGACAAGGATCTCGACGAGCAGATGCTCGATTATTTCAGCGAACAGCGTGTGCGCCGCCTGAAAACCGCATATCCGCCGCACACCATCAAAGATCCGACGCTGATCACCGGCGAAATGCGCCTGCACAAGACGGCCGAAGAGGTCGAACTGATGCAGATCTCTTCGAACATTGCCGCAGAGGCTCACGTCCTAGCGATGAAGAAGGTCAAACCCGGCATGACCGAAGGCCAAGTCGAGGCTCTGATGGAAGCCTATATGAAGGACAAGGGTGCAAGCGGCGTTGCATACAATTCCATTGTAGGCGGCGGAGCGAACGCGACCATTCTGCACTATGTCGAGAACAACATGCCGCTTAAGGACGGCGACCTGCTGTTGATCGACGCCGGCGCAGAGTTCCGAGGTTATGCCAGCGACATCACACGCACTTTTCCCGTCAATGGCAAATTCACGCCCGCACAGCGTGAGGTTTACGACGTCGTCTTAGACGTTCAGAAAAAGTGCATTGATTTCACTGTGGTCGGCAATACGCACCTGCAGCGACAGCAATTCTCGATCGAACTGCTGACAGAAGGAATGGTCAAGCTTGGACTGCTCAAGGGTAAGACCGCGGATCTGATCAAGAAAAAGGCTTACCTGAAATATTACATGCACGGCGTCGGCCATTGGCTCGGCCTTGACGTACACGATGCCGGACGCTATTTCGTCGATCAGCAAGCGAAGCAGTCAAAACCTTATGCTCCGGGAATGGTGCTGACCGTAGAGCCCGGTATTTACGTTCCGCCCGATGACAAGACGGCTCCCGCAAAATACCGCGGCATCGGCATCCGCATTGAGGACGACGTCCTCGTAACCGAAAGCGGCAACATCAATCTCACTTCAAAGGTCACCAAAGAGGTCGACGAGATCGAGGCTCTGATGGCCAAGCGGCGTTAAGTCAGAGCCGCCTGCCTCAGCGGGCTGCACGAGTTTTGATATATGAATCTCGACGAAATTCTTAAAAATCTTCCCGCGCTTTTCGCGGCTTTGTTCACCGCGATACTTTTCCTGCAGTCGGGACTCGATAAGGTGTTCGACTGGAAAGGCAATATCGAATGGCTGACCGGGCATTTTTCCAAGACTTTTCTTGGGCCGTTCACAACCATCATGGTCTTAAAGATCACGGTGCTCGAACTCCTGACGGGTCTTACCGCTGCCGCTGGGTTAGTCTATTTCTTCATCGCCGGTTCGACGATCGTTATCCTCTATGCCGCCATTTTGGGTGCGGCGACAATAACCGGCCTTTTCTTTGGCCAGCGGATCGCGAAAGACTATGCCGGCGCCGCCGTTCTCGCGCCGTATTTCCTGCTGATGCTCACGATGATGTTTTTCGCCCGTCCTGCTAGCTAAGATCAAGCGAATATCCTAATTATCTCTATTTCGGCTGAGCCGTTCTGTCTCTTCTACGATCCCTCGAAATGAACTGAGCGGGTCGGAATCTACATAGCCGCGGCGGCAGATCGCCAACGGTTCATCGATAACATCCCATTTTTCCTGCTTAGCCAGAGCATGTGCAAGCATGCAGGTGTTAGCAATGATCGCGTAATTTTCCTCTTTGTAATGTAATCGAAAAAGGATCAATGCCTCGCGTAGATACCTTTCGCCGACCTGAAAATTATTCTCATCGGTCGCCGGTGTGACGGCGGCAACAAACGGCTGATGAAACCTCTCCAGTTCCGGATTCACAAGACGTGCCGCATAGCCTTCTAGCATATAGGGCAGATTGAGATTCTTCGGGTTCGTCGCCCTCATCATCCGAATAGCCCGGTCGAGTTTTTGCCCCATTTCAAACTCCGTCACTGACGTGATTGCATAGCTGTAGAAAATGTCCTTGGCGACAAGCTCATGCCAATCGCCATAATACTGTTTCCTTAGTTCGAGAGCTCTGATCGCATGAAAGCGATATTTTTTCATCAGCCTCTCGGGATCGGTCAGTGTCAGCGGAGATTTTGCCGCCATCGCGAAAACCTCGGCAAACTTATGATGGAGCTCCGCCTGAATATCAGTTTGGCCTGCGAATTCGACATCTATCTTATCGCTGAGGTCATATAAAGCGTCGATGACCCGCGCATCACCCCCGAAACGATGCCCTTCGCCATACCACGCCGGATTGCCGTAGGAGATGATCTTGGCCATAAAGCCGCTGATCTTCTCAGCTTTTTCCTGCTCGGTTCTCGCCTTTTCGCTTTCGGTCTCCGCGGCCGCCGCATGTGCCTGCGCTACATCAGCCTGCCACAATGCGAGGCCGGTTCCCGTGATCAGACTGAGCAGGACGATAATAGCGGCCGCGGCCGATATCCGATGCCGCTGCACGAATCTTATTGTTCTGTACAAGAGCGTTGCGGGCCTCGCGGAAACCGGCTCGCCGTCAATGTATCGCCAAATGTCATCCTCAAACTGCTGAACGGTCTCGTACCTTTCCTGCGGATCGTCCCGAATGGCCTTTGCAACGATATTGTCAAGGTCACCCGCGACCTGGCTCGGCTGAATAGGATGAGCGAAAGGAAATTTCGCCAAACTTGGCGGTCTTAATTCTACCCCGCTAGTGTCTTTGTTCCCGCCGTCATTTTTACGATCCGGCAATGTTCCGGCCAGAAGCTTGTATAGGACAACCCCGAGGCTGTAAATATCGGCCGCTGTTGTCACGGGTTCGTTGCGAGCCTGTTCGGGGCTGGCATATTCGGGGGTCAGAGCCCCAATGAATGTGGTCTCGCCAGGTTTTGGATCAACACCCGCGATCATCTTGGAGATGCCGAAATCCAAGAGAACTGGCTCGCCCGAGCCGTTGACCAAAATGTTTGTCGGTTTGATATCGCGATGAACGATCAAATTCTTGTGGGCAAACGCGACCGTCGAACAGGCCTTATTGAACAGCTTCAGCCGCTGAATGAGTCCAAGCCCATTTTCACGGCAGTATCTGTCGATCGGGATCCCGTCAACGTATTCCATGACGATATAGGGAATACCGTCATCGGTCGTGCCGATATCGATCAGCCTCGCGATGTTCGGATGATTCAATTGAGAGAGTATCTCGACCTCGCGGCGGAACATCTCGCGGGTCTTTTTCGTGTTCAGTTCACGTTTCAGCAGTTTGAGAGCTACCTGCTGTTCGAACTTGCCGTCGCTTCGTTCGGCGAGGTAGACGGCTCCCATACCGCCGAGGCCCAACTCGCCCACGATCGTGTACGGGCCGACCGCCTGCCCGGTCGATCGGTCTGCGAAATGGGTGCTTTCCGCGAGCACCTTGGTCGTCAATTCAAACGCCGAAGAATCGATGACCGCCAAGCCTCGGCCATCGAATGCAAGCAGCTCTTCAACTTCTCGACGGATGTCGGGTTCGAGACCTAATCCATCGAGGTGTGACGCTCTGGAACCCGGTTCAACATCAAGAAGGTCACTGACCAGTTCTTTTACAATGCTCCAATTGCTCGCGTTCATTTATGGCGAAGTATCCCTATTATGAAGATGCGAAGAGCGAGGAAAAATCATGACACATCATTCTCAGGATCACCCCAGCTCGCGTTTCAGCCATAAGCGAGCCGATCCCCACTCGCGGGCGACGGTTCTTTCGCTGATGCCGAGCGTTTCAGCGATCTCGGGGATTGAAAGTCCGCCGAAAAACCGCATTTCCACGATCATTGCCTGCCGTTCATCTATAGCCTCAAGCTTTTCCAAAGCACCGTCGACCTCAACGACGGTCTTAATGCTCTCGTCTTCTGCGATCTCTATTTCGTCCGTCGAAACGTGCTGATTCGAGTTCCCTCGCTTGATGGCGACGTGGGCGCGGGCGTGATCGACCAGGACCTGTCGCATTATCCGCGTAAAGATGCCGAAGAAATGTCCGCGGTCGTCCCATTTCAAACCTTCCGCCTCCCCTAGGCGCATTATCGCCTCGTGCACAAGTGCCGTCGGCTGAAGAGTGTGATCTGCTCTCTCTTTTGACATTAAGTGCCGCGCCCGATTTCTGAGATCTTCATAGACGATCCCCATCAGACGCTCTTTCGCCGCATCGTCGCCCCCGCTCCAATCCTTTAGAAACCGCGTAATGCCGTCAGAGACCTCGCGGTCCTGTTCCGCTTTAAGATTGCCGCCAACATTTGCCATTAGTTTTCCAATTTTACCGTTTTTCAATACGAACCGAAAAAAAGTTGGCATGAAACTTCTGCAGCCGACGCAGATATTTGTAGAGCCCAATTCTATTCAGCCATCGATCGGAAAAAATATGACCAAGAAAACCAAAGGTGTACGTGTGTTTTTTGCTGTTCTGGTGTCGTGCATCGTCGCAGCCGGAATGTTGTTCAATTCGTACCGCGTTTCGGGAACATCTGCTCACTCGGGATCGATCTCGGACGACCCTAAAGACGTCCCGTCGATCTCGGCACGCGAACGCGGCAATCCGTATATGAATTTCGACGACGGCCGCACGATCACGCTTCCTGAAGGTGCAGCAGCGGGATCTCCGGCGCGTTCTATGGCAAAAGGAGATGTCAATTCTGACGGCACACCCGATCTGATCGTCGCGGATTCGGGCGGTGCGATCCATGTCTATCGAGGCAATCCTGACTCCATATTTCCTAATTCGGCGGCCGCACAACAACGACGCGAATCGAATACTTTCACCGAAGATCCGTTCATCTACTCACATATGGCGGCGGTCATTCCGACCGCACCCGACGTTCTGGAGTCGGGTGATTTCAATGCCGATGGTCATATCGACGTGATCGCCGCACGTTTTGGCGAGTCATCGATCTTTTTCGCGGCCGGCGACGGCAAAGGCAATTTCGCACCTGCAATGCGAATAGACGTCGGCGGTGCGGTCACGGCTCTCTTCGCCGGAGAGATCGGCCGCCCCGACGGACAGACAGACCTTGCCGTCGCGGTCGCGGCCCCAGACGGGCCACGTCTTTTAGTGTTCGAACATCCTGAAGGCGCGTTCAAGAATCCGGCAGAAATGTACGTCTTGCCCGCACAGGCGACAACGATGACAGCGGGAAATCTGGACAGCGATTCGTACCGAGATCTCGCAATCGGAAGCGGGAACATTCTGACGATCATCCGCGGCCGCGGACACACTTATCCGTGGGACAAACTGAAGGAAGTTCAGCTTGAACGCCCTCGTCCGCTCGTCGATTCAAAGCAAATGCCGTTCGAGATCGCAAGTATGGTCGTCGGGCGTTTCGGCCACGACAATTCCGAGGTGTTGGCTTTCGTCACAACAAGCGGAGCGATAGAAACGCTATCGCGTCCGACAAAGAGAGCCGAGGTCAAGAAGCTTGCAAGGCCGGCCAAGGCTTTGGAACAATTCATTCCTGTCGGTGCGCGGGCTATGCGTTTGGCGACGATGGAATACGCCGTCGATCAGGAAAATATGATCCGCAGGTCGGACATAAAACGCGGAGCGGCGTTGGTATCCAACATTAATGACCATTCGGCATCAGAAGAATTCACGCCGAACAAGAGAGAAAATGATGCCGCTGCCTCGTTCGCAACTCAGCGTGCCCGCGACGGATTCATCATGTCGATTTCGCCCTCTGCTGAAGAGCCGCTTTCACGTTGGCAGACGCGAGAGGTCTTTCGCGATGCCAGATTTGCTCAGGCGGCCGTTTACGGCGGCTCGGCAATGCGGGCTGTAAGGGTACATATTTCGGATTCCGGACGGGACGAACTCGCCGTTCTCGACCGTGTCGGCAGTCAGATACATCTTTTCAGGCGCGGAGCCTCTTATGCAAATGGAACGCGATCGACCGACGAGGTGGTGACCTTTGACTCGAACGCCGTTCCCGTCGATCTGCTTCCGATGCGGCTCAACCGCGACGCCCTTTCTGACCTTGTCATTTTGCACGAAGGTTCTGCAGTGCCGTCCGTGGCGATGACCGCACCGATGGCAACGTATGTTGTCACCACAAATGACGACGTTAGCGGCTGCGGTGAAGGAATATGCAGCCTTCGCGGAGCGATCTTTGCAGCCAGCAATAATCCAGGTCCTGACCTGATCGCGTTCAGCATCGGCGGCGGGCCGCCGACAATCGATCTGAATACTCAACTGCCGAGTCTCACTTCCGGAACGACGCTCGACGCGACGACCCAGCCGGGCTACTCCGGTTCGCCTTTGATCACGATCCCCGGACACAATCTTGGAAACCGAAGCGACGGGCTGCAGATATCCGGCAGCAACTGCGTGATACGCGGCTTTGTCGTCAACCGCTTCAAGGGTGAATATGATGCGTCGATGGGCGGCATTGTTGGCGGAAATGGGATCGCCGTTCTTACGACGCTCGGAAGCAGCACATCCTTAAACAATTTCGTCGAGGGCAACTACAGCGGAACCAACATCGCGGGCACGTCTGACCTCGGCAACGACACCACCGGCGTGAACATCTTTGCTGCTGACGAAACGACCGTCGGCGGGACTATCGACGAAGCTCGCAACGTGCTTTCCGGCAGCGGTTCCGACAATGACCCGACCATCACTCCCCGCAAGTTCGGCGCGGGAGCTGCGATATTCGGTGGACAATACAATGTTTTCAAGGGAAATTACATCGGCACGAATGCACTTGGCACCGCCAAGATCAATAACACACAAGGGATCCGCATGGCCGGCGGAAACACACTGGTAGGCGGCAACGAAGCGGGTGCAGGAAATGTCATTTCAGGCAACGGCGACAGATTCACGGTTTACAATCCCGATGGCTGCATTGGCCCGGGGATCGAGGAGGAGACCGTTTACGACCCCAACACGCTCGAATTCCTCAGCCTCTTTAACGACTATCGCGGAAACAAGATCGGCACGAACGCTGCCGGAACAGCAGCCGTCGGCAACTGCTCAACGGGGCTTCGTACAAAACCCAGCCACATGTCGTCGATCGGCTCGATCACATCCTCAGGTAGAAACGTCATCTCCGGCAATCTCGAGAATGCTCTTTATTGTTCGCCAATGCCGCGTGGTTTCGGCATTGCCCAGGGCCCCGAACCGCCTGCCGGATACTGCTCGATCGCCGGCAACAACATCGGCACGGATATCACCGGCAGCTTCGCGATACCGAATCGCGACTATAACAATTACGACTTTTTCATCCTCTTTTTTGGTGCGGTCGCCGTATTCAATTCCGACACCCTATCGAACGTCGGCGGTCCGGGCGGGACGTCCCCCGGTCAGTGTCAGGGTCATTGCAACCTCATCTCCGGCAACGAGAATGAGGCAGTTTTTCGCGGCAGTGCACTTGGCGAGGTCGGCATTTTCAACAACTTCCTCGGCACCACGAGATCAGGCAATTCTGCCATAGGGAATGACACCGGCTTTAGCTCTTTCGAGAACGGCATCACGTATGTCGGCGGTGTCGGCATCGACAACGCCCACGGCGGCGGCGGCCTGATCCCGTTGGGAAACCTGATCTCGGGCAATCTCTACAACGGCATCACGATGGATTCGACGCCGCCGCGCAGCTTTCTGCCGAAATATATTCAGAACAACAGAATAGGGACCGACGCAAGCGGCACGAACGCTATTCCAAATTCGACCGAATCAGGTTTCGGCATGCTCATTGTAAATGAGGTCGCCCTGATTGGCGGCAGCGATCCGATGCATCGCAACATCATTTCCGGCAATGCCTATGACGGTATTCTAATGTCCGGCTCGATCGGCAACCCAATTATCGCCAATAACTACATCGGTGTCGGCTCTACCGGACAGCCGCTCGGAAACGGCCAGGACGGAATCAGGGTAAATGCAAGCGGAGTTACGGTCGGCTACGATGCGGACACGGGAAACGTCATCGCAAACAATGGCCGCGTAGGCGTTTTTGTTCCCGCTCGTACAAACCAGCCCAGTCTGAGCAATCGGTACAATCCCATTCGATTCAACTCCATTTACAACAACGGGGCACTCGGCATCGATCTTAGCGTCGGCACGGGCTTTGTCGTTCCCCCCGATGGCGTGACGCCGAACGACTGTTTTGATACCGATATCTTCGCGAACGACCGGCAGAACTATCCCGACCTTTCCGCACCTGTTTTCAATGGCAACGGCACCGTTTCGGTCGAGGGTGTGCTGCGCAGCGAACAGGAACGGACATACGTGATCGATTTCTATGCAAGCAGCACAGCGGACCCGTCGAATTACGGCGAAGGCCAAACCTATATCGGTTCGACAACCGTGACAACTGACTTTTTCTTTGGCGCCGCGACATTCTTGTTCACATCGACCGTGCCGGTCGCACCGGGCTCGAAGATCACCGCAACCGCAACTGACCCTGACGGCAATACGTCGGAGTTCTCTTGTGTCGCCGGCGAGTGTTCGGCGACCGACTGCCTCGTTCCGATAGTCGTGAACGTAACGAACGACCTCCCTGACAACAGTCCTGCAAACGGCATCTGCGACGTGGACCTCAGCGCACCGGGCCTGCAGTGTTCGCTTCGCGGCGCGATCCAGACCGCTCAGGCGATGACCGGCCCCAAGGTCATACATTTCGAGATCCCGGGCGGCGGCCCGCATACGATCACACTCGGCAGCGAGCTGCCGACGATCACAAAGCCGATACAGTTCGCGGGCAATACTCAGCCCGGATTTACAGGAACACCGCTCATTCACGTCACCGGCAACGGCGTCCGCAACAACTGTCTCAACCTCGGTGCCGGCAGCGACGCATCTGAGGTCAAGGGCCTCTCGCTGACCGGCTGTCAGGTCGGATTGAATATTCAATCGAGCAACACCAAGGTCGAAAGTTCGTATTTTGGCATAACGCCCGCGGGTGTAGCCGATGGTGCGCTCGGCGAGCAAACAAAAGGAATACGCGTTTTGGGCACCAACAACCGTATTGGCTCGACCGAGGGGAAGGGCAACGTCCTTGGAAACAACGGCATTGCGATCTCGTTCGAAAGCGGCAGCGGCAACGCCGTCCTCGGAAACTGGATCGGCGTGCCCGAAAGCTCAGGCCCCGCAACTCCGAATAACATCGGCGTCAAGATCCAGAATTCGACCGGCAACAAGATCGGGGATGCAGGTGGGGGCAATACTATCGCCGGAAATGTCGGAGACGGAATTAGACTTGAACAAGCCGATTCGACAAAGATCCTCGCGAATATTATCGGTGCTTACATCAGCGAAGGTGGGGATTTCGTCCCGCTTGGAAATCTTGAGAACGGCATACATGTAACAGGTTCCAGTAACGTCGAAGTCGGAGATATTACGCCTGAGATGGCAAACCGTATCGTTTCTAATGAAAAACACGCGATACTGCTTGATAATCTCACACAAGTTGTCAAAGTAAAGGGCAACCTTATCGGCACTGCAATTCGAAATATTAGGAACTTTGGCGACTCCGGGCACACCGCCGGACAGGGTCAGACGTTTGGGAACGGCCTGGGCGGAATACGAATCGCAAACGGTTCGAACAATAATGTGATCGGCGGACCTGAGTCGGATTCGGGGAACATCATCGTTGACAATGGCGGCAATGGGATCGAAGTAGTGGGCTCCATTGGCAACAAGATCGGCGATGCGGGTGCAGGCAATACGATCGCCGGAAATAGCGGTGACGGAATTAAACTGGTAGAGGCCGCAACTACAACAATCGAGGCGAATCTGCTTGGCCTATACAAACAGAAACAGGAGTATCACAAGCTAGCCAATACCGAGAATGGAATCAACGTTATCAATTCGAGCAACATCGAGATCGGAAACATCGATGAAATACGGGCCAACATTATTGCAGGCAATGAAAAGCTGGGAATCTTTATCGACCAACAAGCTCAATTTATCAGGATGAGAGGCAACCTTATCGGCACTGCAATTCGAAATATTAGGAACTTTGGCGACTCCGGGCACACCGCCGGACAGGGTCAGACGTTTGGGAACGGCCTGGGCGGAATACGGATCGCAAACGGTTCGAACAATAACGTGATCGGCGGACCTGGGTCGGATTCGGGGAACATCATCGTTGACAATGGCGGCAATGGGATCGAAGTAGTGGGCTCCATTGGCAACAAGATCGGCGATGCGGGTGCAGGCAATACGATCGCCGGAAATAGCGGTGACGGAATTAAACTGGTAGAGGCCGCAACTACAACGGTCGAAGCGAATTTGGTCGGCGTATACAAGCAGAATCAGGAGTATCAGAAACTCGCAAATACTGCGAACGGGATCAGCGTGTTGAATTCGATCAACATCGAGCTCGGAAACATCGAGTTACAAAGGGCCAACATCATTGCAGGCAATCAACAACTGGGAATCTTGATCGACCAACAAGCTCAATTTATTAGGATGAGAGGCAACCTTATCGGCACTGTAAGTCGAAATATTTCGAACTTTGGCGACTCCGGGCACACCGCCGGACAGGGTCAGACGTTTGGGAACGGCCTGGGCGGAATACGGATCGCAAACGGTTCAAACAATAACGTGATCGGCGGACCTGAGTCGGATTCGGGGAACATCATCGCATTTAACAGCGGTGACGGGATCGAGATAAATGCGTCTCCCGGAAACACGATTGGCGGCATAGGCGTAGGTAATGAGATCACCGCAAACGCTGGCAACGGAATATCGATCAGGGGCGCAAATTCGATCAATAACACGTTGATCGGGAACTTGATCGGGACCACCGCAAGCGCGCCTCTTCTCGAGCGAAAACGTCTTCGCGGAAGTACGCTTGGTAACGGCGGAAACGGTATTTTGATCGTTGACGCGCCGAACACTCAGGTCGGCAGTACGACCCCCGGAACCGGGAACCGCATTTTTGACAACGACCTGTCGGGTATCAAGATCACGGCATCTACAGGACAATTTCCGGCCGGGGCACAGGTATTTGCAATAGGCAACGAGATATCTTTCAACGCACAGGATGGCATTTCTAACCTCAGTCAGCACGAGGCTCTTCACGTTGTCCAAAACAACCGAATCGAGGCAAACAACGGCAAGGGAATCGATCTGGACGAATCAAATAACAACTCTGTAACTCAGAATTTTGTCGCTATGAATGGCGAAGAAGGCGTCGTGCTCGCCGGCAACGCCACACGCCTGAACAACGTTCGCGGGAATATCATCGCTGAGAATGTGAGTCACGGCGTGAATATCGACAACGGTGCAAATACCAACAACATCGGCGGGCCAAATTCCGGACAAGGCAACACAATCCGCAACAACGGCGGAGCAGGCATCAATCTGTCGCCGACCGCAGGCTCAGGCAACAATCTCGATCCGAACAGTATTTTCGGCAACGTGGGGCTAGGCATCGACCTCGGCGGCGATGGGTTCACGATAAACGACCCGCTCGATGCCGACGAAGGCCCGAACCGCCTGCAGAACTATCCGACGATCATGTCATCGCAGATCTCGAACAATGAGCTGGTCGTCAGTTATTTCATGGATTCTCTGCCGGGAAATTCCAACTACGGCACCGAAGGCATCTACATTGAGTTTTTCAAGGCCGACATAAACGGCGAGGGCGAGATCTTCCTCGGTAGTACCTATTACACCGAGGCGGACTACAACGGACTGGCACCGACGGTCAAAAGCGTGAATCTCGGCGATATCGATGTATTGGGTTACACGCCGACAGACCGCGTTACATCTACCGCGACAGACGCTGACGGCAACACATCAGAGTTCTCTCCGACGCTCGGGCCGACGTCGGCGGGCGTGTCAGTTTCGGGCCGCGTTCTGACCGCAGCCGGTGTTGCGATACGCGGGACGACCGTCACGATCACCGATGACAACGGCGTCGTCAGAACGGCGGTTACTAGTTCGCTCGGATACTATGCGTTCGAAGGCGTGCAGGCCGGCCGCACTTACGTTGTAACTGCGGTCTCGCGAAGATACCGCTTCACACCGCGCATCGTGAACGTCGCTGACCCGATCTCGGACCTCGATCTGGTTGCGTTGGAATGATCTGAAAAAGTTACTTCTTGGCCGCCTTGACCGAGATAAGTGCTTTAGGCATATCGCTACTTGGATTTGACGTGTCGGGATACGGCGTCAGGTCTTTGAGGCTCAGATCATAGCCGAAAACGGAAACGGTCGTCGGCTCGACGCCGCTGTTCAGCTCGACCTCTTGTGATCGTTTCCTGCCTTTGGAAACAAGGAGCTTGACCTTCGCGTTGCCTTCCCAGATGCAATTCACATCACGCGGGCAACGGGAATCTTCAACGACCTCGACGAACTTTATCGTCAGCCTAGCACCTTTTACGTAAGCCGACGTCCCTGCTGCGATGTTGTGTTCAGACATCAGCTGCGCCGGCACGATGACCGCCGCTGCCAAAAGCAATATTGTTAATGCGAGAATTCTCATCACGCTTCCTCCGTAATTAGAACGGAAAAGCACACCGCGAGTTGCAGTCGATTCACGCTGCGGCCGAACGTTCGGCGACGATCTTTTCCTCGATCGCTCGTGCGAATTCGTTGGTTTTCGCCGTTCCACCCAGGTCTCGCGTGATGTGTTCGCCGTCCGCAAATACCGCCAGCAACGCACGGTCGAGCCGTTCGGCAGCATCACGTTCGCCGATGTGCAGCAGCATTTGTATCGCCGACAATATTAGTGCTGTCGGATTCGCGATTCCCTGCCCGGCAATGTCTGGCGCCGAACCGTGAACCGCTTCAAACACCGCGCCAAGTTCACCGATGTTCGCTCCGGGAGCGAGTCCGAGCCCGCCGATCAGCCCCGCGCAAAGATCCGAAACGATATCGCCGTAGAGATTTTCCAGCACCAGCACGTCAAACTGTTCAGGCCGCATTACTAGCTGCATACAGCAATTGTCGATGATCTTGTCGTCGGCCTCGATCTCGGAAAAATCCTTCGCGACATTATAAAAACAATCGAGAAAAAGCCCGTCCGAGAGTTTCATTATGTTGGCTTTATGAACGGCCGTCACTTTTTTGCGGCCGTTGTCGCGAGCGTATTCAAACGCATATTTCGCGATACGCGTCGATGCTTTTTCCGTAATGATCTTTAGCGATTCGACCACGCCGGGCACGACCACATGCTCTAAACCGGCGTAAAGGTCTTCGGTATTCTCGCGGACGATCACGAGGTCGAGCTCAGGATACCGGCATTTCACATTTGGCATCGCCTTGATGGGGCGGACGTTCGCATAAAGGTCGAGAGCTTTTCTGAGTCCCACGTTCACCGACGTGAAACCTTTGCCGACGGGCGTCATTTGCGGTCCTTTCAGCGCGACCTTGTTCTTGCGGATCGATTCTATCGTCACTTCAGGCAGTGTCGTCCCGGCCTGCTCAAATGCCTGTGCTCCCAGTATTTGCGTCTCCCATTCGATGTCGACGCCGGTTGCCTCAACAACGCGGACCGTCGCCGCCACTATCTCCGGTCCAATGCCGTCGCCGGGAATCAGGGTTATGGTGTGTTTCATAAGGTTATCCTATAATTGAATTTACAACGCCGGTCGCGGGCATAACAACCTGAACGGAGTATGCGAACTGAAATTCTGATAATCGGCGGCGGCGTGATAGGCCTCTGCATCGCCTATAAACTGCGGCTGGCAGGTACGCGGCGTATCGCCATTGTCGAACGCGGTACTTTCGGCAGCGAAGCGTCGTGGGCGGCGGGCGGCATGCTCGGCGTACAGGCAGAAACAGATTCGCCGGGTAATTTCCTCGATCTATGCCGAGCATCGCTTTCGCTTTATCCCGAATTCATCGAAAACCTGACTGCCGCGACCGACATCGACGCGGAGCTCGACCGCACCGGCACGCTGAAACTTGTATTCAACGAAATAGAAGCCGCCAAACTGCAAGAGCGGGCCGAATGGCAGCGACGGGCCGGACTTGCTGTTGAGCAATTGACCGCTACGGAAATTAGAAAAGCGGAGCCTTTTATCTCGCCGAACGTCGCCGCAGGGCTATTCTTTCCCGACGATTGGCAAGTGGACAACCGTAAGTTGCTCGCTGCTCTTCGCCGATTCGCAGAAACAAGCGACATCGATATTCTCGAGAACACTGAAGCGGGATCAATAATTGTGGAGAATGGCCGTGCAGTTGGTGTACAGACCCAGACGGGCGAGATACATGCCGATCACATCGTCCTAGCAACGGGAGCCTGGACGTCGCTCATCAAACTTGGCGATGAGCCAATGCCGCTCAACGTGAAGCCGATCCGCGGTCAGATGCTGGAATTTCACACTGCGAAACGCCTTTTCCGCCATGTCCTGATCGGCCCCGAAGGCTATCTCGTTCCGCGTGCCGACGGCCGTCTGATCGCCGGCTCTACGACTGAGGACGTCGGTTTTGACAGTTCGAATACGCCGCAGGGCGAAGCCGCTGTACTTAGCATGGCAGTCGAGCTTTCGCCGAGCATCGCCGGGTTGAATGTGAATAACAAGTGGGCAGGTTTGCGGCCAATGGCGGCCGATGGAATGCCTGTGATCGGGACGATCCCCGGTGTGGACGATATGACCGTCGCCACCGCACATTACCGAAACGGCATATTGTTGGCTCCTATAACCGCTGAGATCGCAGCCGGCCAGATCCTGAACGAAGAAGCATCGCCGTGGATGACGATCTTTGGCACGGAAAGATTGCGGTTCTCCCAGCAGGTGTCGACAACGAGAGCGTTCTGATGCACAAATTTCTCACAATTCTGCTTCTGACGGTGTTTGCTTTCGCAGCCTACGGCCAGTCTGGCCGACCTGCAAACACACCCTCGCCCAATGGCGATGCTGAAGAAAAACCGGCGGTCAAGACGCTTTTCGAGGAAGCTAACTCATACACCAAGAACAAGATAGCGGAATTTGAAGAAAAGAAGGTCCCTTTTTCCGACCGCCTACTCGAACGCACGCGACTGGAACAGCGTCAGCTCGCGGCTCGCTACGCGGCCGAATCCGGCACGCGTGACGACCTCAAAGGCGAGGATCGCTATTACATCGGCATGCTGCATTGGATCGCCGAAAATCTTGATGGCTCCGTGGCCGCATTTTCGCAGTTCCTGACGGGCGAAGACGCAGACCCCGGGAAGCGGCAGACCGCTCGTTCGATCCTCGTCGTATCGCTTGCCAAGCAGAAAAAGACCGCTGATGCCGAAACGGTGCTTGCAGATTACCTAAAAGCAGAGCCGCAAAAATTGAACGAGCTTTCGCGCATGCGAGGCGAGATGGCGAAAGTGTATCAGATGCAGAAGGATTTCGCCCGAATGACGCCGCACGCTCTTGCCGCGTATGAAAGCGCCAAGTCGCTGCTGCCGTCCGCACAGTCACGGGCACGCGGACTCGACGAAATACTCGATGCCGGAATGCTCGTTTTCGAATCATACCGCGACCGCGGAATGACAGCAGAAGCGGACACATCGCTCGACGAGATGCGAAAGACCGCCGCGGCCGCACAGTCCGTCAGCATCTACTATTTTGCCGTCGATGAAAAGGTAAAATACATGATCGAGACGGGCCGCAAACCGGCTGCTCTTGCGTTTTTCCGCACTGCAATCGACAACATCGCCAAAGAGGTTCCGCAGCGTCAGCTCGCCCTTGATATCACCAACCGCTTAAACCGCCGCGAGAAGAATTACCGTCTGCTCGGCGAGGACGCGATGGAACTTTCAGCAAATTCCGTCTGGTTTCCGGGCGATGCACGAACTCTCGCAAGCATGAAAGGCAAGGTCGTTCTGCTGGATTTTTGGGCGACATGGTGCGGCCCTTGTTTTGACGCATTCCCAAAACTCATCGATTGGCACAACACGCTCAGCGACAAGGGCCTCGTCATCTTGGGCATCACACGCATATACGGTGAATCTTATGGATTGCCCCCGGATCCGGCCGAACAACTCGCATTCCTGAAGAATTTTCGCGAAAAAGAACGCCTGCCCTATGACTTTGTGGTGATGCGCGACATTTCGGCACATGCAATGTACGGTGCGACGGCACTGCCGCACGCCGTTTTGGTCGACAGAAAAGGCAAGATACGCTACATTGAAACCGGCACGAGCCCTTTACGAATGAGCCAGATGCAGGCGGCGGTCGAAAAACTGATCGCGGAATAGCAAAGATGCCGAGGAACGGACGCGAGACCAAAACGAAAACCCAAGGACTCTACGACCGCATCGCCGATGTCCAAAATCTGGCGATGAAGCTGAACGGCTATCGCGATTCCGTAGCTAAATACCTACGCTCGCTTGACCTGAACATCAATTCTGATTCGCTCGTTCTCGACGCAGGCAGCGGCACCGGCATAGTAACGCACGCATTCCAGGATGCGGGTTTTAGGCCGAAAAACGTCGTCGCTCTCGATATCTCGCACAAGTCCCTGGAGGTTCTCCGCAGCGAAACGCGCAAACGCAAAAAGAACGTTGTCCGGACGGATTGCGTTCAGGCGAACGTACTCGCAATGCCGTTCGCAGACGAAACATTTGACCTGCTGCTGATATGCGGAGTGCTGGAATATACGCCGCTGGACGACGGTCTCCGCGAAGCCGCACGTGTGCTGAAAAAAGGGGCTCCGCTTGTTTTTCTGCCGGTCAAACCGTCTATCGTCGGCTCAGTTCTCGAATTGCTATACAAGTTCAAAACGCATCC
Organism: Acidobacteriota bacterium; assembly: GCA_016700075.1. NCBI lineage: Bacteria > Pseudomonadati > Acidobacteriota > Acidobacteriota bacterium. The sequence goes on along the minus strand of CP065000.1, from coordinate 2,698,423 downwards.
GCTTTCGAAGGTTCGTGAAACGGCATCTGAATATTTCAATATCGCGGGCAATTATGAATTCCCGATCACCGAACCCATTTCGTGGTCAAAGACCATCTTCCTGCTTGAAAAGAAATGAACGCCTTGCCCCGCATAATCGCGCACCGCGGCGACAGTTCGCACGCGCCGGAGAACACGCTCGCAGCGATAAAGTTGGCTCTTGACGCGCGGGCCGAAGGCGTCGAGTTCGACGTTCGGCTGTCAAAGGACGGTGTGCCCGTAGTAATTCACGACGAAACATTAAGACGTACAGTGGGAATTGAAAAACGCGTCTCGGATCTGACAGCAGCCGAGCTTGCTCAAATAGACGTGGGTTCTTGGTTCAACAAGAAATTTCCGAAAAAGGCGAATGAGCAATTCAGCAAAGAATGTATTCCCTCGCTGCAGAATGTCCTCGATCTTCTAAGCGGCTTCGAAGGCCGAATTAATGTCGAGATGAAATGCACGCCCGCTGATATCGTGGCATTGCCAACCGCTGTTTGCGCGACTTTAGAAACCCAAAAAGAGCAGGAACGTTTTGTCGTAAAGAGCTTTAATCTGGGCTCGCTGCCGGTAGTGCGTTCGCTGCTGCCTGACGTTAATGTCGCCGCACTTTTCGACGTCAGCATTGAAACGCTTCTACGCCGCAAGAGCTCGATTCCCTTCCTCGCTCTCGAGTTCTGCGCGAACGAGGTCTCGCTGCATCACTCGCTCGCGACGCCGAAACTCTGCCGCATTCTGAATGACGTTGGCCTGCCGATCACCGTTTGGACCGTCGAAAAGAAAAACTGGATCGACAAGGCACGCAAACTGGGCATCTCCGCGTTGATCACCAACGACCCCGCGACGATGCTCACCGCACTAAAAGGCTAATCCTTCCAGCCCCACGGTGCCGGCGGCGCGGGTACTTCTTTCGTAATGTCGAATTTCACTGAGAACAATCTGCCGCGGCCGAGGCGTCGGAGATTATAGGAATAGTGTTTGCCCGAAACGAGTTCGATCCACCAGATATTCGCCGCTGCCGAAGGTGCGTCGTCTTTGGGTTTTTCGACCACGGTCGTCGTATGCTGATCCGCCGGGAAAAATTGTCTGATCGCCTCGCCTTCGTTCGATGACCAGCCGCCGTACATCGTCACGGCGTCGGGCTTGCCGTCTTCGTGCCGGTGATCGTGTTTGAGTTGAATTCGATCACCCTTCTTGGTCAGAACCCAGGTCCGTGACCTGTCATCTCCCACAAAGAATGGTATCCGAATGCGGTTCTTTTCACACGAACGAACGTGCATAACGAGCCGCTTGCCCGCGAAATCAGGGTTGTTCGCGGTGTCTTCCGCAATTGCGCCCTCAAAAGCCTTGCCGCAAAGCTTCTTGAGTTCAGCCCAGAACTGATCGGTAGGTGAGGGTTGTTTCGCTTTTTGAGCTTCCGCCGAGACCGTAAGAACCGCGATCGCAGCAACGATGATAAATAGTTTCATTTTTCAATGATACCGCAGTTTTCAATATGGGATCACTTCGATCCGTTGCAAAGCCCCTTTCTTGAAATGCAGCACCCAAAACACGCCGTATTCGCTCTCAAGCAACTCGCGAAAGATCAGCTTCCCCGCGAACAGGTTTGCAAGATTCGGGATCGTATTGCTGTGGCCGACGACCAGATTGTGATCGGTATCGCTCGCCATGATCTTCTTGACCAAATCTGCCTGTTCGGCGACGGTGTATAACTGGATCTCCTTTTTTCGCTGGGAGGCTATCGGCTCGGCGGTCTGCCGCGTCCGCTTGAAATCCGTCGAGAATATCTCATGCGGCTTATAACGTTTCGCTATCTCCTTTAAACGCAATGCCCTCTGCCGGCCTTCCGCCGAAAGGTCTGGATCTCGTTTATCCGCCTCGGGCGACGTGTCCTTTTCACTGTGCCGCACCAGAACAATTGTCTTGTTCACGGACTGAGCATTCACGCCACCGCCAAAATACCCCGACGCTATAACCGCAGCCATTACAAACAATGCTGCCTTCAGGTTCCATTTCATACCGGCAAACTTTCGTATATCTAGGTTACGCTGTCAAGCATCGTCGGATGTGTGGGCTGATTTGATGATCCCGTAACTAGTCGTCCGTTTTCGAAACACACCTTTATGTTTCGGGTGAAAACGCGGGCTGAACTAGATCACCTCATCCAGCCGTTCATCCCATTCGACCGGCTTTGGATCACCGAGCTTGCCGATCGAATTTGCAACGATCATCGAAACGGTAGCATCGCCGGTGACGTTTATCGTAGTTCGGCACATATCTAGCGGCCGGTCGATGGCAAAGATGAGGGCTAGGCCGACCTCAGGAATGCCCGCCTGGGCGAGAACGATCACCAGCATCACCATGCCTGCTCCGGGAACTGCCGCAGATCCAATAGATGCTAGCGTCGCGGTCAAGATGATGCCGAGCTGCACGCCAAGACTCAGATCCATCCCGAACGTCTGTGCGATAAACACGGCCGCGACAGCCTGATAAAGGCTTGTGCCGTCCATATTTACGGTCGCTCCGATCGGCAGTACAAAGCTCGCGACCTCCTCGTCCACACCAAGGTGCTCGGTTACCCGCTCCATGGTCACCGGTAATGTCGCGGCACTGGAACTTGTTGAAAATGCAAGGAGTTGCGCAGGAATGATCCCTTTCAAAAAGAATGACGGGGAACGCTTTGTGAACACCCAAACGAGGGTCAAATACATGCAATAGAGCAACGCCAACCCCAAGACAACGGAGACGGCATACCAAAGCAAAGCTATAAACAGATCAGTGCCCGGAGCCTCAGCAACGATGGCAGCCAAAAGGGCGAAAACACCAAACGGAGCCGCCAGCATTATCAGGTCGATCATCTTGAGTACGACGTCGTTCAGCCCGGAGAAAAACCCCTTTACCGGTGCGGCGCTCTCTTTGGGGATCAGAATCAGCCCGATGCCGAAAAATATGGCAAATACAATGACCTGCAGCATGTTGCCGTTAGAGCTGGCAGCGGCGACTATGTTCTCAGGAACGAGATCCTCGAGCGGCTTTAGCGGGCCTGCCTGCTTCTGTTTTTCGGCCGCCGTGATCCGGTCGCCGGCCTGCTTTTCGTAACTCGCCATCAGTTGGGCACGAGTGTCTTCAGTGACGGCACTGCCCGGCTTTATGAGATTCACGATAACCAGCCCCAGACTGACCGCGAGCACGGTGGTCATTATGTAGAAACCAAGAGTCCGGAATCCGATCTTGGAAAGCTGCGTAATGTTGTTAAGATCAGAGATGCCTTTGACAAGCGATGCGAGGATCAGCGGTATCGCTATCAGTTTCAGGACGTTGATAAATATTGTCCCAAAGGGCTTTATCCAATCGACAATAAAGCCTTTGCCCCAACTGAATTGGATCAATATCGCGGCGAAAATAACGCCCGCGGCCATTCCCAGCAGTATGCGCCAATGAAGAGCTAGTTTTCCCATGCTCGGAAGTTTCGCCTTTTTTTCGAGCTAAATCAAACTCCGATTTTTTCGGAAGCGACCTTTGTGAAGCTTTTCATGTAAGCATACCGGAAGGCTTTCTTATTGTTGACCGGCAAGTTTTGGCTTGCCGTAGAGGCAACTTTTGTTGATAATCTCGTGCGGCCTTTTTCGCGGCAACAGGCTGCAGTAAGAACGAACAGCGACGTGATCATATAGTCTATGATCGAATAATTTTGCCCGGTCCCCGGTGACCAATGCCAAACAACCCTAACGAATACGAATACGAACTTACGACCGACCTAGATGACGACACGCCCGACAGTCCCTCAGGGATACCTCTCCATACAAAGATCTTTATCGGCTTAGCGGTGGGCGTAGTTGGCGGACTGGCGGTAAATTGGACACTCGGCGGCAAAGACCCTTGGGTCGAGTGGGCAGTAGAGAATTTCACGCGGCCGATCGGCCAGCTTTTTTTGAATCTGCTGCTGATGATCGTGATCCCGCTGGTATTTTCATCGCTGATCGTTGGTGTATCCGGGATCGGCGACATCAGAAAATTAGGGCGGATCGGCGCGAAATCATTTGCGTATACACTGGTGATCTCTGCAATATCCGTCGTGATAGGACTGACATTAGCAAATACTATCAGGCCGGGCGAGAGGATCAGCCCCGAAACTGCTGCTGAATTAAAAGCGGAATTTAGCAGCGGTGCATCAGCCGCAACTGAGGCCCAGCGTAAAGCTGCCGAGGCGTCCAAAGCGGATACTGCGTTGATGCAGGTGGTCAAAACGATAGTTCCAAGCAATATTTTCAATTCGATCTCCGGTGCTAGCCCCAACATGCTGCACATCATGTTCTTCGCCCTACTGATCGGCATTTCCATTACATTGCTTCCAACTGCGGTCTCTTCCCCTTTCGTGGGCGTCATGGAGTCATTGTTTGCGATATCGGCGAAGATAATCGACATCGTAATGAAATTTGCGCCGTATGCCGTAGCCTGCCTGCTGTTCAACAATATCTCACAGTTCGGAACAGACCTCCTGTTATCGCTCGGATGGTTTGTCGCGACAGTACTTTTGGGCCTGTCGATCCACTTCTTCGGTGTTTACTCGATCTCTGTTTGGTTCTTGTCGAGAATAAGCCCTCTCGAATTTTTCAAGCGAATACAAACAGTGATCCTGACCGCATTTTCGACGTCTTCATCAAATGCTACCTTGCCGACCGCGCTTCGCGTCACCCATGAAAACCTGCATGTACCCAAGGAAATAAACAGCTTTGTGCTTACGGTAGGGGCGACAGCAAACCAGAACGGAACCGCACTTTATGAAGGCGTAACAGTACTCTTTCTTGCTCAACTCGCCGGAGTCGACCTTACAATATCGCTGCAGTTGATGGTCGTTTACCTTGCGATCCTAGGCGGCATTGGGACTGCCGGTGTTCCTTCCGGCTCTATTCCATTCATAATAGGGATCCTATTCATGATCGGCATCGATCCTGCTCTTATCGCCATAATCCTCGGCGTTGATCGGCTTTTGGATATGTGCAGGACGACGTTGAACGTGGTCGGCGATATAACAGCCGCGACATTCGTCGCACGAAGCGAAGGACATCAGCTACTCGGGCCTTCAGCAGATGTTGGCGGCTAGTGCCGCATCAGATAGAATAATGATTGAACCGCTGGACAGAATTGACCCGCACGAAATGCATTGCCATGCATCAAATCTGTTCCAAATGCACGTTCAGAGGCTAACAAATGTTCCCCATCGGCGATGACAATACCGGCAACCATCGGACGCCCTACGTTAACTATGTGTTCATCGGGATAAATCTGGTGGTCTTTCTTCTGCTTCAGCAGATCGGCGGCAACGATGCATTCACATACGCGTTCTCGCTTGTTCCCAAGGAGATACTTTCAGGAACGGACATAAACGGAGCCGTCACCATTAAGGACGAGTTCGGCAAGATCCTTGGTGAGATCACTCACTATGAAACGCCGCTGCCGGTCTATTTCAACTTTCTGAGCTCGATGTTCATGCACGGCAGTATCATGCATATCGCCGGAAACATGATGTTCCTCTGGGTATTTGGGGATAATTTGGAGAACTTGCTGGGGCATTTTCGCTTTGCGGTTTTCTATCTTTTCTGCGGTTTTGCCGCGGCGATCGCTCAGATCGCTATCGAGCCTTGGTCTGTGATACCTATGCTTGGAGCATCGGGCGCCATCTCGGGCGTGCTCGGCGGATATCTGCTGATGTTCCCGCGAAATCCGGTCAGGGCGATCATACTAAACATGGTTACAACTGTTCCGGCGTTTGTCGCACTGGGGCTTTGGATCGCTTACCAATTGGTCGTTGGATATTTAGCACCGTCCGGGGTCGGCGGTGTCGCCTATGCGGCCCACATCGGCGGGTTCTTTGCCGGACTTTTCGCAGTAAGGATATTTGCAATCGGCAAGATGTGACAGTCCTGTGATCCGCCCAAGCCTATATTCTTTGCAACGCGTCCTCGGACCTCAAATTATGGCAACAACTCCGTCGACATGAGCATCAAAGACTCGAAGTCTGACCAAAATTCATCTAAAATTCGGATTTGGTCGGATCTGAGTAAAAGCATCGAAAACTATGCGTGTATCAACAATTATTTTGTCTGCGGCTTTCCTGCTTTGTGCGGTGAATTGGGCTAATGCGCAAGAGACCGCGTTCAGCGACCCCAGCGTCGAATACACGTTTTCGCTGCCCGACCCAAAATGGAAACTCACGCTCCGTCCCACAGCCGCCAATCCCAACGTCGAATTCGTTCACGAAGACCGTCTGGACTGCCATTTGCAAGTTCGGCGTCTAACGGTAACAAAAGAGGCGATGCTCGCCGACTTGATGGAGGATGAAGAACAGCGGCTTCAGATACGGCCGGGTTTCGTCGCAGGAAGAGAGGAGAATTTCGCCGGGCGTCTTAGGGGGTCAGTCTTCAATTTTGAATATTTGGCATCAGGCCGCAGTATGGCGGGGAGATTCTATTTTCTAAGAAGCGGCGACAATGTCGTATACACTCTCCGTTTCACCGGTCAAAAGGATATCGTGAGGTCACTTCGAAATCAGCTTGATTCGATTGCTCGAAGTTTTGGGCCAAAATAAACCAGTAACCAGAATATTGTTCATTAGAAAGGGAGGCATTTCGCCTCCCTTTCGCTTTCTCGAAAGCGGTTATCCGATCGAATCGACGCGTTGGAAATTAGCCCAATTTGCTCTCAAAGAAATTCCGGCAATTTTACACTTTGTTCACATCAAGTTCTGTGCTAATCTTCCGTAAAATTCAAGTTGAAACTTGGTATCATTGCCCGTTTCAACAGGAATTCCCCAACTAAACACAGACAACATTTCGGAGGGTAAATGAAAAAGAGATTGCTTGATAGAGGATTGGCAGCGTTCGCCTTGATAGTGTTCACCTCAGTTGTGGCTTTTGGACAAGGCACCACATCCCGTATTACGGGCAGTGTTACTGATAGTACAGGAGCTGCCGTTGCAGGAGCAGCAGTCACCCTGACAAACGAGGCGACCAATTTAAGGCTGACCACTACTACCAGTGGAAGCGGGACTTACGTTTTCGACCTGATACAGCCGGGGTTCTACAAAGTCTCGGTCTAGAAGGACGGATTTAAGAGATTCGAATCCTCGCGAAATCAGGTGCTGGTCAACATTCCGTCCACTATCAACATTTCTCTCGAGGTCGGCGATGTTTCTGCCACTGTTTCCGTTGAATCCTCAGCGGAACAAGTTACGACCGCGACATCGGGCAACGTAGGATCGACGCTTGATACCCGTCAGATCGAACTTCTGCCGATCGTCGGAGCTCGAGGTCGAAACCCGTTTGACCTATTGAACTATCAGCCCGGCGTCGTTTCGGGTGCCAATACAGGTGGCGGCGTCCACGTTCATGGTTCCCGCGACCGGGCATTCAACTTTACTCTCGATGGTATCGACATCAATGAATCTACGGCAGGTGGATCGAATTTCACACCTCTTCGTACCAATCCTGATTCAATTCGCGAGGTCCAGATCGTGACCAGCAACTTCACCGCTGAACTCGGACGTTCTTCGGGAGCGCAGGTCAGTCTCACGACCCGATCGGGCGGAAATCAGTTCTCCGGCAATCTCTTTGAGTATTATCAAACGCCGCGTTTTATTGCTAATGAATGGGAGTTCAACAAGCAGAACATCGCGCGGCGGCAGTTCGTCCAACATATTTATGGCGGCAGCTTCGGCGGCCCGTTGTTCAATCCCGGCTTTGGTGAGGGCACAGATTTCGGCTTTCTCCGTGACAAGGCGTTTTTCTTTGTAAACCTTCAGATGCTGCGGGCCAGCGAAACAAGGCTTCAGACGCTGGCGGTCTATACGCCGCAGGCACGGGCCGGACTTTTCAGGTTCGTCCAAGGCGGCCGAAATGCACCTTTCGGTACGGCCACATCTGCGACGTTCCCGACAGGCGCTGCGGTCACTGCTTCCGGCGCTCCGGTCTATCCGGCTTGCGGTCCGGGTGTGCCTAACCCTTGTATCCAAACCTACGATATCGCTACAGGCAGGCCGGTTACGCTTGACCCGTTCATTATCAACCTTTTGAATTCTCAACAGGCTCCCAACGACTTTACTGGCGGCGACGGCCTGAATACCGCTCTGCTTAGATTCGTTGCGCCTCAGACCGAGAAACAGTACGACTTCACCGTAAGATTCGATTTCAAACTGTCCTCAAAGAGCCAAATGTATATCCGCTACGCTCAAGGCGAACAGAACACATTTGGAGATATCGCTAACGCGGGACTTCAGAGAATTCAGGGCGGAAAGAACTGGATCGATACGTTTCGAAACCCCAAGAATCTTGCCATCAACTATCGATGGGCTCCGACTTCGAACTTCGTCAACGAGTTCATTTTTGGCATGAACCGATTCGGCTTCAAGTTCGAGTATCCGGGAGCGAACGGCGCAGTTCCGTTTGTGCTCAATACGGTAACGGATTTTGACAGGAACTTTGCGTACAACGCCCGTAGTTCGCGAACGTGGCAGTTTGTCGATAACATGACGCTCATCCGATCGAAGCACACGCTTAAATTCGGCCTGAACTTCCGCCTCGGAAATCAGATCGACGATCGTTCGAGCGCCGGCGGACAGATAGAGCCGCAGATCGGTTTTGGGACCGCGGCAAGTGATTTTGTGCCTTGGGATGTGCCCGTTGCGGGTGCTTCGAGCATAAATGCTAACGACCGCACGCTCCTTCTGAATACTATAAACAACCTGATCGGCCGCATCGGCAGTTTCTCGCAAGGCTTTGTGGTCAGCCCGGGCAATCCGAATGCTTTCGCACCGGCCGGGACAAGGTGGATCTTCAATGCGACCTATCCCGAGTACGATTTCTACTTCCAAGACACATGGCGCCCGAGGCAAAATTTGACATTTGACCTTGGTGTGCGTTGGGAAGTTAAGTTGAGCCCCGGATCAAAAGATCTCCCGATCTTGACGCCGTCGCAGCCGTTTGCGGTCGGCGCCGCACCTTCAAGCGCTCTTCGTTGGGAAGAAGGCAAGCTGTTCAAGAATGACTACGACAACTTCTCACCGTCGGTCGGGTTTGCTTGGGATCCTTTCAGCAATGGAAAGACCTCCATCAGGGCAAACTATAGGCTTTCGCAAGATCGCTTCCCATCGCAGGTTTTTGCTAACTTCGTTTACCAGAGTGCGCCGGGCAACACCTTCAGCTATTCCGCAGCAGGAATCGGCTCACAAAACCTGCTGATAAGGAACGGCATCCCGACAATTCCGCCGATCTCAACACCGCAGCAGTTGAGAACGCCGCCGGCATTTTCAACGGGCCGCATCACTGCGGTCGACCCTGACATCAAGTTTCCTGAAAGCCATGCGTGGTTTGCAGGCGTACAGAGAGAGATCTGGGGCGGTAATGTGCTTGAGGTAAATTATATCGGTCGTCGAGGGGTTCACCTTTTCGGAGCATATGACCGGAACCAAGTGAACATTTTCGCCCGCGACCCACGCTGCCCGGAGAATTTTCTTGAGGCTTTCAACACGCTTCGAGGAAATGCCGCGGCAACGTCTTGCCTGATCAATGTGATGTTCACGGGCAATCCCGCAAACAATGCGGGGACGACCACCTTTAGGGCGATTCCCTCGGTTGCTACAACGCTTGCCGCAGGAACGACGGGCGGTAGTGTAGCCAACGCTGCATTAGCAGCTTCGCAGAGGACATGTACCGCAACTGATGTCACAAACGGCATCTGCACAGCTTCGGGGCTTCAGCTGCTCTCACAGGCATTCGGAAACGCTTTCTTCCTGCAGTCATACCCGCAATTTACGGGTGCGCTGAATGTGTTGGAAACTAACGACACATCGCGATACAACGGGCTCGAGATCATTCTCAAACGCAGGCTGATGCAGGGTTTCAGCTATCAGCTGGCCTACACGTATTCCGTATCAAAGGACACTCGATCATTTGACCCGACTTTCGCAACGGCAAATCGCGGTAGTGCACAGTCGGCATCGAACACGCCTTACGATATAAACAACCGATCGCTGAATTATGCTTGGTCGGATTTCGACAGACGGCATGTTTGGCAGTCTTACTACACTTACGAGATACCGATCGGACGTGAGCGCAAATTCGGACGAGGCATGGGCCGGGCTCTTGATGCGATCATTGGTGGATGGCAGGTAGCAGGTCTTTTCAACTTGGCCAGCGGAAGGCCTTACACCTTCTACTCGGGTCTCAACACTCTGAGCCAGGTCGTACAAACACCTGTCAACTGCAACGGCTGCCCTCGTAATCTCGGCAGCCTGACCGAGGTCAACGGCATTCCTGTTTGGTTCACTGCAAAGCAGCTCGCGCAGCTTTCGCAGCCGCTTCCGGGCCAGATGGGAAATACCGGCAGGAACTACTTCATTGGACCGCGGCAGTTCAATACGGACGCTTCGCTCTCGAAGCGGTTCAGCTTCAATGAGCGATGGAAGTTCGACCTGCGTGTTGATGCAAGGAACCTTACGAATACTCCGACATTCGGACTTTCGGATGCGGCGATGTTGTTCACCAGTGCTAGCGTCGGACAGATAAACAATACTGTTCTCAGCTTCTCTCGAAGGATCCAGTTTTCAGGAAAACTTAGCTTCTAAGGCTCGCTTCCTTATCTGCCTTCATCCCGCCCGATCAGTTCGGGCGGGATTTTTCTTTTATGTTGACGGATGCGGCACGTGGAACAATATAGCCTGTCCTACCACCGGTTCCTACAAGTTGTTCAAGTGCAGAAAACTCGATCTTTTCGAACCCAAATGATCGAACAGAATCCTCATCAAAATTGCTGACGATCAAAATATTGAACCGCTCGGACTTCTCTCTAATGCTCCAAGCCGTTTGGCCATTCACCTGATATTTTTGGCAGAGCCGCACAGCAAGATCCCGACTGTCAGCGGCATCAAACCACTTCCCCATATCATCTCGTCCGAGCCCCTCTTGGCACTCAGCCAGCAAAACGATCGTTCCCCCATCTACGCAAGCCTTCGAGGCATTTTCCAGGGTCTTGTGAGCCTGAATCAGATTTATGTCGTATGGCGATCCGCCGCACGAAGCTATCACCAGATCACGTTTCTCTTTGATGGTCACCGAATGGTTCTTGGCGTAGGCCGTACAAGCGGCCTCATGTGATGCTGACAGGTCGCCACAAAAAATGTCTACACATTCTCCGGCCTCATTAACGAGCGTAGTGATCAGAAATGGACGCGGGACAAACGCTGCGGCTTGCAGGAATGCCTCATGAACCGGATTGCCCTTTAGCATCCCTGTCCCAACGCCCTTTCGGCGTGAAAGCGTTTCGCAATCGAAAGCCAGCTTGTGAGTCTCGGATATAGTGCGAGACGACGCCAATCCCGGACAAATGAGCTTTCGCCCTCCCGTAAACCCGGCAAAGTAATGAAACGAAACGCTTCCGATCAAGAAAACGTGGTCATGCTCGAACAACGCTCGATTTAATTCCACAGGAACTCCCGTCGCAGTTTCACCCACCCTAATAAGACCCATGAGGTCCTTGGGCTCGTGGTCCAGAGTCTTTATTCGTTGGTAAATAAAAGGCGTGAGGATGTCAGCCTTCTCGGCGTCCGTTGTCTTTCTGTGAATACCGGTCGCGATGATCGCTCTAATATCAAAGGGTTGGATCCCTGATGCAATTAGACGCCGCACAAGGAGGTTGACGATCTGTCCGGACGCGGACGATCGAGTAGCATCAGGGACGACCAACAAAACAGAGCCACCCTTTTCGACGTATTCCTCGATGTTGCTATGGCCAATGGGAGAATCCAACTTGCGTCCGACCTCAGAATCAGAAAGAGGAGTTGTCGGTTCTGACGCTTCGATGATGTCAAAAAGATCTGGGTCAAATTTGAGGCTTAGCTCCTGGCTGCCATATTTAAGAGATATAACGGCCATATAGGAATTATTCGAGCTATATCAGTATCGCCTGAGAACCGTTCCAGTCCGCAACGAAATGACAAATCCCGTGCGATTGCCGCGGTCATCGCTTATCTCAACGGATGTCTCGATCGACGGAGTTGAAATCTGAAGCTTGAACGCTCCGTCCGGGCCGGACAGCGTTTCCCGGCCCTGCGACCTCACAAACATACCCGGGCTGGTGCGTCCGTTGATGAGATATACATTACCGCCGACCCTTTCGACCTTCCAATCCGACGCATCTATGCTCACACTTCTAACCGAACGAACCACGATAAATTTCCATGCTTCATTCCAGTTGGTGAGCTGGCCTGACCTTGCAGTAGCACGAACCCGCCAATAATACGTTCCCGGAGGAACACTGGCAAGCCGAAATTCCCGTGCGGCCATATTATTGCGGTCAACCAACAGTGCATCGCTGGCGAATGTAGGAGACCTCGAGACCTGCAGGTGATAATTTGACGCTGATGCCCCTTCAGCATCGGCCCATGAAAACGATACGCCTATACCGCCGCCCTGATCTACCAATTGAGCCGAGTTGTTTGGTGCCAGTGGCCTCGGCGGAGCCATAAGCCTTTCGCGTTGGGACAGCTTGCCGCTTTTGATCGATGCGAATTCATTTTCACCAATTATCTGTTTTTCCCCGCCGATAGTTGTCTCGACACCACCGCGGCTGATCCGAATCTCACCGGAGTTCGCCTGAGGGTCTGCATTAAAGCTAGCGTCGGTCTTTGGCAATAGTTGATTTTCTGTGTCGGCGACCTCGACGATGTTTCTTGCGTCCTGTGGCTGCTCATCGGTACGAACGTTCAGTTGGCCGTCGTCCAGTGCTACACGTACATTTTTCCCGCCAAAAAGGGACGTCGTGTCCTTGACCACTATCGTGCTGTTTGGCCGCACCGAATAGACCGAGCCGTCGATCATTTGTATGATCGCTCGGCCATCCGCCTGAGTCTGCACCGTGTCGCCTGCACCGACATACGTCTCTCGGGTTACCAGGATCGTCTCTCGAGTTGCGGCGCGGGTGATACGGACCTCTCCCTCAAAAGACACAATGCGGGCCGCATCTTTTGGAATCGCCAGATCTTGCTCGGCAACGAACCAATTATTTCTTGACGCCCAGATTCCGCCGCCGACAAGCGAACCGATGAGAACCGCCCCGGCAACAAGAGCCCAGACGGTACTCTTCCGAATATTCCACCATTCGACATAGAATTTTCGATACTTGTTCTCCATCAGACGAGCCGATGACAGACCTAAAGTTTGTCAGGTCTGTGTTTGGGCGGCATCAAAAGCGAAAGTGCAATTGAGAAGACTATGGAAAAGGCGACCACGCCAAGTGAGATGTTGATCACCTCTTGTTCAAATTCATGTGCGACGAAACGCCTGAGAAGATCGACAAAACCGGATTCGCTTTCAGACCCGACTAATATTATCAGTCCTTCTGCCAAGAGTGGCAAGAGCATCTTTAATCCGATGAACGTGAGAATAAATGCAAGCCCGTACTTGAGGTAATGAAATCTGTCGGCGAGATCTGCCAAGAGAAAGAAAAACGTACGAAGGCCGAGGATCGCGAATATGTTCGATGTGTAAATGATGAAACGATCCGTCGTTATACCAAATATTGCGGGTATTGAATCAACAGCGAACACTAGATCGGTGAGTTCTACAGTTATCAAAACCAGAAGCAAAAGGGTCCCGGTCCTGACACCGTCCTTGACCGTGATGAACTTCTCCCCATCGTATTCCTTAGAAATTCGAACGTATCGAGTGACGAGTTTGATAAAAAAGCTCTCGTGCGGCTCAAAATCATCATCCGAGCCTTTGAACATCTTGAGGCCGGTGTAGACCAGAAAAGCCCCAAATATGTAGATGATCCAGTGGAACCGCTCAACCAGTTCGGCACCGGCGAAGATCATGATCATCCGCATGACAAGCGCGCCCATAATGCCCCAAAACAGAACGCGATGTTGGAACTCTTTCGGAACCTTGAAAAATGTGAAGATGAGCAGGAAAACGAATAAATTATCAACCGACAGCGACAGTTCAATGAGATACCCTGTCAGAAACAGCTTTGCGTGATTGATGCCGAATTGATAAAAAATGAATATCCCGAAACTGAGTGCCAGAGAAACCCAGACGGTTGCCCAGATAAATGTCTCCCGCCTTGTCGGCGCATGTGCTTTTCGATTAACGATGAGGAGATCGACGGCAAGTGCCGTTAAGACGATCGAGAAAAAAAGTATCCAAACCCAGTACGGATAGTCGATTGGTGTCATGTCTTTGATCAAGTTCTAAAGTCCCGAAGACCGAACGAGAATATTACAGATCGTTTCAAGATTCGAGGTATCATTTTCCGAAAAGTCATCCAAGCGGTCGCTATCAATGTCTAAGACCCCGATGACCGATCCATCAGAAGCAAAAATAGGAACCACGATCTCGGATCTTGCGGACGAAGAACAAGCGATATGGCCGGGGAATTCATCAACATTTGGGACGATGACTGTTTCTCTGCGTTGCCATGAAGTACCACAGACCCCATTTCCGAATCCGATACGAGAGCACGCAATCGGCCCCTGGAATGGTCCCAACACAAGCTCATCGCCCTTTACCAAATAGAATCCGACCCAAAGAAATCCAAATGCTTCCATCAGGGCAGCTGCTGCGTTGGCAAGATTTGCCACCGGGTCGGTCTCGCCTGCGAGCAATGCCTCGAGTTGTGGGATCAACTCTTCATAGATCGAAGCTCTGCTGCTGAGATTTGTAAAAATAAGGCTTTCAGCCATAAACTCTGAGTGTAGCTTTGACGCTTATAAATTAGCAATCAAGGATGCAGTAGCGAAACTATGGAATTAGCGATCCGATTGTGCTTCATAGGTATTGGGGGAGCATTCGGTGCTATTGCCCGCCATTTAATCAACATCTCGCCGCTTGCCGGCCATTTCGAGAAATTCCCGTTGCCGACCTTTATTATAAACATCACCGGCTCAATGCTTCTGGGATTTCTGATGATCGTGCTTTCAGACAAGATCGTTGTCAGCGAGAACCTCAGAATGGCGATCATTGTTGGCTTTTTGGGCGCGTTTACGACCTTTTCGACATTTGAAGCCGAGATATTTGGCCTTCTTCGTGAACGGCTCTGGAGCCTAACGCTGCTCTACATGTCTGCAAGTGTAGTTGTCGGATTTTTTGGTTTATTGGTCGGGGTTTGGCTGGGACGCAAGATCTGATTCACGCCTTTTCTCTAAGCCTTTGTCGGGCCATGCGAACGGCTTCCGCCGCCGCCTGTGGAGTTTTATCAGTAGCCGTCAAATGCCCCATTTTCCGACCAGCTCTTGGCTCTGATTTCCCGTACAAATGTAGAGAAACATTTGCTGCTCTCATTGCCGAAGCCCAGTTTGGCTCTCCGCTCGCCCAAATATCACCAAGAAGATTTGCAATTGCCGCGGGTCGATAGAACGCGGTCGAGCCCAACGGAAGCCCGCAAACTGCCCGGACCTGCTGTTCGAACTGCGACGTAACGCACGGCCCGAAGGTAAGATGCCCTGAATTATGCGGCCGTGGAGCTATCTCATTGACCAGCAGCCGATCATCTTGCGTCAAAAAGAATTCGACGCACATCGTGCCGACATATTCGAACGCCTCAGCAATACTTCGAGAGATATCGATAGCCTCGGCTGCAGCGGTTTCAGATACATTTCCCGGAGCGAACGATAGATCGAGGATATGATCCTTATGCTCGTTCTCGATCACTCCGTAATGAACGAATTCGCCATCGACTCCACGAGTGCAAACGACAGAAACCTCTTTTTGAAACTCAATAAACTCCTCTAAAACGGCTTCACTGCCGTTTATTGCGGCGAAGGCCGGTTCAATATCGCCGGGGCCGGTCAGCTTTTTCTGACCTTTGCCGTCATAGCCGAACCCGGCAGTCTTTAGCACGCATGGAAAACCGATCTCCGCGGCTGCATCATACAAATCATCTATGAGTCTAATATGACGAAAAGGTGCAACCGGAAAGCCGTTATTTGATAGAAAGGTCTTTTCCCGAAGCCGATTCTGGGTATTGTGGAGAATCGACCCCCTCGGGCGCACATCGACAAACTCGGCAGCAGTTTCGATGGTTGCAGCAGGAATGTTCTCAAACTCGAACGTTATGACATCAACATCTCGCGCAAATCCTCGGACCAGATCAAGGTCATCATAGGATGCTGTGGTCTCAATATCCGAGATGTGACCTGTCGGCGTGTCTGAATCGGGTGAGAAAGTATGCACGCGATAACCCATTTTGCGAGCCTCGATCGCAAACATGCGGCCAAGCTGGCCGCTGCCGAAAACGCCGATGGTCGAATTTGGAGCTATCACCCTATACATTTCTTCTTACCAGACGTTCGCGGACGGATTCGCTACGCAGTTCACGCAATGCATCCGCGGCGATCCAGCGTCCCGGTTTTGTGCCGGTAGCACTTATCCGCTCCGCAGACGCGATCGCCAATTTGTTCAGATCGAGATCGCGTTTGCCGATCTGTCGCAGAGCCCAGTTTACAGCCTTTTTGACGAAATTGCGTTCGTCATTTGAGTGTTCTTCGATCAGCGGAAGAAATGCTGCAAATTTCTCGTACGTAGCGTTTTTTTCATGAACAGCGAGAAAGGCCATCAACGAAAAGGCCGCACGCTTTTCAAATTCCGGTTCTCGCTCCGTCCACTCCACCGCTTTTTCATATGCTAACGCTGTCCTGCAAAAAAGGTGTCCGCAAGTTCCGTCAACTGTTGCCCAATTATCGAAATCAGATGCCCACGCGTCCATTTGCTCGGACGTAACTCTATTGGGGTCATCGATCAGATACGCGACCGAGCGCGCCTCGTGAATGCCGCTTGCCCAAAGATCGGCAGCAAGCGAATGGTTATCGACACCGAGCTTTTTCACTTCGCGAGCAAACGCCTTGAGTTCGGGAGTTGAGATGCCGAACGATCTGGATGTGGGGATCGCAAACCGCTTCATCGCATCCAGCCGCGACGGGTCGCCCAATTCGCTCAACTCGGCGATGATCTCGTCCGCCCTCATTTTAGCTTTGATCTGAGTACGGTCTTTGTTTGTTTCGAACGAAAATCGTGGAGCTTTTTCCTTAAGTCAGGCCGCGAGTTTGCGAGAATAGAAACTGCTAACAATGCGGCATTCTTAGCTCCGGCTTCGCCAACAGCGAGCGTCCCGACGGGGACGCCTGCCGGCATTTGAGCAATTGATAATAGCGAGTCAAGTCCTTTGAGGGAACGGCTTTCGACCGGGACGCCAAGAACGGGCAATATGGTCTGCGAAGCGCACATTCCCGGAAGATGAGCCGCACCGCCGGCGCCTGCTATTATCACCTCGATACCGCGTTCTTGAGCGGACTTTGCAAATTCGAAAAGAAGATCAGGAGTGCGATGGGCGGATACGATCCTCTTTTCGTACGGAACGCTGAAATCCTCAAGCACCTTAGCAGCGTGTTCCATCGTCGGCCAGTCGCTTTTGCTGCCCATTATTACCGAAACTATCGGCTGGTTTGTTATCCCGACTTTCTTCGGCATCTCGCTGAATCTCCATAGGAAAGAGGGTCAGGTGAGAGCCTGACCCTCGCCGATCGATATAAGCTCTTACTGGCCTTGGCCGAGCGAATAACCAGGCTCGCCGTCGAAATTATACAGATGCTCAGTCTTGATAAAATCAAGTCCTACACCCGCAACACGGCCAAGCAGATCTATCACTTGCTGATGCGTAACGGTCTCTCCTTGGTTCTCGGCCATAAAGCGGCACCGCCAATGGTCAACACAGAATGTGTCCGGCTGCCCTTTAGGATAAACCTTGGTACCGCGGTTCGAGATCATTACCAGTTTTAACCCATCGCCGTTTGCCTGTTCAACGATAGGGCCAAGTTCGTCCGCAGCACCGTAGAAATCACCGTTCCACCAGCTAACAAACACGTCGACGCCAACAAGATCTTTCTTTTGCGGTTCACGTATCGAGTAGATGGGTTTCCTCTCTTCAGTAGGCCCGTCGTCTTTCTTGTATTCTACCGCTTTGAGCGTCTCCGGCTTCTGTCCAAGCCGTTTGACGACCTCTTCGCCGAACTCTCTCGTCCCAACCGTCTGCTTGGTCGTGCCTTCTCGAGCGATGTCGTAGGTATGAACGCCGTCTTCGATGGTCTTGAGCCACGCGTTGTGGGTCAATTCCGCAATGTCCGGCTGACCGATGTGAACAAGCATCATTACAGAGCCGAGGAACAAGCCTGAAGGATTGGCGACATTCTGGCCCGCACGACGTGGTGCACTGCCGTGAATTGCCTCGAACATCGAAATGTTCTCGCCAATATTAGCCGAACCCGCGAGCCCCACCGAACCTGTCATCTGTGCCGTTACATCCGAGAGGATGTCGCCGTAGAGATTGGGCATGACGATGACATCAAAATCCTGAGGAGACGTTGCGAGCTTAGCTGCGCCGATATCGACGATCCAATCTCCTTTTTCGATATCAGGATACTCAGCACCGATCTCATCAAAAACACGATGAAACAGTCCATCGGTCTGCTTCATGATGTTATCTTTCACAAAAACCGTTACTGTTTTGCGGTTGTTCTTTCGAGCATACTCGAACGCATATCGGACAATTTTCTCGCAGCCGGGCCTGGTGATGAGCTTCAGACACTGTTCGACCATATCTGATTGGCGATATTCGATGCCGGCGTATGTGTCTTCTTCGTTCTCCCGAACTATGACGACGTCCATGACTGGATGCTTCGTTTCGATGAACGGATGATATGAAACGCACGGGCGAATATTCGCGTACATGCCTAGCGTCTTGCGGACGGTCACATTCAAAGACTTAAAACCGCCGCCTTGCGGAGTGGTGATCGGGGCTTTAAGGAACACCTTGGTTCGACGCAGAGAATCCCATGATTCGGGGGCTATGCCGGCAGTGTTGCCGCTCAGGTAAACCTTTTCTCCGATCTCGATCTCTTCAATATCGATACGGGCGCCTGCTTCTTTGAGAATATGCAGCGTCGCCGCCATGATCTCAGGGCCGATCCCGTCGCCGTGAGCTACTGTGATAGGTACATTTGACATAGTATTTTTTGGATATTTTTAAAGTATTTTCAAAACTTAGATCGCATTTATTCCTGCGGCCAGAGCAATATCAACATCCGTCACACCGCCGCGGTCGTGTGTGGTCAACGCGATTTCTGCATATCCCCAACCAAACGTTATGTCCGGATGATGATCCGCTTCTTCTGCTAGAGAGCCAACCTTGTTGACAAAATCCAGCGCTGCCGAGAAGTCCGCGAATTCAAAACGCCTTTGAATACGGTTGTCGACGGCTTTCCAGCTTTCCAAGTCGGCGAGCGATCCGCGCAACTCAGCTTCAGAAAGAATTTTGCGTTGCATAAGTTCTATGCTTCCTCAAAACTACAGTATAATCAAGTTTTTGAGCTTAGCGAAAATGAGAGCCTGCTATTTAAATAAATTCTTCGTCTGCGGGTTGATCTGCTTACTTTTTGCCGCGTGCGGCTCCCGAGAGCCGGCGACGCCGGTCGAGACATTCAAGACCTACGTGAAGGCGTTAAAAGCTAAGGACCCAAAGGCAATAAAGACGCTGCTGTCAGAGGCAACCTTGAAGATGCATGAAGAGCAGGCGAAAGCACAGAACACCACGATCGACGATGTCTTACAGCGAGAGACATTAGTCGGGCCAAACCAGACAACAGTTGAGTTTCGAAACGAAAAGATCGACGGGGAAAAAGCGACTATCGAAGTAAAGAACTCGTTTGGGACCTGGGAAACGGTTCCATTTGTATTTGAAAAAGGGCAGTGGCGAATTGATAAGCAAGGATTTGCGCAACAGATGCTTGATGCGATGGACGAAAGCAATCGCAGGCTGAATGAAATAATTAACGGCAACACCCAGCCGGCATATTAGATAATTGGAGACCAATCTTTTGTGGCAAGAATAGAGCCGTTTCGTGCGCTCCGCCCAAAACCGGAGATAGCAAAGTCGGTGTCGTGCGTTCCTTACGATGTCGTTTACGAATCTGAAGTACGGGAACACATTACCGGCAACCCAAATAGTTTCTTGCGGGTCACTCGGGCCGAAGCTGAATTCCCCGCCGGGTCAGGGCCGGACCTCGACGACGTTTTTGCAAAGGCCAGAGAAAATCTTGAGGCATTCATACACGAGGGCATCTTAATTCACGACGAGGAGCCTGCATTCTTCGTTTATCAGCTTGCTGCAGCCAGCCACACCCAAACCGGCCTAGTTGCTTGTTGCTCATTGGACGAGTATGAAGAAGGAAACATAAAAAAGCATGAAAAGACACGTCCCGATAAAGTGGATGACAGGACCCGGCATCTGCTTGCGGTCAACGCCCAGACGGGCCTGATATTTCTAGCTTTTCGAGGAACTCGGGTAATTCATGAGTTGTTACTGCGCGCAACGGAAACCGAGCCGATTTACGAATTCGAATGCCCTACAGGCATTCGACAGCGAGTTTGGCGTGTATCGAATATCTCGTCGTGGAAGACGGCGTTTGCCGAAGTCCCGGCTCTTTATATAGCCGATGGCCACCACAGGGCCGAGAGCGCTGAAACGGCACGGCAAGAATTGCGTTCGGCCAACCCCACACATAACGGTACTGAGCCCTACAATTTTGTTATCGCAGGTCTATTTCCAGCTGAGGATCTTCGTATCCTTCCGTACAATAGGGTCATAAAAGACCTTAACGGCCTTTCCGAAGAGGAATTTCTTGAGCAGATCGCAACAAGCTTTTTGATAGAGGACGCGTTAGAGAAGGTGCCGCGCCATCATGGGGAGATCTGTATGTATATGGGCGGTAAATGGCGGAAACTTAGATTTAATGTACAGTACTTTCGCGAACCCGACCCGATCGAAAGGCTGGACGTCAGTATTTTGCACAACTTTCTCCTTGCTCCGATCCTCGGCATCGGCGATGAACGAACAGATAAGAGAATCGGATTTGTCGGCGGAATTCGCGGAACCGCAGAACTCGAGAGATTGGTCGATGAAGGAACCGCAAAACTAGCCTTTTCGATGTTTCCGACGACCATGGATGACCTCCTCGCAGTTGCAGATATGGGAGAGATAATGCCCCCGAAATCTACGTGGTTTGAACCTAAGCTAAAGGACGGATTACTGATCCATCAGCTTTGATATGGACTCGACCGAACTCGCAGGCATACGAAAAGAGTATTCGCGCGAGGAGCTTTCCATCTCCAGCGTCGATCCCGATCCGTTCGTCCAATTTAACGCGTGGATGAACGAGGCTCTTTCGTCCGATCTGCCGGAACCGACCGCGATGACGCTTTCAACCGCAAGCCGTGATGGGCGGCCGTCATCACGTCTGGTCCTGTTGAAAGGGTTTGATGCAAAGGGATTAATCTTTTTTACGAATTATGAAAGCCAAAAGGGCCGTGAACTGATCGAGAATCCTTTTGCAGCATTGAATTTCTTTTGGCCGGAGTTAGAACGTCAGATCAGGATCAACGGTAAGGCTTCGAAGGTGTCTTCAGCAGAATCGGACGAGTATTTCGCGTCGAGGCCATTTACTAGCAGGATCGGAGCCTGGGCCTCAGAACAAAGCCGGCCGTTAACTTCCAAATCCGTTCTAATTGCCAAAGTTGCCGCATTGTCGGCAAAATATGCCATTGGAGGCGTCCCGCGGCCGCCGCATTGGGGCGGGTTTCGTATCGAGCCTGATCATTTCGAATTCTGGCAGGGCCGCCCGAGCCGCCTGCACGACCGCATTTGCTATACTCTCAAAAACGGCGAATGGTCGATCGAACGCCTGTCGCCCTGATCAAACCTCGTGATAGAGACCGAACGACTATTTCATCGCCGATTTACCCGCGACGATCTGCCGTGGCTGATAGAGAACCGTTCTCCGGCAGCAGTCAACCGCTATCTGGGCGGCCCGAAGATGCAAAGCCCTGAAGCTCTATCGAAACGGCTCGATTTCTATATAAATTGCTACCAAACGGCCGGCGTCGGGATGTGTGCTATGGGGTTGAAACAGACCGGCGAGCTGATCGGTTCGAGCGGCCTGCAACCGCTCGAAGACACCGGCGAGATCGAGGTCGGTTATAACCTAGCGGAAAAATTCTGGCGGCAAGGATACGGCTACGAAGCGGCAATGGGATGGCTCGGTTACGGATTTGACGTGATGGGTCTCGAACGCATAGTCGCCGTCTGTCATCCCGACAACACCGGTTCGTATAAGATAATGGAAAAGTGCGGAATGCGTTACGAAAAGACCGAGTGGCATTACGGCCAGGACTGTCTTTATTACGCGGTCGAGCGTGCTGAATTTCGTCGATGAGCCCTAATTATCCAAAACTCGTTTTTGCGATACTGTTGTCGATCTACTTTTTGTGGATCGCGTACGATCCGATGCAGGGCAGCTTTTTGGACAACGTCGATCTGCCGATACACGAGTTCGGGCATTTGCTTTTTAATCCGTTCGGGCAATTCATGATGGTCGCCGGCGGCTCGCTGTTTCAGATAATTTTCCCGCTCGTTTTCGTCGGATATTTCATTTGGCAACGCAGCTTTTACTCCGCCGCGATCGTGATGCTGTGGGTCGGTCAGAGCATCCTCAATGTTTGGGTCTACGCCTCTGACGCGGTCGTGATGCAGCTTGTACTTCTCGGCGGACTTACGGGCAGCGAAGGCAGTTTTCATGACTGGAATTACATGCTGACAGAGCTCGGGCTGCTGGATTCGACCAAGGGCGTCGCTTCGGTTATACGCCTGATCGGCACGCTGACGATCATAGGTGCGGCGGTCGCGGCGGTCTATTTGTCGTTTGTGCCGACGGCTGAATTCGAAGAGATATGAACGTCGCACTCATAACAGGGGCATCTAGCGGCATCGGCGAAGGGTTTGCCCGTCGGCTGGCGGCCGACGGCCGAGACCTCGTGCTCGTCGCACGCCGCGAAAAACAGCTGCACGAGCTGTGTGACGAACTGATGCTCAAACACAAGATCACAGCACATTACGTCGTGCTCGATCTGACGGAGCCGGACGCGGGCGAGCGGCTGTTTGCCGAAACGACACGCCACGGAATGACGGTCGATCTGCTGATAAACAATGCGGGTTTCGGCTCGTCAGGCGATTTCGCTTTGCTCGACCGTGATTTGGAACTGCAGATGATCGATCTGAACATCCGTTCGCTCGTCGATCTGACGCATCGATATTTGGTTGGGATGCGCGAACGAAATGGCGGCACGATCGTAAACGTGTCGTCGGCAGCGGGATTTCAGCCGATCCCATTCATGGCGACCTACGCCGCGACAAAGGCGTTCGTGTCGTCATTCTCAGAGGCGATCGCTGAGGAGAACCGACCATTCGGTATACAGGTTTTGGCGTTGTGCCCCGGCTCTACCGACACCAATTTTTTTGCCGCTTCGGGAATTGAGCGGCCAATCGAATTCAAAGGTCAGCAGACCATCGAGGACGTCGTAGAAACTGGAATGCGTGCGATTGCGAGCGGCCGGACAAAGGTCGTCTCAGGCCTAGTAAATAAGATGGGCGCGATGGCGGGCAAATTCGTGCCGAACGCGATCTCGCGACGAGCTATGGCGAAAATCCTGGCACCGAGGTATAGAAAAAGCTGATGCGATTTACAGTTCTAGGCAGCGGCTCGACAGGTAACGCGGTGCTGGTTTCGACCGAGCGGACCAACGTCCTCGTCGATGCCGGTATGAGCGCCCGCGAGATCCTGCGTCGCCTTGCGCTGGTCGGTGTCTCGCCCGATGACCTGGACGCCGTGCTGATCACGCACGAACACGGCGACCATGCGGGCGGCCTACGCGTGCTGATGGCGTCACTGAAATGCCCGGTTTTCATTTCGCCTGCGACCGAGGATGCCTATTACGACACGCGTTCGGGCCGCGAGAACGGCAGTGAGTCCGCAAAACGACGTGCTATCCTTAATGGCCGGACCGTCGCGATCGAAACAGGACGTGATTTTCGAATCGGCGACATGGATTTTGAGCCATTCTCGGTACCGCACGACGCGGCGGATAATTTTGGGTTTGTCGCTATAAACTGCGGCGTCCGCATCGCGACCTTGATGGATTTCGGTCACTTTACAGATTTGATCCGCGAGAAACTTCGCGGCAGTGATGCTGTCGTCGTTGAATCCAATCACAGCCGTGATATGTTGAGAATGTGTCCGGTTTATTCTTGGGAATTAAAACAGCGCATAAGCTCTAACACGGGGCATTTATCAAACGAGGACCTTGCGGAATGGCTTCAATTTGATTTTGACGGCTCTGCCCGCAACATTGTTCTAGCTCATCTTTCACAGCGTGCAAATGAGCCGAACTTGGCACGCCTAACCGCCGAATCCGCACTGAGAGAGCGTTCCCCTCTATATCGTGCGGAAACAAGGATTTCGATCTCGCATCCCAAGGAACCATCAGAATGGATCACCTTCTGACGGCGTTACCGGCGGCAAAACCCCTCTGAATGAGAGCCTGTGGAGGGGGCAAGGGCCGTGTTCCCGAATTGCCGCAAAGTGTTTCTCAGATCCGTAGCCTTTGTGTCCCGCAAAGCCGTACTTCGGAAATTCCGCGTCATATTGCGTCATCAATTCATCTCGGTAGGTTTTTGCAATGACTGAAGCGGCAGCTATGGAGTACGAGATCGAATCACCTTTTATGATCGACTTTTGAGGTATCGTTAATGCTTGAAGCTTGATCGCGTCGATCAGCACGTAATCAGCATTCGGCTGAAGCGAATTGACCGCAAGAAGCATCGCTCTCTTAGTGGCTTCGAGAATGTTGATCCTGTCGATCTCATCGGCAGAAATCTCGGCAACTGAATAAGCGATCGCGGTCTCACGAAGAGCGGATGCGATCTCCTCTCGGCGTTTCTCGGAGAGTTTCTTGGAATCATTAAGGCCGGCCGGCACCGGCAATTTGGGGTCCAAAATACATGCGGCAGCTACGACGGGCCCGGCCAAACATCCGCGGCCGACCTCGTCAACACCTGCTATCAAATGAAAACCCTCACTCCGCGCCTGCTCCTCAAAATCAAAGCCGATCGTCCATTCAAAACGATCGGCTTGAAGTTTGAAATCACTCACGAGTGAATTCTAACACGATTTGGTGGTCAAGCTGCCGTCGCCGGAAACCCGCTTCGCCAATAACTGCAGTCGAGCGACGGGTAGATATCCAAAGACGCAGCTACTTCGACAACTATTTGGCGGATTGGACCTTGTTCCGTGTATCACGCTCTTTGATGCGAGCCGCTTTACCACGCAAATTACGCAGATAGTAAAGCTTGGCACGCCGAACCTTACCACGGCGAATAACATCAATGTGGTCGATCACTGTCGCGTGTAGCGGGAAGATCCTTTCGACGCCAACGCCGAAACTCACTTTTCTAACGGTGACCGTTTCTCTCACACCGCCGTGCTTGCGGGCAATGCAGATCCCTTCAAATGCCTGAATACGTTCCTTGTTGCCCTCTTTGATGCGTACGTGCACACGGAGCGTATCGCCGGGCTGAAATGCAGGAATATTGTCCCGCAACTGGGTTTGTTCAACTGAATCAAGTTTGTTCATATCGCTTTTTGGCCAGAGGTCAGCTGCTCAATTGAGAACAGCTCACATTTCACCATTTTCTCCTGTCAAAAGGTCTTCACGGATAGCCCGTGTCTTTTCAAGCGCCTTTTCGTGACGCCATTTTTCAATTTCGGCATGATTGCCGTTCAATAAAACATCGGGAACCTTCATTCCTCGAAACTCTGCCGGCCGGGTGTAATGCGGGCAATCGAGCAAGCCTTTTGAGAACGAATCGTTCTCGGCCGATGTCTCGCTGCCCAAAGCGTCCGGAAGAAGCCTTACGATGCTGTCAACCAACACGACCGCTGCCGGCTCGCCGCCCGAGAGCACGTAGTCGCCGATCGATATCTCGTCGGTGACAAGTGCTTCATTCACCCGCTCGTCAACACCTTCATAACGCCCACATATCGTAACGACGTGCTGAGCGTCGTCTGCAAACTCGCGAACGGCCCGCTGTTTCAGCGGCTTTCCCTGCGGAGAAAGCAGTACCACACGCGTTTTCGCCGGATAACGATCACGGTCGGACACACCTATCAAATTTTCAATCGCCGCAAAGATCGGCTGCGGCTTTAGAACCATTCCGTCGCCGCCGCCAAATGGCCGGTCATCGACCATTTTGTGCTTATCGGTCGCAAAACCGCGAAGATCATGCACCGAAATATCAACTATCCCTGCGAGCTTTGCCCGCCGAATGATCCCGAAATCGAAAACTCGATCGAAAAACTCGGGGAATATTGTAAGGACGTCGATCTTCATATTCCTGGGCGTCCTTCCTCAATGTCAAAACTCCAGAAGTCCTTCAGGCGGATCGATGATGATTCTTTTTTCTCCGATGTCCACCTCGACGCATATGGCCTCGACGAATGGGATCAGATGTTCCTTGATGCCATCACGGACGACGAGGAGTTCCGGTCCGCCCGTCCGCATCAGAGTCTCAACCGTCCCGATCGCCTTACCTGTGACATCCTCGACGAAACACCCTTCGAGTTCCCACTCAAAGAACTCGTCAGGTTCGAGTTCCACTACCTCGCTTTCACCCACACAGATCTCAGCATTTCTTAGATCTTCCGCATCATCCATTGAGTCGACGCCGGAAAACTTAAGAACAACCCGATTCCCCTGAAACCAGTGGCCTTCAATTGTCAATCCATGCCTTTCACCCGACTGAAAGACGGCTGTCACGTTCTTTAAACCATCGAACCGCTCGGGAAAATCGGTCAGGAGATCGGCGCTAACCTCGCCCTTGATCCCCCGAGGTTTTGCGACCCTTGCTATAGCGACAAGATCGTCCATAGCAGAGAAACACTAATCTTCAACGAGGTCGAGAAAGTACCGGCAACCGCGTTTTTGTCCGGCAGCATAGAAGACGTTTCTGATCGCCTTGACGGTGCGGCCCTCGCGACCGATCACACGTCCCATGTCACCCTCTCCGACACGAACTTCAAACCTGACGTTCTTGCCGTCGGCATATTCCTCTATCGCCACCGCATCCGGATCGCCGACAAGAGCTCGAATAAGTTTTTCGACAGCTTCCTGCATCAATTTGCACTATTCAGCCGGCTCTTCTGCCTTTTCATCGTCAGCGGGAGTTTCCTGAGCCGCATTCTCGGCCGGGTTCTCTTCCGCAGGAGATTCGTCTGCAGATGGACTTTCTGAAGCAGATTCCTCGACGGCGGCCTCGCTGGACGGATCGTCTGACTCAACGGCTTGCTCGGCATCAGCCGCAGCGGCTGCTTCAGCTTTTGCCTTCTCGGCAGCCTCTTTTTCCGCGGCTTCAGCTTCGGCGGCCAAACGAGCGTTTTCAGCCCTTACAGCTTCTAAACGAGCCGCTTCAGCTACAGCCTTTTTCTCGGCACGCTCTTTGAGCATCGCCTCGCGTTCCTCGGCGCTCATCTCAGGATTGTGCTTGATCAGGCTGGCGACCGTCTCGGTCGGCTGAGCTCCGACGCCTATCCAATAACGGATACGGTCGTGGTTGAGCGTGACCTCAGCTGGATCTTGGAGAGGGTCGTATGTGCCCAGATTCTCAAGGTACTTACCGTCGCGCTTTGAACGCTTCTCCTTTACAACGACGCGGTAGAAAGGCCGTTTCTTCGCGCCCATTCGCATTAAGCTTATTGCTAACATAATTTTCAGTTTTCGAGAGGTTAAGTGCCTGAAACAGAGCATTTAACGTCGCTTCTTGTGTCTTTTCTTCCTTTTCAAACTGCTTCGAACGGAGCCGTTAGGTTCATCGTCCGAGTGATCTATCGCCGAGCCGCTGCCCAGCATTCCGAGCGGATTTCCGCCGCCCAACATCCCGCCTAATCCTGACGCCGCACCGCCTGCCATCTTTCTGGCGAGGCCGCCGAAAAGCCCGCCTTTATTGATCTGCGACATCATTTTTCGCATTTGATCATACTGGCGGAGCAACTGATTTACCTCAGCTATGGTCGAGCCCGAACCGCCCGCAATACGCGTTTTTCGGCTCGCGTCGATCACGCGGTGATCGTTGCGTTCCTGCCGTGTCATAGAGCCGATTATGGCCTCAGTACGCTTTAACTGATGATCGACGACCTCAGATTGCTCGTCGGTCATCTGAAAGCCGCCGGTCAGTTGATCCGGCAGCATTTTCATCAATTTCGACATCGAGCCGAGTTTCTTGAACTGCCCAAGCTGGTTGCGGAAATCTTCGAGCGTGAACTGATTGCTCGTCATCTTCCGCAGTTGTTCCTGGGCTTCTTTCTCGTCGATCTTGCCCTGAACTTCCTCGATCAGCGTCAGGACGTCGCCCATGCCAAGAATGCGTTGGGCGATGCGGTCGGGATAAAAAGGCTCGATGGCGTCGTATTTTTCGCCGACGCCGACAAATTTCACGGGCTGGCCCGTAACCTGGCGTATCGACAAGGCCGCACCACCGCGAGCGTCACCGTCCATTTTTGTAAGGACGACGCCCGTAATGCCGATGCGTTCGTGGAAAACCTGCGCTGAATTTACGGCGTCCTGGCCGGTCATCGCGTCCGCGACGAAAAGTATCTCAACGGGCTCGGTCTCGGCCTTGATCTGCTCGAGCTCGTCCATCAACTCATCGTCGATGTGTAGCCGGCCGGCCGTGTCAATTAATAGCGTATCGTGGCCCAATTCCGCCGCGTATTTCATCGCACCGCGAACGAGCGTGAGCGGGTCCGAAGTGTCTTTCGCCTCGTAAACAGGGATGTTCACGGCATCGCCGACGACCTTTAGCTGTTCACGTGCGGCGGGGCGATAAACGTCCACGGAAACGAGAAGCGGCGTGCGTTCCTGATTGTCGCGGAGCCAACGCGAGATCTTGCCGGTCGATGTCGTTTTACCCGAGCCCTGCAGCCCGACGATCATGACGACGTTCGGCGAACGCTTTGTAAATACAAGGCGTGACGACGTTCCGCCCATCAGATTGACAAGCTCGTCATAGACGATCTTGACGACCTGTTCGTGCGGTTTTAGGCCGTTCCAGACCTCTTGGCCCTCGGCCTGCGAGCGGACGGTCTCGACAAAATCCTTGGCGACCTTGTAGTTCACATCGGCCTCGAGCAAGGCCATGCGAATTTCGCGAAGAGCTGTGTCAACGTGCTCAGGAGTCAGCTTGCCCTGCCCGCGCAGATTGCGGAGGCTATTTTTGAGCTTGTCTGACAGCGACTCGAACATAAAGACACACTTCGGCTACAAGAGTCGAAACTAAAAATATTACATTTCTGGGCCAAAAATGACAAGTTCCGCGCACAAAAACACGCCAAAACGACCCGGCTATACCGAGGTTCCACGCGGCACGAACAACATTCAGGCCAAACCACACTGCAGAATGCCCGTCAGGTATAAAAAAGATGGCCACACCTTCGCCGTCCGCACCTGCCTGATCGCCGTCCGCCGCGGCCGCTAAACTGATCCCGCGGCCGCCCATCCGCCCACGCATGTCGACGTTCTAATCGCCGCGAACCTCGCCACAGAACTCGCCGCATTGGTCGCCGATCACCGCGTTAGATTTAGAAAATTAGTGTCTTTGGTTGACCTCCCGATCCAACGGAATATCGCGATCTGTGGCAACAAATTTCCTAAAAGACAGTTAACCATCACAAATCAACTTGGACATTCATACCAATCAGATTGATAATGTCGAATTATGAAAATCGTTTCCTTCTTTGCCGGGGCGGGTGGCCTTGATCTGGGTTTTGGGAAAGCGGGTTCGATATCATTTGGGCAAATGAATACGACAAGTCCATCTGGGAAACCTACGAGACGAACCACAAAAACACGATCCTAGATCGCAGAAGCATCGTTGAAATCAAATCCAGCGAAGTTCCCGATTGCGACGGAATAATTGGTGGGCCGCCATGTCAAAGCTGGAGCCTAGATTTTTCACTTATGCAAATCGATTCCATTGAATTCAAAGGACGATCTTACCGAATTAGAACTCTCGATCTCGGTAAGGAGTTTGGCATCAATAATGTCGCGTCCGAACATTTGAACGACTTGCTAATCGACTCGACCGGGCGGTACGAATCAAGGGAGGCAGAATCGATTGACGAACAAATCTTCTATTTTGTCCCGCCAGCATCGTTCAGACTTTCCGATGAAAGGCTAAGAAGAAAGATACTTGCTGAAATTTGATGATAAGATTTCAATTCTTTCCACGGTCGCAAGGAATAAATAAAACAATTCAAGATATTCTTGATTGCTTTGTTATTTCTGATAGCGACATCACCTCATCTGTGCACGAGTTAAATAGTAACGATGTTCTGGCGGTTCTTCGACCTCACCTCGAAAAACATGGTTACAGAGTTGAAGCCGGGAAATCGGCGGATCAAAAGATCAGTGTTCCCGTTCTTTTCGGTTTGAACGATCAAATCGACAAATCATTCAATGCCGACGCGGTTAGCAGTGATGGAAAGATTGTCATTGAGGTAGAGGCAGGGCGTGCAGTAGTTAATAACCAATTCCTTAAAGACATCTTTCAGGCGTGTATGATGTACGAAGTCGAATATCTCGTAATCGCAGTGCGGAATCTTTATAGAGGCAGCGACGATTTCTCAAAGATTTATGCATTCCTCGAAACGCTCTATATCTCAAATCGCCTCCGGCTGCCGTTGAAAGGAATACTGCTTATCGGATACTAGAGGGCTTCACACGGGTCAGAACCGGGAGCGATAGCGACTGGGTTCTTCATCAGATAGAATATCGACAATGTGGAACGACACTGACATCCCGCTAGCGGTTTTCTTCACCTTTCGTTGTTACGGAACATGGCTCCACGGCGATGAACGCGGCAGCGTTGATCGCAATAATAACATCTACAGATCCCCAAGAATCCAAGCAAACAGTAACTGGCGGAAACACAGCGAAGAATTGATGCTTCATCCTCCGGTGACACTGAATGCGGCGAGTCGAAAATCCGTCGAGAAGGCAATTCGAGACCTTTGTACCAAAAGAAATTGGGCGCTTCTCGCTATAAATGTTCGGACGAACCATATTCATGTGGTTGTCTGCATCGGATCAAAAAAGCCTAAGGATGCGCTGATCGCGCTAAAAGCCAACGCAACACGCCAGCTTCGCGAAGACAAATTATGGCTCCACGAACATTCTCCTTGGGCTGACAAAGGCAGCAAACGAAACCTCTGGAACGAAAAGAGCATTTGGGAAGTCTGCAATTATGTAAATAACGAACAAGGTGACAAATTACCTGACTTTGACTGGTGGTGAAAGAACCCAGTCGCTATCGCTCCCGGTTCTGACCCGCTCCGCCAGCCTTTGTTAGAGATGTCATCAGTTAACGATAAGCTGTTCGCGGGTCCAGTTGTTCGGCATATAGGGATATATTTAGCACAGATCGTTCAGAGTTACGCCTTCAGGCGTGATAATAGTTTAGAGTTACGCCTTTAGGCGTGATAATAGTTTAGAGTTACGCCTTTAGGCGTGAAAACTATGACGCGTGAACGCGTGACTCTAGACGTCACGCCTAAAGGCGTAACTCTGAACGCGCAACTCTGAAAAATATGTACAACTGGCGGAAGATGACGGAGGCTCAGCGGGCGGAGGCGTTGAGGGAACGCAAAGGCCGCAAGGTGCCTTGGCACGCCCCGCCGCACTGGCAATATGAGGGAAAGGTAAGGTTCATCATCACCGCGGCGTGTTACGAACATCAGCCGGTCATCGGAAGCACCATTTCCAGAATGGAAGAGTTCGAGGACGGCCTGTTGACAGCGTGCAATGATGCCGGAGTTCACCTATACGCCTGGTGCGTGCTGCCAAATCACTATCATATTCTGGTCCAGACCGATGACATCGAAGGCTTTAGAGATCGACTCGGCAAACTCCACGGATCGACCTCATTTCGCTGGAACGGCGAGGACGATATGCGAGGGCGAAAAGTGTGGTATCGATGTTTCGAACGCCCGATGAAATCGGATCGGCATTTCTGGGCGAGCGTCAATTATATTCACAACAATCCGGTCCGGCATGGCTACTGCAAGAAGTGGCAGGAATGGGACTTTTCGAGCGCGGCGGATTTTATAGAGCGGTTCGGACGTGAGAAAACCATCGCTATATGGAACGAGTATCCGATCTTGGATTATGGAAAGGGTTGGGATGATTAGAGTTTAGAGTTACGCGTTTACGCGTGACGTTCTTTTTCACGCCTGAAGGCGTAACTCTGAACGCATCACGCGTAAACGCGTAACTCTGAACAAAAGCGTAACTCTGAACATACCTTGACACGAATGTTGCATCTGTGATACAGATAGTTATCTATGAAAGCAACGGAAAGTGACGAAGTAAGAAGGCGGTGGGTCGAGGTGCGGCGAGGGGAATGCGGCGGGGCGTATGCTTCGATAAAGCCGACGGGCGAGATATCGATCGGAGGCAATACTCACCGAAAAATGGGCTCGCCGACGCACTATGTATTGATGTTTGATAACAAAACGCGGGCGTTGGGGCTGCGGGCCGCGATGCGCGGTGAGGAACGGCAGGCGTTCAAGGCGTTGCGGCGTAATTCGAAAGGTGCTTATCGAGGAATAAGGGCGGCGGCGTTCCTGAGATCGGCGAGGCTGCTGCCGAAAGAAACAATTGTTTTCAATGATTGCCCGATCGAACGCGGCGTGTTGGTGCTGGAGATAGGAGCGAGGCGATGAGTTACACCCAGGATGTTAACGTAAGGCGGCGGTGGGAAGTTTGCGAGAGGGAGAATGTCGAGAGCCGCTGGACGTCGATGTACGTTTCGCTGAACAGGCTGGGCGATATCGTGCTGAACCGCGTGGCTTACGAGCAGCTTGGCGAGCCGCCGGCGGTCGAGCTGCTTTATGACCGCGAACGCGAGACCATCGGCGTCAAACCGCTGAACACGGAGACGGTGGAGAATGCCTTCCCTGTTCGGCCGCGAGGAAACCGCGGCGGCTATCGCATACGCGGCAACCGTTTGCTGCGCGATTTCGGTATCGACATCGGGCGGACGCGGATATTTCCCGGCTGCCAGATAGACCGCTACGGCGTGCTCTGCCTCGATGTCAGGTACTCGAAACCGCTCGGCGGCGGCCCAAATTATTAAAGTATCAGGGCCGCGATGTTGAAATAAAAAACTATGGTCAAGATGTCGGTAACGGCAAGCGTGACGGGGCCGGCGGCGATCTTTGTGTCCTCGTGGATGGCGTGGAGCAGCGTCGGGATGCTCATGCCGATCAGCCCGGCCGCGAAAACCGACACCAGCACACTCAGCCCAATTACAAGCGCAGCGGCCGGTTCACCGCGCCACAGAAACGCGATCGTCCCGACCGTCGCTCCGCATGCGATGCCGAGCAGAGCCGTGGCTGAGCCTTCGCGACGCAGCCATTCGAGATAGCTTTTCATGCTCGGGCGGCCCAGATGCAGATTTTGCAGAGCGACGGTCATCGACTGTATACTGACGCTCTCGCCGAGTGCGAGCACGAGCGTCATGAAGAACGCTAGGACGAGCGCTTCGGCAAGCGTCGCCTCGTAAAAGCCCGTCAGCATCGCGCAGATCGTGCCGCTAATCATCGTGGCGATCAGCCAAGGAAATCGAAAGCGAAAAATGCCGAAAGCCGAGCGGCCCTTTACGTGCTGCAAGCCGAAACCTATCAATTGAAAGACATCGTCAACGTGCTTTCGCTCGGCGAAATTCATCGTCTCTTCGGTAAACAGCCCCGCGTCAACCACACCGAGAATTCGCCCGTCAGCGTCAACGACGGGAAATGCGAGAAGTTTGTGCTGCAGGAACATCTCGCAGGCGTCGAGCACGGTTGCGGAGTCCGGTATTGAGACGATGTTCGTTGACATCAGCTCGCTCAGCCGTGTCGAGGGCTTTGCGGTCAGCAGTGCGCGTGTCGCGAGTATGCCGGTCAACTTCCCCGTCTCGTCGATGACGTAAAAATAAATGACGCGTTCGCCGATACCTTTCAGGCGAATGATCCGAAGCGCGCCCTCGACGGTGAGCGTCTCGCTGAAACGCGGAAAATCGCGGCGAATGTACTTTACGATCGGCTCGAAAAGATGATCCGGATCGTTGGGGTTTATTGTGTTGTGTATGTCTTCGGAGACGTAATTTCCCATGCGTTTGATGCCATTTTAGCATCTGACAGCGATGGGTGCAGAAACGGCTCATTCTGAGGCAAAAGAGGCGGTCGGTGGCGGTTTACGGATCTTGCTTTGCGGGGCTTTGCGGTCTTCGCGGCTTTGCGTGATAAAATGCATTTCTAAACGCAAAGACGCCAAGCACGCCAAGGAATTCAAACTTAACTAGGACATTAGCCGCTCAATGGCGGCGGCGACATCGGCAAAAGCGACGCTCTTGATGCATTTCGGGTCGGCGAAAACTTCGCAGGTGTAGCCCGGACACGGCTGGCAATCGAACTCCGAAAAGACGATCTCGTTCGGTGCATCGGTCCACGGATACCAGTGGTCACGGTTTGACGAGCCGAAAATAACAACGCTCGGCGTCCCAACCGCGGCGGCGATGTGGGCGATGCCGCTGTCGTTGCCGACGAAGACGCGCGCCTTGGCGGCAAGGGCGGTAACTTCCGGAAGCGAGAGATCGTCGAATGTCGTGACCGGCGCATTCGAAGCTCCTTTAAGTTCATCGAGGACCGCTTTTTCGCTTCTTGAAGCGATCGCGACGGAGGCGATGCCATTCTCAGCAAGGTGCTCGGCGATGCGGGCGAAGTTTTCGACGGGCCACTGTTTTGTGGCGAAAGCTGCGGCCGGATGAAGCAAGGCAAGTGACGAGTGACGAGTGACGGGTGACGAGAGCCGCCGATCGATATTTTCGCGAGCGGTGTCGATGACGGCGAGTCGGCTTTTGGGTCGGTCGGCGACAGGGACGCCGACATATCCTAAAAGAGCGAGCTGCTGTTCGGCGGAATGCGTCTTTTCGCGGCCCCAGAAATCGGTGGACGACGACAGTAAATGGTTGTAAAGAAAAGAGTATTGGTAATTCGCGTAACCGACGCGATGCCGTGCACCGCTCGCCCGCACGAACATCGTCGCCGTTGTGCCGCCATGAAGATTGAACGCCAGATCGTAGTCGCAGCGGTGTAATTTCAAAGCGGTTTTCAGGCGTTCGCCGCCCGAGCGGCCGACGGCGATGACATTGACGCCTTCGAAACCGTCGAGCACGGGTGCAACCCAGTCCTCGAGCAAAATGTCTATTTCGGCCTGCGGAAAATGCCGCCGAAGTGCGATCAGCGAAGGTGTCGCAAGCACCGTGTCGCCGATCGAGCGCAGGCGGACGACGAGGATTCGTTTTACACTCGCAGGATCTATAGGAGACTTGGAGACAAGGAGACCGGGAGACGGGGAGATATCGCGGCTGGGCGAGACATCCGACTCGCGGCGTCGCTCGGTCTCGCCCTCACCGCGTCGCGTCATTTCCGCGTGGTCGCTTCTTCGATGATCATCACCGGGATCTCGTCGCGGATGGGATAGACGAGGCCGCATTCGTCGTTAAGGCAAGCAAGGCTGGTCTCAGCATCGTCGATCTGCAGTTCGGACTTGCATTTCGGACAGCGGAGAATGTTGAGAAGTTCGGGGCTGATGGGCATACGGTCAAATTCTAAAGTAAAAAGGCAAAAGTCAAAAGCGGGAGTGAAACGATGAGGGTCGCGACATTCTCATTTACTTTTGCCTTTCGCCTATTGCCTTTCAACCTATTCTGCTTCGGTCTTTGTTCCGCATTCGGGGCAGAATTTTGCACCCGGAGCGAGTTCATAACCGCAGTCGGCGTTGGAGCATTTCTGTTTTTCCTGCGACGAACCGCATTCGGAGCAGAATTTGGCGCCTTCGCGCAAGCTTGCACCGCATTTCACGCAGGGCACCTTGACGACCTCCATCTTGCCGCCGCATTCTGCACAGAATTTGGCCGAGGGCTGATTGGGCTTGCCGCATGAAGGGCACGCGGCGGTCGCGGTTTGTCCTGCGGGGCCGCCGCCTGCGGCCTGCTGGCCGAAAGCACTCGCCATCTGTCCGCCGACCGCAAAACCAGCGCCGAGTCCGGCACCGAGCCCCGCACCGCCGCCTTCATTTTGTGCGGCATCGCGAAGTGCGTCAGCGGCCTGGAACTGCATATAGCGGCTTGCGTCGCCGAGGGCGCCCATCTGAGCACGTTTATCGAGAGCCGCCTCGACCTCAGGCGGCAGGCTGATGTTCTCGATAAAGAATTTCGTGACCTCGAGGCCCCACGCGTTGAAATCGACGTTGATCGCACCGCGGATCTGCTCGCCGAGCTCTTTGTATTGCGATGCGAGGTCGAGCGCCGGGATCTTCATCTCGCCAAGTGCGTCGGAAAATTCGGTGACGATGGCACGTTTGAGTTGGCTTTCAATGTCGTCAGCCTGAAAATGGGCGTTCGTGCCGGCGATCTCGCGGATAAAGCCCGCGGGGTCCGCCACGCGGAGGCTGTAAGCACCGAAAGCACGCAGGCGGACGATGTCAAAATCGGCATCGCGGAGCATGATCGGGTTCGAAGTGCCCCATTTCATATCGGTGAACTGCTTGGTATTTACGAAGTAAACCTCTGATTTGAACGGCGAGTTGAAGCCGTATTTCCAAGCGCCGAGCTTGGTTAGAATTGGCGTGTTGCCGCCGTCGATCTCGTACTTGCCGGGCGCGAAAACGTCGGCGACCTGGCCTTCGTGGACGAACACGGCGGCCTGCGATTCGCGGACGATGAGCTGCGCACCGTTCTTGATCTCTTGCCCGTGCACGGGAAAGCGGTACAGCAGCGTGTCCTTGCTGTCATCGAGCCACTCGATGACCTCAATAAATTGGTTCAAAGCCTCTGTTTTGATCTTGTCAATAATGCTCATTAAATGTTCTCCCCGGAAATTAAAATGCTGAAGTACTTAACGATAGAATATGACACAAAGTTGCCTGAATTGAAAGCAAATTGCAGTTTTGGGCGGGTGAATGGTGAGTGCCGCGAAATTGTGTTCGCGACCCGCACGTGTCAGTAGCCCGCAAAGGGATCACGTTGCACAAGCCCACGCGTGAGCAAGGGCGAATAGCGAACGACGGACACAAACGAAGAAACCACACGCATCTTCTACCCGCGTTCTTTTCGTATGACCACGTTCCGGATATCGCCCTTGCTTACGCGCGGGCTTCTGCAGCTGCTCTCTGCGTTGTCTCCGTACTCCCGGCAAAAAAGTATTGCGGCGAGCCCTCACTGACGTGCAGGCTACTGACACAGACGAATGCAATTTAGGCGGTCAACCACCCGCTACCGCAGGTGGTACTGACAGGAAGTGTCGCCGCTAAGCGGAGTTATTGCCCCGGCGATAGCGGGTCCAGAGCCAAACGGCGAGGACGGCGGTGGTGCCGCCGGCGGTGTCCAGGAGGACGTCCTGATAGGTTCCCGTGCGTGCGGATGAAAAGCTTTGGTTGATCTCGTCGATGGACGCGATCGCGATGACGAAGAGTATCGGTATCACGAATTTGTATCGCCGCAGCACATCAAAATGCGAGGTCCACATCGCTCGAAGCACGAGCAGGGCGAGGACGGCGTATTCGACGACGTGTGCGGATTTACGAACGAGGCCGTGGATGATCTGCAGCGACGCCTCGCTGATATCGGGGAAGAAAAACAGTACAAACGGGCGTAAGAACCGCGAGGTCTCGTTCATCGAGCCGCTGTCGCTGGACAGGTAAAAGATGACCGCGACCCACAAAAATACCGGCGCGTAAGCTGAGAGCCGCCCGCGCCGGCCTTTGTTGGAAACTTCAGACGCCATTAATTAGGCATATTGAACCCGGACGAGAATGCAAGCCCGCCGCCGACCACGAGTGCGATCCAGCCGGCGATCACAAGAATGAGGGGAACCATTCCCTGTTTTCTCATGATGAAGAAAACAATGCCTCCGAGCGGCTGACAAAAGAAATTGACAAGGCCTCAAATGACCTTTTCCTGTGTGTTCGAACCGGTCTGAATGGCCGTGACGACCAACCAAATGGTACCGACGAGAAGAAGAATGTAACCGAGAATCGCTATCATAGATGTTCCTCCAAGGGGGTTTGTTTTTTAGCCAGGAAACTTATATTTCGGGAAATACTACCTCAGGACCTCGTTGATCGAGGTCGTAAAACCGTATCCGTAAAGCACGACGCCGATGATGCCGAGCACCATCGGAACCAAGCCCTGTTTTTTCACCGCATAGAAAATGATGCCTGCCAAAGGCTGGAAAAGCAGATTGACGATGACCCAAATGGCCTTTTCGCCGGTTGAGGCGCCCGATCGAACGCTGAGAACCACGAACCAAACGATACAGATCAACATCAAAAGCCCGCCGATGCCAATGAACATAGCTATTCCTCCTAAGTGTGAAATTGAAAAACGAAAATGCAGGCAAAGCATAAACGAATTCTCGCCGGAATTCAAATAGCTTGCCTGCTATATGTTGAAGTGAATACGCTTAAGCGGCGGCGGCGCCGGAAACGACCTCGATGATCTCTTTTGTAATTGCTGCCTGACGGATGCGGTTCATGTTGAGCGTCAGCGTGTCGATCAGCTCGCCTGCGTTCTTTGATGCGGAATCCATCGCCGTCATACGCGAACCCTGTTCGCTGGCGACCGATTCGAGCATGCCGCGATAGATCTGCGTTTCGACCTGTTTGGGCAGCAGGCGGCCGAAGATCTCAGACGCGGGCTGTTCGTAGATATATTCAGCCGAAGGGCCGGCGTCGCCGTCATCCTGAGCCGTTTTCGGGATCGGCAGAAGCTGCTGAATGACCGGCTTTTGCGACAGAACGGTCTTGAATTCGGTGAAGACGACGAATACTTTATCGATACTTTCGTCCTCGGTGAATTGTGCAATGAGCTTGTTCGCGATCTCGACAGCGTCGGCGTGATCGACCTGTCCGCTGCCGGTCAGGCCGATGTACTCATCGACGATCGCAACATCGCGGCGTTTGAAAAAGTCGCGGCCCTTGCGGCCGACGGTGATCAGCTCGGCCTGCTTCGCTTCATTTTCGCGAAGGAAAGCCTGTGTCGCTTTGATGACGTTCGCGTTGAAGGCACCGGCGAGGCCTTTGTCGGCGCTGATGAGGACGATGAGATATTTTTCATCGCCGCGTTCATCGAGCAGCGGGTGCGAAAATTCGCCCGCGACCTTTGAACTCAGATCGCCGAGCACATCGCTCATCTTGCCTGCATACGGACGCGACGCCGTCACGCGGTCCTGTGCTCGTTTCAGCTTTGCCGCGGCGACCATCTTCATCGCCTTGGTGATCTGCTGTGTGTTCTTGACCGACTTGATGCGTCGGCGCATGTCCAAAAGACTTGGCATAAAAATAGTTACGAGTGATAAGTGACAGGTTACAAGTAAAACCTATCACCTGTTAACGTTCACTGTTTACGCTGCGGCGACCAGTTTCTTCAATTGAGCGTCGCTTATGTCGCCTTGGTCACTCTTGTCGTACACGGTCAGCAGATTGACTATGGTCTGCTGGACCTTTCTCTTTTCGACCGTCTCCTCGATCTCGACAAGGGTGATGACGCGGGCACCACCGCTTTTGCCTTTACTCTTACTCGCGATCTTTAGGCGGACCTTAAAAACATTTCCGCCTAGCGAAGTGCCCGATCTCGGGTCGACTTTCAGTTCTGCCTCCAGTCTCAAAAGATCGTCGAGAAATGACCGATGTCTTCGTATCAACGGTCGCGAGGCTCGCTTAAAACTCTCAGTGACCCTAATTTCGACTTTCATTCACGAAATCCGATAGCGACTGGAGCTTCTTGCCCCCGGCGGCGGCCTCACGCACCTCACTCATACCGTCGCGGATACCTGAGAATACCTTTAGCTTCGCCTCAAGCCTCTTAACTTTGTTGTTGAGGCGTGTCCATTCGTCATAAGGCATCAATATCGAACTTTTTTCGCCGTTCTCGTCGACGTATATCTGTATTCGAGTCTGCATACCTTCTACCATAACAACTGCATCGCTAAGGACGCAAAAATTAAGCTCCGACCGCAGCGGCCGATTCCCAGCGTGTTGCCTTGAAATCGTCGATGGCCTCGGTCATCGCTGCCTTGACATCGTCGTCGATGCTCTTCTTTTCGCGAAGCGAATTCAGCACGCCGGGATGCGAACTCTTGACG
This sequence comes from Acidobacteriota bacterium, assembly GCA_016700075.1. NCBI lineage: Bacteria > Pseudomonadati > Acidobacteriota > Acidobacteriota bacterium. Next base: position 2,658,234 of record CP065000.1, on the reverse strand, counting down.
AAGGTCATCAGGTCGTCTTCGAAGCGGCGGATGTCGTCCACTGAAACATCGTCGGCGAAACCGTTGGTCAACGCCCAGATGATGAACACCTGATCTTCGACCTCCATCGGCACGTACTGCGGCTGCTTGAGCACTTCGGTCAGGCGTTTACCGCGTTCGAGCTGCGATTGGGTCGATTTGTCGAGGTCCGAACCGAACTGAGCGAATGCCGCCAGCTCGCGAAACTGTGCCAGGTCGATACGCAGCGTACCGGCGACCTGCTTCATCGCCTTGATCTGTGCCGAACCGCCCACGCGGGAAACCGAGTTACCCACGTTGATAGCGGGACGCACGCCCGAGTTGAACAGATCGCTCTCGAGGAAGATCTGTCCGTCGGTGATCGAGATGACGTTCGTCGGAATGTATGCGGAGATGTCGCCTGCCTGCGTTTCGATGATCGGCAGCGAGGTCAAGCTTCCGCCGCCGCGTGCATCCGCCATTTTTGCGGCGCGTTCGAGCAAGCGGCTGTGAAGATAGAAAACGTCTCCGGGATATGCTTCGCGGCCCGGCGGACGACGGAGCAGCAGCGAGATCTCGCGATATGCGGCTGCCTGCTTTGAAAGATCGTCGTAAATGGTCAGTGCGTGGCGGCCGTTGTCGCGGAAATATTCGCCCATCGCGCAGCCTGCATACGGGGCCAGGAACTGCATCGCCGCAGGATCCGAAGCGGTCGCCGAAACGATGATGGTGTAATCCATCGCACCGTATTCTTCGAGTTTCTGACGCACCTGAGCAACCGTCGACTGCTTTTGGCCGATAGCGACGTAGATACAGATAACGTCCTTGCCCTTCTGATTGATGATGGTGTCGATCGCGACGGCGGTCTTGCCGGTCTGGCGGTCGCCGATGATCAGCTCACGCTGGCCGCGGCCGATGGGCACCATCGAGTCAATAGCCTTGAGGCCGGTCTGAAGCGGCTCTTTAACGGGCTGGCGGTCGATGATGCCGGGAGCGATACGCTCGACCGGAAAATACGTGTCCGTGACGATGTCGCCCTTCTGATCGATGGGATTGCCGAGAGCGTCAACGACGCGGCCGATCAGAGCGTCGCCCACGGGCACGCTCATGATGCGCTTCGTTCGTTTGGCTTCGTCGCCCTCTTTGATCTTTTGAAAATCGCCGAACAGCACGCATCCAACCTTGTCTTCTTCAAGGTTGAGCGCGAGGCCGCGTACGCCGTGCGGGAATTCGAGCAGCTCGCCGGCCATGACCTTGTCCAGGCCATAGATCTCGGCGATACCGTCGCCGACCTTGATCACGGTGCCTACCTCGGCGACCGTCATCGACGCGTCAAAATTCTCGATCTGTGCTTTAATGATCTCGTTGATCTCGTTAGCTTTTATCGCTTCCATGTTTTTAAGTGACGGGTGATAAGTGACAAGTGACAGGTTCCGATCCTCTCGTTCCCTGCTGCCTGTTACGATTCACTATCCGCTGATAAGTTGTTCTCTTAAATTCTCCAGTTTCGTTTTGACCGAGCCGTCATAAACGGTCGATCCGATACGCGTGACGACACCGCCGATCAGGCCGCTGTCCACCGCAAAATCTATCTTCACTTTCTTGCCGGTGAGCTCTTCGAGCGAGCGTTCGAATTCAGCACGCTCGTCCGCCGGCAGTTCCGCCGCCGAGATGACCTCGGCCGGGACGACGCCGCCGCGAAATTCAAGCTCCTCTTCAAATTTTTCCCTGATAACGGCGATGCCCGTCAGCCGCGAATTGCGAAGCAGGACACGCAAAAAGTTCGCTGTGATCTGCGAAGGCTTCGTCCTGGAAAGGATCTCTTCGAGCACCTTTTCCTTCGAAGCATGCGGGATCGACGGGTTGGCGAAAACGTTTGACAGGTCGGCGTTTTCGGCAAGCATTGCCGTAAAACCGGCGATCTCGTTTCGCACGGTGTCTGCGGTGTCATGCCCTGCGACGACGTCGGCGAGGGCTGTCGAATAACGGCGGGCTACAACTTCGATGCTCATTAATTCAGCCCTCCGATCTCGTTGATGCTCGCTTTGACGAGGCGTGCGTTCGTCGCCGGGTCGATCTGCGTTTTCAGTTTTTCAGTAGCAAGACGAATACTCTCTTCGGCCGAGAAGCGGCGAAGTTCCGCACGCGACTGCGTTGCAAGCCGTGCGACCTCTGCCTCGGCCTGCTGCGTGAGGCGTTTTGCCTCGGCTTCGGCCGCGTCTGCAACGCGTTTGGCCTCAAATTCAGCTTCGGCTTTAGCTTTTTCGAGTATCGACGCCTTTTCAGCGGCGGTCGCCGCCTCTTTTTCCGAGGCGAGGGCGAGGCGTGCTTCAGCGGCCTTTTTCTCTTCTTCGGCCCGTATCAGGTCGGCACGTATCTCTTCGCGTTTTGCTTTGAAAGCCTCAGAAAGCGGCTTTTTCAGGACCTTGTACAGGATAGTGACGAAGATGGCGAGGTTCAGAAAGCGCCAGAGCTCGAAGCCCGGAATGTTGAAATATTTATCGTAAAATCCGCCGCCGCCGGCAGCGAACATCATTAGCAGGAATGTGACGGTTGCCAACATATATAATTACGCTTTCAGCATCTCCCCTGCGATCTTGTCTGCCATCTTTTCGGCCTCGGCGGCGATGGCGTCGCGTGCTTCGGCGGTCTGTTTGGAAATGTCTGCCTTTTCCTTCTCAACGCGTGCCGCTGTTTCGCTTCGCAGAGCGGCGAGCTTTGCCTGACGGGCGGCCTCGGCCTCTTGCTGCTGCTTTTCGATAAGCGAATAGCCTTCGCTGCGGGCTTCGAGCATCGCGGCAGTGTAAGCGGATTCTTTCTCGGCTGCCTTTGCGATGATCTCGTCGGCCTCGCTGGAATGTCCGCCGCTGTATTTTTCGCGCTCAGTGATGGCCTTATTAATAGGCCTGTAAAACGTGCGGTTGAGGATATAGATCATCAGCAGGACGAGCCCGATGTGTATGAACAGCGTGCCGTCCGGGAAAAGCTGAATTGATCCGGCAAATGCCAAAAGCTGCATAACCTTTTTAATACCGTGTTAACGGTCAGAACCGGTGAAAATACCGTCCGATTCTCAAAAGATACGAGGTTACCACGCGCGCTGATTTAGGGTCAAGGCAAGGCAGGCTTTGTGAGCTTAGAAATGGGCTGAACGCAGAGACCGCGGAGACCGACAAGGGAGAGCCACTTCGATAAGGAAGTGGCTAATGCACTCTGGCAGCCTGCGGTCCGGCGGAATTGCCACTCGCTCACGCGAGTGGTTCTTCGTTTGGGCGGTGTGTGGTAAAAGTATGTTAATGAAGATCGCAACTTGGAATGTGAATTCGATCAACGTTCGTGTGCCGCATCTGGTCGAGTGGGCGAGGCGTGAGCAGCCGGACGTGATCTGCCTGCAGGAGACAAAATGCGTTGACGAGAACTTCCCTCTTCCGATCGTGAACGAGCTCGGTTACGAGGCGGAGTTTTTCGGGCAGAAATCGTATAATGGCGTCGCGATATTGTCGAAACACGCGATGTCGGACGTGCAGAAAGGCTTTGCGGACGACGACGAAGATGCTCCCAAACGCCTGATCGCCGCGACGGTGAAAGGCGTCCGCATGGTCAATACGTACATACCTAACGGCACGGAGCTCGGCACGGACAAATTCGCTTTCAAGCTGGACTGGCTGCAGCGGCTGCGGCATTTTTTTGACGCCGGCTGCGACACGGCGGGCGACGTTCTGCTGTGCGGTGATTTTAACGTGGCGATGACGGACGAGGACGTCTGGAGCGTGCCGCATTGGCAGGGCAAACTGCATTTTACGCTGCCCGAACGCGCGGCGATGCACTACGTGAAACAGTGGGGGTTTGACGACGCTTTCCGCGTGAAGAACGGCGATGTGAAGCAGTTTTCGTGGTGGAATTACCGCGAGGGAGCCTGGCAGAAGAATCAGGGCCTGCGCATCGACTACATCTGGACGTCGCCGAGCCTAACGGCAAAATGCACGTCGTGCGTGATCGACACCTCGACACGCGGCCTGGAAAAACCGAGCGACCACGCACCGGTGATCGCGGAATTCGCGGTCTAGCCTTATCTAATGAGCCTAATTTCGCAGATCGGCAGGGCGTTTCGCGAGCCCGGAAAAGCGTGGCGATACGCAAAGATCGCGATCCGCACGATCCCTTTTCGCACTCGGCTCGTTCGGCTACTGCCGCGATCCTTTTCGCTGTCGCACGCACCGGAGCGATACGTTACGCATCTGCCGAAATACCGCGAACGCGGCGGGCTTTTCGATCCTGCGGACACGGGCAAATGGCTGAGCGGCAATCCGAACAACGCCGGCGACATGCCGCGATACCATTTTCTGAATCTCACCTGCGACCAGATATTGAAAGAAGGCATCACGGGCGACGTCGCCGAATTGGGCGTTTTTCGCGGGAATTCGGCGTTCCTGTTGGCGAAATTGGCGCGAAAGCTCGGCACGACGGCATATCTTTTCGACACATACGAAGGCTTTGACCAACGCGACCTGGCGGGCGTGGACGCCAAAGCCCCGGCAGCCTTTTCAAATACGTCGCTGGAGCGCGTAAAACGGCTCGTCGGCGAAGAGAACGCTGTTTATGTCGCGGGCTTTTTTCCGGATTCACTCGGACAGGTCGAGGGCGACCCGCGTTTTTGCCTTGTACACCTTGACTGCGATCTCTACGCGCCGATGAAGGCCGCACTTGAATATTTTTATCCGCGGCTGGTGCCCGGCGGCTGGCTGATAGTGCACGATTATGCAAGCCTCGTGTGGGACGGCGCGGAAAAGGCGGTCGATGAGTTCTTTGCAGACAAACCCGAGAATCTGATACTCATTCCCGACAAAGCGGGAACTGCCGTCATCCGCCGCACTTCATAGCCGAAGGCCTTGAAACGCAGAGACCGCTGAGATCGCAAAGAAATAGAATAGACACAATTGAATGAGCGAAGCGGGTGTAAGCGGAGGAGCGTACAAACTTCCCTTTGCTCAGCGGTCTTTGCGGTCTCTGCGTTAACTGTCCTTTTCTAAACCGATCTGTGGACGCTCTTATTGACAAAACTTTACAGAAATAACCCGCGTATAAGCCCTATTTTCGTTGCAATGCGGGAATTCGGGTGTTATAAAAACCGTAGATTCAGTAAGGCCCTCCAATTTTCGCGAGCTGTATGACAGACGCTTAGAAACGGAATTTTTGCCGACTGGAGATAACCGCTATTCACAGACACAACCGGAGGAAATCAAATGTTTAAGACCGCAGGACGCGTGTTGTTGTATACGTTCGTCTTTTCGATGTTTGTTGGTATCCTGCCCGCACAGGATCCGACACCGGCGCCCGCACCGACAGGTACACCCGCAGGCGGCCCGCCGGCAGGCGTTAGGCCCGGAATGCCGGGCGGAGCAGGAGCTGCTTCCTCGCAGGACCCGCAGCCGTATGACAAGGTGATCACTGCCGATGCAAAATCAAAGAAAGGCATCTTCACCGTTCATCAGGTAAAGGATAAGTATTATTACGAGATCCCGAAATCCGAGATGGGCAAGGAATTCCTGTGGGTGACGCAGATCGCCAGAACAACGCTCGGCGTCGGCTACGGCGGACAGGCACTCGGCCGCCGCGTGGTGCGATGGGAACTGGCCGACAATAAGGTGATGCTCCGCAACGTGAATTACGGCATCGTTGCCGACCCGACCCTGCCCATCGCAGAGGCGGTCGCGGCTGCGAATAACGAGACAATTTTGATGTCGTTTCCTGTCGCCGCCTTTGGCCCGAACAACGACACTGCGGTGATCGAGGTCGGTAGACTGTTTACGACCGATGTCTTCGAATTCAGCGCACGTCAGCGATTGAACGCGACGACGATGGACACGACACGAACTTTCATCGACCGCGTCTCGGCTTTCCCGACGAACATCGAAGCACGCGCGACGCATACCTATGTGCGGCAGCCCTCGCCGGCGGGAGCTTTTCAACAGCAGCAGGGCGGTCCCGGCGGTTCGGGAATGTCGCCCGGAAGTGCGAGCGTAGTGCTGCATTACAGTATGGTCAAACTGCCCGAAAACCCGATGATGCCGCGTCTGTTTGATGAACGCGTCGGATATTTCTCAGTGACGCAGACGGACTATGGACGCCCGGAACACCGCGCTCAGCAGCGGCGCTACATCACGCGCTGGCGTCTGGAAAAGAAAGACCCGAACGCGGCCCTTTCCGAGCCGGTGAAGCCCATTGTTTACTACGTCGATCGTGCGACACCGAAATGGCTGGTTCCTTTCACGATCCGCGGCGTAGAGAAATGGCAGAAAGCGTTCGAGGCGGCAGGGTTCAAGAACGCAATCATCGCAAAGATGCAGCCCTCAAAAGCGGAAGATCCGGAGTTCGATCCGGAAGACGCACGTTATTCAGTGATCCGCTGGCTGCCCTCGACCATCGAGAACGCTTCGGGCCCGCATATCAACGACCCGCGAACCGGCGAGATCCTGGAATCCGACATTCAGATGTATCACAACATCATGAACCTGCAGCGTTCGTGGTATTTCACGCAGGTCGGCCCGCTCGACCCGCGCGTTCACAAGCTGCCGATGCCGGATGATCTGATGGGCACGCTGGTCGAATACGTCGTCGCACACGAGGTCGGCCACACGCTCGGTTTCCAGCACAACATGAAGGCGAGCTCGTTGTATCCGCAGGACAAGGTCCGCGACCGCGAGTGGGTCAAGAAGATGGGCCACGTTGCCACGCTGATGGACTATTCGCGTTTCAACTATGTCGCACAGCCTGAAGACAAGATCGCTGTCGAAGACCTCGTTCCGGGCATCGGCCCGTATGACGTATGGGCGACGATGTGGGGATACAAACCCATTCCGACCGCCAAATCGTCCGACGCCGAATTGCCGACGCTCGACAGTTGGGCACGCCAGCAGGACGAGACGCCGTGGCTGCGGTTTTCGACACAGGGCTCAGCCGGCAGCGACCCTGGCGAACTGACCGAGGCCGTCGGCGACGCCGACGCGATCGCGTCAACAACGCTGGGTATCGCGAATCTGCGCCGCGTTGCCAAATTGCTCGTTCCTGCAACGACCACACAGGCGGGCCAGCCTTACAACGACCTGTCTGAACTCTACGGCCGCATGCTCGGCCAATGGGTGCTCGAATTGAACCACGTCGCCGCGATCGTCGGCGGATTTGATTCGCAGCAGAGGCACATCGGCCAAACAGGTGTGCGGTTCACGATGATCCCGCGTGCACGGCAGGCACAGGCGGTCAAGTTCCTCAATGACAACGCCTTTGCACGGCCCGACTGGGCGATCGATAAGGACATTTTGCGGCGAATAGAGCCGATCGGTGCCTTGAACCGCGTACGCAACGCACAGAACAGCGTACTGAACAACCTGCTTTCGAGCCCGCGTTTCGCCCGCATGATCGAACAGAACGCACTCGACGGCCCGTCGGCATATCATCCGGCGGATTTCCTGGGCGATGTTCGCAACGGCGTCTGGTCCGAGCTTAAGACCGATGCTCCTGTGATCGACGCTTACAGGCGCAATCTGCAGCGGTCTTATCTTGATATCGCAAATAACAAGATAACCGGCCCGCCGCCGACAGCACCGGCGAACGTGCCCGCAGGTTTCCAGGCGATGTTCATATCGAGCGGCGACGAGCGTGCGTTCTATCGCGCCGAACTTCGTGAACTGGTGAGCGAGATCAACGCCGCTCTGCCGAAGACGACCGACCGCACGACGAAGATCCATTTGGAAGCGACGCTCGATCAGATCGGCAAGATACTCGATCCGAACGCACCGTCGTTCTCAAATCCTGCGGCAAACCGTTTTGCGATGGAATTTCTCGAACTCTATCTTAATCCGACCTCGTGCTGGCCGGATTACGTGATCGAACCGTAAACAACTTTACGGTCGAACAGTTATGCGCGTGAGGCCTGATGCCTCACGCGCATTTTTTTGCTCTGAATGACCCTTTTTATTCTGTTTTATCGTTTGATTTTATAGATATACAAACGTCTTCCCGCAGAAACTCAAAAACAGGAGAAAACCGGATCATGACCTACGCAACCTCACAAAGCGGCGACCGCGAAGCGATCGTTCAAGCACTTACCACCTATATTTCCGGCGGCGTCTCAGGAAAGAGCAGCGATATGAGGCCCGCTTTCCACGACAGAGCCACCATTCACGGCTATTTGGGACCCGACCTGATCGCAGGGCCGATCGAAGGGCTCTTCGACTGGATCGACGAGAACGGGCCCGCATCCGAACTGACGGCCGACATATCCGCGGTCGATATCTGCGAGACCATCGCCACCGCACGCGTCGAATGCCATAACTGGGGCGGACACCGCTTTACCGATATGTTCACTCTGCTCAAAACCGACGGCGAATGGAAGATCGTCAGCAAGGTCTTCTACCTGCATCCGGAGGAATGAGTTACACTCATTCAATAATCCGAATACAGCTGCCGGGACAAAAATATGAAACGATGCCCTGAATGTAGACGGGATTATTACGACGATACGCTGCTGTATTGTCTCGATGATGGAAATGCTCTGCTCGAAGGCCCGGCGAGCGGCAGGTCAGAACCGCCTGCGTCAGCGGGCGGGCAGTTCGATGAGCCTCGGACCGCGATACTCCATTCGACGGCCGCCCCAAACGAGGCCGCGACACGAGCGCAGATACATACGACCGAGCAAACGGCAGTTTTGCCGTCGGGTATTACCGAGCTTCCGAAAACAAAAGGTCTTGATAAAAGGCTATTACTTGCGCCCCTCGCGCTTGCGGTAATTGTCGCAGGTGCCTTTTTTGGCTATCGATATTTGTCGTCTGAAACTACCCAGATCGATTCGATCGCCGTATTGCCATTTCAGAACGTAGGCAGCGATCCCAACTTCGAATATCTCTCGGACGGCATCGCGGAGTCGCTGATAAACAGCCTTACACAGATCCAGCAGTTGAAAGTGATCGCAAGGAACACTGCCTTTCGTTACAAGGGCAAGGATGTAGATGCGGAGCAGGTCGGCCGCGACCTCAGCGTACGGGCGGTTTTGACGGGCAGAGTGCGGCAGGTCGGCGACCGGCTTAATATACAGGTCGATCTCGTCGACGCCGTCACGGGCGCTCAGCTCTGGGGCGAGGAATACGACCGCCCGGCCGCGGATGCCCTTTCAATAAAGCAGGCGATAGCACGCGAGATCACGGACAAACTGCGGCTGCGACTTTCCGGGGAACAGCAGCAGCAAATAAACGCACGCGAAACAACAAACTCTCAAGCGTATCAGTTCTATCTGAGAGGTCGTTTCTACTGGAACCTAAGAAGTACAGAAGGCATCAAGAGAGCGATCGCTGAATTTCAGCAGGCCGTCGATCGCGATCCGAATTACGCACTTGGTTACGTCGGATTGGCTGACAGTTACCTGCTGCTTGAGGAGTACGCCGGAACGCCTATTAGCGAGACCTTGCCAAAGGCGAAGGCGGCTGTGGACAGGGCGTTACAGATCGATGACTCGCTGGCAGAAGCTCATACAAGCCTGGCCTCTATACTTCAGAAGGAGTGGCGATGGGCGGAATCGGAGCAAGAATTCAGGAAGGCCATCGCGCTCAATCCGAATTACCCGACAACGCATCACTGGTTTAGCATTTATTTTCGGATAAAACGGCAATTTGACGACTCGCTGAGACATATCAAACGGGCGCAGGAACTTGATCCTCTCTCGCCCGTCATCAGTTCGAATGTCGCCCAGATCTATTTTATAAAGGGTGACGTTGATACTGCCATTGGGGAGTGGGAAAAGATCATCGAACTTAACCCTAATTATACGGGGGCGTACTCAAACCTGGGAATAGCTCGCGTCATACAAGGGCGTCATGAAGAAGGGATCGCTTTGATCGAGAAGGCGGCCACGTTGTCGGATAGAGCGAGCGTCGTTCTGGGCGATCTGGGTTACTCCTACGCCGTTGCCGGACGACGCTCTGAAGCTTTTCAAATATTAAAGGAACTGGAAGATAGATACACCAGGCGCGAGGCGCTCGGACAGTACCTGGCCAGAGTATACATGGGTCTTGGCGACCATGATAAGGTCTTCGAGTGGCTGGAGAAGGACTTCGGGCAGCGTAGCGGTTTGCTGCTGATCATTACATCATTGTTGCAATTCGATAACCTGCGCTCAGACCCGCGATACAAGGATTTGCTGAAACGGATGAATCTGCCGGAATAGAACATTATGAAACGATGCCCTGAATGCAGGCGAGATTATTACGACGACACGCTGCTGTATTGTCTCGACGACGGCAATGCGCTGCTCGAAGGGCCGGCGTCGATGGATGAACCGGCAACCGCGATCTTGTCAGAACCACCTACGGCAGCGGGTGGTTTAACGCAGCCTACCGACGAGACCGACGTGAAGACGGCTGTTCTTCAACCACCCACTACCGTAGGTGGTTCTGACTCGGTGCGACGGAGTGCGAAGCCGCTGATTGCTGCGGTTATCGCCGTTGCCCTATTTGTCGGTGGGTTCTTTGGCTATAAGTATCTAATGCCGGCCAGCCAGATCGAATCGATCGCCGTGATGCCGTTTGTCAACGAAAGCGGCAATGCTGACGTCGAATATCTCTCCGATGGAATGACCGAGACCTTGATCGGAAGTTTGTCCAAACTGCCAAATTTGAACGTCAAGCCAAGCTCATCCGTCTTTCGTTATAAAGGAACGAAAACGGACGCGAAAACTATTGAGCAGGAATTGAATGTGCACGCGGTATTGAATGGCCGGATCGTTCAACGCGGGGAGGAATTGACGCTGAGTCTGGAACTCGTCGATGTTCGCAAAGACGCGGTGCTGTGGAGCGAACGGTATGTACGAAAACAGTCGGATCTCGTTTCACTTCAGAGCGAGATCGCCAAAGATGTTTCAAGCCGTCTAAAAACAAGGCTAACGGGTGCCGAAGAAGAGAAAATTGCGAAAAGCTACACCGCCAATGCTGAGGCTTACAGGGATTATCTTCAGGGACGGTATTACTGGAACAAAAGGGATGGGGTGAACCTCCGAAAAGCCATCGAGCAGTTCGAAGCAGCCATTGCCAAAGACCCGAAATATGCGCTCGCTTACGTCGGTCTCGCCGATTCGTATGCAGTATTCCAATGGTGGGATGACGACTTTCCGGTTGATTCATTGTCGAAAGCCAGGCAATTCGCAAAACGAGCAATTGAGATCGATGATTCGCTTGGGGAAGCTCACGCATCGCTCGCATATGTAAATTTGTACTCGTGGAATTGGGCTGAATCCGAAAAGGAATTCCTGCGGGCTATCGAATTGAGCCCGGACTATGCGAATGCGCACAGATGGTACCACGAATACCTGATAACGCAGGGAAGAGTCGATGACGCAACGAGGGCGCTAAAGAAATCGTACGAGCTTGAGCCGTTGTCAGTGATCGTCAATTACAACCTTGCGAATCATTACTGTCAGGACAAACTTGATCCTCAGTCTGCGACCGAGTTTGCCAAAAGAGTTGTAGATCTAGATCCCAAATTCCCCGGGGGACCTCAATTGATGGCGTGTGTGTATCTGGGACAAGGACGCAGTGCCGATGCCTTGGCTGAAGCGAAAAAGGCGGTTGAATTAACGAATGGAAAGATCCGTAGAATTGTTTCTAAACTTGGAGCTGTCTATGCAGAGACCGGGCAGACGGCGAATGCAATGGCGATAATCAAAGAACTGGAAGACGCCTATGCAAAACAGAAAACAGTTGGTGTCCAGATCGCCGAAGTATATGCGGCACTGGGTAATAAAGACAAGGCTTTTGAATGGATAGAAAAAGATGTAGAAAGCCGCGGCTTTGAATTGGTGTTGTCGATCAGGCGGGACGCGCAGTTTGGTTCACTCAAGAGCGACAAGCGTTACGCGGCAATACTGAAGCGAATGGGACTGCCGGAATAGAGAGTTATGAAACGATGCCCTGAATGTAGGCGAGATTATTACGACGACACTCTGCTGTATTGCCTCGATGACGGCAATGCGCTGCTCGAGGGCCCGGCGAGGTCAGAACCGGGAGCGATAGCGACTGGGTTCCCCGGCGACGAACCGCAAACCGCTATCTTGCACTCGACTGCCGCTCCCGGCGAAGCTCCGACTCGTGCCCAGATACATACGACCGAACAGACGGCGGTATTGCCGGCAGGCACAGGCGATGTTGCCGCGAAGCCTCGCGGATTTGACAAGCGGTTGATCGCGGCACCATTGTTGGCGATACTGATCGCAGTTGGCGGTTATTTCGGTTATCGATATCTGGGGCCATTTGGTTCGACACAGATCAATTCCATCGCTGTGATGCCGTTTGTCAATGAGAGCGGGAATGCGGACGTCGAGTATTTGTCGGATGGAATGACAGAAACGCTCATCAAGAGTCTGTCGCAGTTGTCTAATTTGTCGGTCAAGTCGAGGAGCACGGTTTTTTATTACAAGGGTAAGGAAACTTCGCCGAAGAAGATCGGTGAGGAACTCGGTGTTCAGGCGGTTTTGTTGGGAAGGGTTGGCGGGCGTGGTGACGATCTGAAGCTGAGTCTCGAACTCGTCGACACGAGGACACAGGACGTGATCTGGACGGAGCAATACGACCGCAAGCAATCCGACCTCGTTTCGCTTCAAAGCGAGATAGCGAAAGATGTTTCTACAAAACTCAAATCAAAACTGTCGGGTGCGGACGAAGCGAAAGTGGCCAGGAGTTCGACGACAGATCCCGAAGCGTACCAGGCATATCTGAAAGGACGTTATCATTGGAACCGGCGAACCGCTGAAGATCTCAGAAAGGCGATTGAACAGTTCAAGATCGCGACCGACCGCGACCCTAATTATGCGCTTGCATACGCCGGTCTTGCCGATTCCTATTTTGTCTTGAATTCCTATACCGGCACTCCGACAAGCGAGACATTGCCGCAATCGAAAGCATTTGCCGAGCGTGCGATAGCGATCGACGATCATTTGGCCGAAGCACATGCATCGCTGGGGGGCGTCAATAACCAGTCGTGGCGATGGACGGAGGCCGAACGGGAATATAAGCGGGCGATCGAACTCGATCCGCATTACGCCACAGCGTACCTATGGTACGGTCGCCTTCTCAACCATCTTGGCAGGTTTGACGAAGCCGAATTGATGATCAAGCGTGCACATGAACTTGATCCTTTGTCGAGCGTTATCAGTTTGAATCTGTCGTCCATGTATCAGGTACGAAATGATCACAACGCGAGCGTTGAAAACTCTCTCAAGCTGATCGCTCTCGATCCTTACTTTTCAGGCGGGTATCAGGTTTTGGGACTATCGTATCTAAAACAAGGGCGGGACGTCGACGCCATTGCAAACATCGAAAAAGCCGTGGAAATGAGTAACAGGGCCGGTATCAACCTCGCGGAACTTGGTTATAGCTATGGCGTCTTGGGAAAGCGCTCGGAAGCCGTCGCTATTGCCAATGAGTTGAAGGACAAATATGCGAGAAAGGAAGCAACCGGAAAACACGTCGCTGCTGTATATGCAGGGCTGGGCGACAAAGACAATGCTTTCGAATGGCTGGAGAAGGACTTTCAAGCACGCGGCTCTTTAGCATCCATCAGATGGGAAATTCCATTTGAATCTCTCCGCGACGACCCGCGATTCAAGGATCTGCTGAAGCGGATGAATCTGACGGAATAATAGCTTATGAAACGATGCCCTGAATGTAGGCGAGATTATTACGACGACACTCTGCTGTATTGCCTCGATGACGGCAATGCGCTGCTCGAGGGCCCGGCGAGGTCAGAACCGGGAGCGATAGCGACTGGGTTCCCCGGCGACGAACCGCAAACCGCTATCTTGCACTCGACTGCCGCTCCCGGCGAAGCTCCGACTCGTGCGCATATCCATACTACCGAGCAGACAGCCGTTCTAAGCACAGGAGCGGAGGCAGAGCCTCGGGAATCTCTGGGTGGGCCTTCGGAACAGCGGAACCTCTCGGCAAATAGGGCGGCAAAGCCGCTTTTGGCTGTGCTTGCTGTCATCGTTGTCGCCGGGATCGGTTTCGCGATCTACAAATTTGCGTTCAAAAAGGAAACGGCGGCGCTGTCATTCGAGTCGATGAAGATCACAAAGCTCACCGATACCGGCAAGGCGGGGGATGCAGCGATATCCCCCGACGGCAAGTATGTCGTGCATGTGAAGGAAGATGCCGGCCAGGAGAGCCTGTGGGTAAGGCATATAGGCACGGGGAGTAACGTGCAAATCATTCCCCCCGCGGAGGTGGAATACGGACGAATGACATTCTCGCCTGACGGCGGCTACATCTATTTCCCTAGGCAAGACGTTGGTGAGGAGAACCGCACGCTCTATCGAGTTCCCGTTCTGGGCGGCGAACCAAAAAAACTAAATTCCAATGTCAGCAGCGCAGTCACATTCTCACCTGACGGCAAACGGATCGCCTTCGTTCGCAATCAGCCGGGCGAGAGCACAATGTTCATTGCGAATGCCGATGGTACCGGAGATCAGCCGTTGGCGACGCTTAAGCGGCCAGAGTCGTTCAAGACCAGCGGCCCCGGGTGGTCGCCGGATGGAAAGGTGATAGCTAGTTCCGCCGTTGCCGTCGACGGCGCCGACCGTTACCAGAGAATACTTGAAATACGGGTCGAAGACGGATCGATAAAGCCGATCGGGTCTTCGAGATGGGCCGACTGCGGACAGGTCGCTTGGCTTGCGGACGGCAGCGGTGTGATCGCAAATAATTTCGAGATGGGCTCTAATATGGCCCAGGTATACCAGATCTCATATCCTTCCGGCAAAGTCCGTAAGATCACCAACGACCTGCTTTCTTATCACGGTATCAGTATGACGGCTGATTCCGGCTCGATCGTGGTAGTTCAGGAAGACCGTGTTTTCAACATCTGGTCGGCACCGGATGGCGACGCGGGCCGCGCCAAGCAGCTGACGCTCGGCTCCGCAAAATATGAGGGCCGGACAGGCCTAGATTGGACGCCCGACGGCAAGATCGTTTACACGACAACCAGCGGCCTCACTCCACATATCTGGATAATGAACGAAGAAGGCGGCAATCCCCGGCAGTTGACCCAGGGCTACGGATTGTTTCCTTCTGTCTCGCCTGATGGGCGGTACATCGTGTACGGATCACGTTCGAGATCCCAAACTTTTGAGATCTGGCGGATCGATATCGACGGCGCCAACCCAAAACAGTTGACTGATAGAGGATTCTTTCCCGACGTATCACCTGATGGGCTCTGGGTTATCTATAACGTGATAGATGAGCCCGGGGAGCGCCGACTCTGGAAAGTGTCGATCGATGGCGGTGCCCCTGTGCGGCTCACTGATCACTTGTTCAGCCAGGGTGTGGTCGCGCCCGACGGCAAGTCGATCGCCGGGATATACCGTGAGCGGGCGGACTCGGAATTTCGAATAGGCATAATTCCTTTTGAAGGCGGTCCGCCGACAAAGCTGCTCGACCTCCCCCCGGGCTTCAAGACTGTCGAGACGCCCGCAGGCGATCCTCAGCAACTTCATTGGCTGTCCGATGGCCGGTCGCTCGCGTACATCGTCACCCGCGACGGCGTCTCGAATATCTGGAGTATGCCGATCGACGGTGGAGCACCAAAACAATTGACCAATTTCACGACCGATCAGATCGCGTGGTTCGACCTCTCCCGCGACGGCAAGCCAACCCTCTTCTCCCGCGGATCCACGACCAAAGACGTCGTCCTGATCAGCGGGTTAAGAAAATAAACGAGGCAGCAGAATAGGATCTTATGAAACAATGCCCGCAATGCAGACGACAGTATGACAACACGATGATGTTCTGTCTTGATGACGGAACGGAGTTGCTCTACGGCCCGGCGAGGTCAGAACCGGGAGCGGTAGCGACTGGGTTCCCGACCGATGAACCGCAAACCGCGATCTTGCACTCAACCGCCGCTCCCGGCGAAGCTCCGACTCGTGCTCAGATTCACACCACCGAACAGACAGCCGTCTTTCCGCGTGGAGCGGAGGTGGAGCCTCGGGAGTCTATGGGCGACCTTTCGGAGAAGCAGAGCTTCTCCGCAAATAGGGCGGCGAAGCCGCTGGCGGCTTTAGTTGTTGCTGTTCTGGTGTTAGTAGGTGGGTTCTTTGGTTATCGATATTTCGGCATTGGCGGATCGGCGGCCATCAATTCCATTGCCGTGATGCCGTTTGAGAATCGGAATTCCGATGCCGACACGGATTATTTGTCTGACGGTTTGGCGGAATCGGTTATCTTTCGGCTGACGCAGATCCCTGATTTGCGGGTTTCGCCGACGAGTTCGGTGATGCGTTACAAGGGGAAGGAGACCGATGTTGCCAAGATCGCCGCCGAACTTGGCGTGGATGCGGTGATGACCGGACGCCTTACCAAGCGGGGCGACAATCTGAACATCACGGTCGAGCTCGTGGATGCCCGCACCAACAAGTCGCTGTGGGGCGAGCAGTATGAACGGAAACTCTCGGAATTATTGACCACCCAACGCGAGATCGTCACCGAGATCGTGGGCAAACTGCAACTGAAACTATCTGGTGAAAGCGAGCAGAAACTGGCGAAGAATTACACCGACAACAACGAAGCCTATCAGCTTTATCTGCAAGGTCGTTTTCATTGGAACAAGCTGCAAATACCTGAATTTGAAAAGGCGATCGTGTTTTTCAAACAAGCCATCGAAAAAGACCCGAACTATGCCCTTGCTTACAGCGGATTAGCCGATACCTATCATTTGTTTCCATTCTTTGGCGATTTTAGACCGAAAGAATATCGTCCCCAAGCCAAGCAAGCGGCACTCAAGGCTCTTGAACTTGACCCGAACCTGGCGGAAGCCCACACATCACTGGCAAAAGTCATTTATGAATATGAATACGATTTTGCAGGAGCGGAAAGATCATTCAAACGGGCGATCGAACTCGATCCGAACTGGGCGACGGCTCATCAATGGTATGCCGAGCTATTGTCCGCCAGTAATAGGAATGACGAAGCCCTCAGAGAGATAACGAAAGCCGTGGAACTCGACCCGTTTTCGAATCCTATCAATGTATGGATGGTGATTGTTCTGGCACGTGCCGAACGCTTTGACGAGGCACTTTTACACAACAAAAAGTTTAATGAGCTAGTTCCCAATGAAGCACGCTTTCATCGTTTTGCGGGTCGTCTTTATGCCGCTCAAGGCAAATATGACCCGGCTGTCGAAGAATTCTTACTTGCTGCGAAAGCGAATAAAGATTTCAAACCTGAAAATATTGCGAAATTGAAAGAAGCCTACGAAAAAGGCGGATGGGATGGATTCCAGCGGATGAGTCAGGAAATACGCCTCGAAGAGCTGAATGCCAAACAGGCAAAAGACCCCAATGGATATGTTAAAGCGATGGATTATGCCATCGCATACGCTTGGGGCAAAGACAAAGATAAGACTATCGAATATCTGAACAAAGCATATGACGAGCGTGACAAGTTGACCGACCTCAAGGTCGATAAAACTTTGGACTTCGTGCGAGACGACCCGCGATTTAAGGAATTGGTCAAACGAGTCGGGATCCCGGAATAGTCTGAGGCATTGCCACGACAGAATTGAAAGCGGATCTGCTACGGCCGGCATGGAATTAAGGAGACTAAAAGATAGTGAATGAAAAGGTTGCTTTGATCACAGGAGCGAGTAGCGGTATCGGTAGGGCGACGGCCCTTGCGTTTGCTGTAAAGGGGGCGAGCGTTGTCCTTGCTGCGAGACGGCAAGAGGAACTTGATTCGCTTGTGGGCGAGATCGAAGCCGCTGGCGGGAAAGCGACCGCTATTCAGACGGACGTGTCGAATGCGCAGGACGCCGAGCAGATGGTGGCTCACGCTATCGCGACGTTTGGGCGGCTCGACTACGCTGTAAATAACGCCGGCATCGAAGGACAGATCGCGAACATTGTCGATCTCGAGGAGGACGACTGGGACAAGGTTCTCGACATTAACCTTAAGGGGAATTACCTTTGCCTGCGATACGAGGCTCGGGCCATGCTCGATGGCGGACACGGCGGAGCGATCGTCAATGTCGGATCTGTGAACTCCTTTCTCGGTTTTGGCGGAGGAGCTGCGTATGTCGCGTCAAAGCACGGACAGGTCGGCTTGACGACAAGCGCGTCAGCCGAGCTTACGCCTCACGGCATCAGGGTCAACATCGTCTGCCCCGGCTTTGTCGATACGCCGATGCATCATCGTATCCGCGGCATCATCGGTGACGAGATCTTCGACAATGCGATGGTGCCGCAGGTTCACGTCCGACGCGTCGGCAAACCGGAAGAGATCGCGGCCGCGATCTTGTTCCTATGTTCAGACGAAGCAAGTTACATTACCGGCACCACACTCACACCTGACGGCGGGTTTACGATGACGGTCTGATGAAGCGGGTTGGCGAACCTGATAGAAACGAGACGATAAAAGGCCGATAACTGAAGCGGCGTGCCCTTAGGATTGCCTGACGTGAAATTTAGGACATTTCGGCTAGAATATTAGGCGATATGTCCGAATACATCAGAACAACACGCCGCTGCGCGTTTGCGGAATTTACGGGAGATGCCGCTGCCGCGATCAGGAAATACGCTGAAAAACACGGCCTTGACGATGTCGAAGCCGCGGCCGAACACTGTTTCGAGACCGTTTCGACCAAGGAAAAGAAAGGCTTTTTTCGCTCGAGCACTGAAACGGTTATCACGTCCATCGCCGTAACGCCGCATCACCTTGTTTGGGCGGCGGCGAGAAACGACGAAGCTCCGGCGGTGCTGGCGGCGAGGCTGCGAGATATTCACGTGCAGGATCACGAGACGTCCGAAATGTACGAGCTCGTTGCCGATACGGGCGTGAATATCTCAGGGCCGCTCGGCGATGCAATTAGGCCGTCGGCAGCGTTCATCGGCCTCGGGACTGAACCCGCAGCGGCAGAATTTCGCGAAATACTGCATTCCCGCACATCGCTTTCCTAAACCAAAGTATTAAGATTTAACCTCCGCGTAACATTTCGTTAATATCCAATTAAGTGCTGCGACATACTCTTTAGCCAACGAGGGCTAAGGTTTCAGTAATAGTTAAGAACATATGCAGCAGACCATTCTGATCGTTGAGGACGATGCGGACATCGCCGAAAGTTTGCATTACAACCTCAGACGCGAGGGCTTTCGGCCTGTGATCGCCGAATCGGGCGAAAAAGGCCTGCGTCTCGCCCTGGATGAAAAGCAGCCGCCGGCTCTCGTTTTGCTCGACCTGATGCTGCCGGGAATGACCGGGATGGAGCTATGCCGCCGCCTGCGTCGCGAGACGCAGACCGAAAAGACCCCGATCATCATGATCACGGCGAAAGCGGCAGAGGGCGACAAGATACTCGGGCTGGAATCGGGAGCCGACGATTACGTTGTAAAGCCCTTCTCGATCAAAGAGGTGATCGCACGCGTGCGTGCCGTCCTGCGGCGGTCGGAAAGCGAAACTTCACCGACCTACGACGACGGCATGATGCATATCGATTTCGCCGACATGCGGGTCATGTGCACGGGCGAAAGCGTGAAGCTGACGCGCAAGGAATTCGCTCTGCTCGAGCATCTGATCCAAAATTCGGGCCGCGTCGCATCGCGTCAGCAGCTGCTGGACAACGTCTGGGGCTACAGCTATTTCGGCGACACACGAACGCTAGACGTCCACATTCGCCGTTTGCGGCAAAAGCTGGGCGATTGCGGCAACTGTATCGAAACGGTCGTCGGTGTCGGCTACAGATTTATCGGTACGAAATGAACGAACTGATCTCAACATCATTCCCACCGCGTACCGCCACGCAGGCGGACACGCCGATCATCTTGCAGCGGCTGCTCGACGCCGCCCGCGAATGCGTGCTGGTGGTTGACCGCAACATGCGCATCTCACACTGCAACATTCCCGCGGCCGTCACGTTCGCACGTGCCGGCTTGGAACTGGAAAACCGCCGCCTGAGCGAGGTGATACGCGACCTCGACCTGCACGAGGCTTTTCGAAAGGCGATAACGACGCAGGTTTCGAGCGATGTTCGTCTTGAGCTTGCGGCGATGGAAAAACGGAATTTCGACATACACGTCGCTCCGATCGACATCAACGGCCAGGCATGCGCGATAGGTTTTTTCTACGAAACAACGCAGATCGACCGTCTGGAAAACATTAGGCAGGAATTCCTCTCGAACATCTCGCACGAACTTCGCACGCCGCTCACCTCGATACTCGCATTTGTCGAAACGCTGGAGAACGGCGGCATCGAAGACCGTGAGAACTGCACACGCTTCCTTAGCGTCATCCGCCGCAATGCCGAGCGTATGCGTAGCCTGATATCGGACATTTCGGAGCTGTCGATGATCGAATCGGGCAATGTGACGATGGACATTCGCGAGGTGAAGTTGGCGATCGAGGCTCAGGATGTGATGAATTCGCTTGCCAACAGGGCTGCGGAAAGAAAGGTCGAGATGAAGAACGAAGTTTCATCGGACGTGTCGGTTTTTGCGGATCCGATCAGGCTCGAGCAGATGCTCGTAAACCTGATCGACAACGCCATCAAATTCAACCGCGAAGGCGGCACCGTTACCCTATCGCACCGCATCGAGAACGGCCGCGACATTATTTCTGTCACCGACACCGGCGAAGGCGTGTTGCCCGAACACGCACAGCGTATCTTCGAGCGATTCTACCGCGCTGACCGTGCGCGTACGAGCGATGTCGGCGGCACAGGCCTTGGCCTTTCGATCGTAAAGCACCTGGCGAGGCTGCACGGCGGCGAAGTGACGCTCGCCTCAAAACTTGGCCACGGTTCGACGTTCTCGATCGAACTCCCGGCTTAGAGCATTTGTAACGCAGTGGCCGCTAAGACCGCATCGCAAATCACCTCCTCGTCTCCTCGTCTTCTTTTTTTCTTCCCCAATTGAAACTAATTGCGCTATACTTATTCTATTCCTACAGATCAGCTCGTTGAGATCTTGGTTTGAATTCGGCGCCGCCCTCAATGGGTTGGCAGCTTCCACGTCGGCGCCATATGGGCGGATGAAAAGGCGATGCAGCTAACCATCGGACAAAAGGTCGCATACCCGAATCAAGGCGTTTGCCTTGTCGAACGGAAAGAACTCCGCGAGGTCGGCGGCTGCGAATGCAGTGTTTTTACACTGCGTGTCCTAAAGGATGATTCGCTGATCTTCATTCCTGCCGAAAACGTGAACAGCGTCGGCCTGCGTCCGCTGATAAACCGCTCGCAATGTAAACGCCTGATGGGCGCTCTCGCTGACAGCATCGAACCGGCCAGCCGCGATTGGAAGGTACGCATCCGCGAATTCACCGGGAAACTGCAATCCGGCGATATTTTCGCGGCTGCGGACGTATTCAAAAAGCTCGCATTGCTGAGCCGTGAAAAATCGTTATCGTTCCGCGAGCAGAGTATGCTTGAAAGGGCAAAGGTCCTGGTCGTGACCGAGATAGCGAATATCAATGCCAAAAAGCCCGACGCTGTCGAAACCGAGGTCGTCGGCCTTGTTGACCGTGCCTGCAGCAGGTCGATCTCGAACGGCTCCCGGCATATCGCCGCAGGCAATCACTGATCCTTCCTTTCGTAATTTGCCGTAACTACCGTCTTGATATTTCCGCGCACATTGTAGTCGCCGATGACCTCGGCACGCACGGGATCGCACGCCGCGACGAAATCCTCAAGTATCAGATTTACGACGTGTTCGTGAAAGATCTTCACATCACGGAATGAGTTGATGTAGAGTTTCAGGCTCTTTAGTTCCACGCAGAGCTTGTCCGGCACATATCTGATGCGGATGGTGCCGAAATCGGGGAAATCAGAGAACGGGCAGATCGCCGTAAATTCCGGCATCTCAAAATCGATCAATATTTCGCGGCCGGGATATTCGTATTCGAACGTATCGAGCGGGAAAAGGTCCATTTCCTCCCGCGGTGTCGAACGAATATCGAGGCCCTGCTTATTCGAGGCTGTTGGAGCGTGCTCTTCGTGCATAGAAATTCTTGCGTGATGCGTAGTCGCATGCGGCGGCGACGTTGCTGATGCCTTGGTCGTGCAGACGCGAAACAAGGTCGATAAAAATGTGTGCCGTCGCGTAAGCGTCGGCCGCAGCCCTGTGATGATCGACCAGATCGAGGCAGTAATATTCGGCGACGGTTTTCAGCTTATGATTGGGAATGTCCGTGATCAGACGCCGCGAGAGCTGCACCGT